>NZ_JBFBJZ010000007.1:0-211885 GCF_040686255.1 Kitasatospora sp. NPDC085879 | reverse complement strand
GACCACGTCCGCGTCCTGCACCGCAAGGGCAAGGAGGGCCTGGGCGCCGCCTACCTCGCCGGGTTCCGCTGGGGCATCGACGAGGGCTACACCGTCCTCGTCGAGATGGACGCCGACGGCTCCCACCAGCCCGAGGAACTGCCCCGCCTGCTCACCGCCCTGCGCGGCGCCGACCTCGTCCTCGGCTCCCGCTGGGTCCCCGGCGGCAAGGTCGTCAACTGGCCCAAGTCCCGCCTGCTGCTCTCCCGCGGCGGCTCCACCTACTCCCGCCTGATGCTCGACGTCCCGATCCGCGACGTCACCGGCGGCTACCGCGCCTTCCGCAAGGAGACCCTCGAAGGCCTCGGCATGGACGAGGTCGCCTCCGCCGGCTACTGCTTCCAGGTCGACCTCGCCTGGCGCGCCGTCAAGGCCGGCTTCAAGGTCGCCGAGGTCCCGATCACCTTCGTCGAGCGCGAGCACGGCGCCTCCAAGATGAGCCGCAACATCGTCGTCGAGGCCCTCTGGCGGGTCACCGCCTGGGGCATCACCTCCCGCCTCGACAAGATCACGCACACCGTCACCGGCAGGAACACCGGCGGGAGCAGGGGCGGGATCACGGGCGGGAGCGGGACGAGGTAGCCGGACGCCGGTCGGCGCGGGTGCGGGGCGCCACCGCCGGGGCGAGCATGGGGCTGGGTCGCACGGAGTGCACGCTCGCGGAGGGAGCCGGTGTGACAGGGTCGCAGCAGCCGGGGATGCGGGCCAGGGCGGCCGGAACGGCCCGTTCGCTCAGGCTGATGCCCGACCGCGTGCCGCTGATCGGCCGGGCGCTGCACCAGGTCCTCCGGGTGAACCTGCTGGACTGTGCCACCCGGATGGCCGCACAGGCCTTCCTCAGTGCGCTGCCCGCGCTGATGGCGCTGGCGGTGTTCGCCCCGGCCGCGATCAAGGAGGGCGTGGTCACCTCGCTGCGCGAGCAGCTCGGGTTGAAGGGCGCCGCCCAGCAGCAGGTCGCGGCCTTCCTGTCGACCGGACACGACGACGACGTCGCGCAGAGCTTCGGTGCGGTGGGCGTGATCGTGACCCTGCTGTCCGCCACCGCGCTGAGCCGCGCCGTGCAGCGGGTCTGCGAGCGCTGCTGGGAACTGCCGAAGGCGTCCGGGCGGATCACCGCCTGGCGGTGGCTGACCTGGCTGCTGGTGTGGCTGGTGGTGCTGGTCTTCCAGCACCAGTTGCACGACGGTTTCGGCGCGGGCCTGTGGCTGGGCATTCCACTGACCCTCCTGATGGACTCCGCGCTCTGGTGGTGGACCCAGCACCTGCTGCTCGCCGGACGGGTCCCCTGGCGCCCGCTGCTGCCGGGCGCGGTGCTGTGCGGGGCGGCGGTGGTGGGGGTGAGCGCGGCGGCCGCGGTGTACCTGCCCCGGGCGGTGTCGCAGAGCATCAGCCGGTTCGGCCCGTACGGCGTGGTGTTCACGCTGCTGTCCTGGCTGATCGTGATGTTCACCGCGGTGACCTTCACGATCGCGCTGGGCCGGGTGCTGTCGCAGGAGCCCGCGGTGGCGGCGCTGCTGGGCATCGAACCGACGACGCCGGCTGCACCGGACACACCGGCCGCACCGGGCGACGCCGCCGCGGCGCCGAAGACCGTCCAGGACGACGCGGGCGGCGGGGGCGGAACGGGCCCGGAGGCGTCGGAGCCGCGGAACGGCGGCGGGGGTTCCGCGCGGGGCCCCACACCCGGGTGAGACCGGGGGCGAGCCCGGACCGGGATGCGGGAAGGCCCCGCCGTTGCCGCCTTTCGGGGCGGGAACGGCGGGGCCTTCGCCCGTCCTGCGGGTGTCAGAGGATGCGGGTCAGCCGCGACAGGATGGACGGCGGCGCCAGGTCGCCCTGCAGGGTGACCGGCACCTCGATCCGGCCCTCGCCCTCACCGGCGGACAGGGTGCCGACCTGGGTGCCGGCCTTCACGGCGTGGCCGAGCTTGGTGGCGTCCAGGGTCAGCTCGGCGGTGATGCCCGACCAGCCGGCGACGGTGAGGTCCTTGGCGGCGACGATCGGCACCGAGCCGCCGAGGCCGTCCTCGACCCGGCCGACGACCTGGCCCTGCTTGGCCAGCGTCTGGCCTTCGAGGCCGTTCTGCACCGACTTGATGATCTTCAGGCTGGGCGCCTGGGCGACCTTGGCGAGGTCCACGCCGGCGACCGCCGGCTGCCGCAGGGTCACGCCGATGATGGTCCGCTTGGTGCCGCCGATCTCCTTGACCGCGGCCCACATCAGCGCCGACTGGGCCGCGGTGGACGAGCCGGTCTTCACGCCGATGACGCTGCCGCGCTCGGTGAAGACCAGGTCGTTCGTGTTCGGGATGCGGACGTTGTTGTACCGCATCTCGGGCTCCGCGACGATCTGCCGGAACACGTCGTCCTTCATGGCCTGCTCGGCGAGCTTGAGCTGGTCGGTGGCGGTGCTCTTGGTGTCGTCGTTGTAGCCGGCCGGGTCGGCGTAGGTGGTGTTGGTCATGCCGAGCTTGGCGGCCTCGGCGTTCATCTTCGCGATGAACGCCTCCTCCGAGCCCGCGTCCCAACGGGCCAGCAGGCGGGCGACGTTGTTGGCCGAGGGCAGCATCAGCAGCTCCAGCGCCTGGTACTGGCTGAGCTGCTGGCCCTCGGTCAGCTGGGCCCGCGACTGGTCCTTGAGGACGGACTCCTGGGCGGCCGCCTTGTCGACGGTGATGCTCGGGCCGCTCTCGCCCTTCTTGAGCGGGTGCGCCTTGAGGACCAGGTAGGCGTTCATCACCTTGGTGACACTGGCGATGGAGACGGGCGTCTGCTCACCGGAGGTGCCGACCGTTCCGACCCCGATCACCGCTGCCGCGGACTGGCCCTTGGCCGGCCAGTCGACCGCGAGCTTCTCGCCCTGGAAGGTGTAGTCGGTCGGCAGGCCGAGCTTGGTCTCCGGATCCGGGAGCGGGCGCAGCAGCTGCGCGACCGCCACCACGCCGAGCACGAAGGCGATGAACAGCGCCCAGATCGCGGTCCGCTTGGCGGCACGGCGCAGCGGGCTGGCCGGGCGGGCGCTGAGGGTGGCGAGCACCTCCATCGCCTCGATGGTGTTGTCCGGCGACGGGAGCGGAGCCGGCGGCACCGGCAGCGGGTCCGGCACGGGCAGCGGAGGCGGCGGGGGCGGGGTGGGCCGGGACTCCGGGCGCGGCGGGGCGGCTTCGGGGGCGTTGCCGCCGACGGGCTTGCGGGTGTCCTTGAGGGCGGCGCCGGCCACCTCGCGGCTGTCGCGCATGGCGAGTCGCGGGTCGGTGGACTTCGCGGAGGCCTTGTCCGGGTCCTCGGCAGGGGAGGCGGCCGGGGCACCGGTGGCGGGCGTGCGGGTCTCGGGGGGCAGCCGCAGGGCGCGCGTGGCGTTGTCGACGGGCAGCCGCAGCGCCCGGGTGGCGTTGTCGGCGGGGGCGTCGGCCGCGCTGTCGGACCCGGTGCCGGCGGCGGGCTTCTCGGGCCCAACGCTCTTGTCTGGCCTGGCGTCCTTGTCCGGCCCGGCGTTCTTGTCCGGTGCGCTCTTGTCGGCCTCGTCGGGCTTGGGTGCCTCCGGCTCGGGTGCCACCGGCTTGTCCGCGGCGGACTTGTCGTCCGTGCCGGCGCGGTCGGCCGGCGCCGACGGGGCCTCGGCGGCCTTGCGGACCTCCGGCGGCAGACGGAGCGCGGTGGTGGCGTCCGGGACGGGCTCGGCGGCGGTCTTGCCGAACGATCCTGCGGGGACCCGCAGCATCGTGGTCCTGTCGCTCGGCTGCTGGTCGCCGGCCTCGGCCTCGGCCGGCTCCGCGGCTTCGGCGGGCTCGGCGGGCTCGGCGGGCTCGGCTGCAGGGGCGGCGGCCTTGCGGACCTCCGGCGGCAGGCGCAGGGCGGTCGTGGCGTTGTCCACGGGCAGCCGGAGGGCGGCGGTGGCCTTGTCCGAAGCGCCGAGGCGGAGGTGGACGGTCGCGCCGCCCGCGCCGGCGGCGACCGCCACGGCCTCGTCGGCGTTCTCGTCGCGGTCCTCGGCAGTGACCTCGTCGCTGTCCTCGTCGATGCCCTCGTCCGTGTCGGGGGCAGCGTCGGAGGCAGCACCGTCGGCGTCCGCTGCCGCATCGGCGCCGTCGGAAGTGCCGTCGGAAGCTGCATCGGCGGCGGCATCAGCAGCGGTGTCGGTCGCGTCGTCGTCGCGGGCCGCGTCGTCGGTCTCGGCGGTGTCCGCCGGCTCGGTGCGGTCCGCGGGTGCGGAGGTCTCCGCGGGTTCGGCGGTACGCGCCGATGCGGTGTCCTCCTTCGTCGCCGAACCCTCGGCCGCCCCGTCGCGCCGCCCTGTGTCGGGGGACTCGCCCACTGACCCTCTCCTCCTCGTCCGCCCGGCGGACCGGCTGCCCGCCCGGGCCGGCGGGCCGTGGGCCGCGCCGATCCTTCATTTTTTCCTACGGGTTCTCGTCCCGTCGGGATGTCTGTACAGTCTCCGCCACCGGCGGCGCGTCAAGCGCGCGCACCCCGCCCGACCGGCCCTTTTTTCTGCCCGTCCGGTCCCGTCCCCGGCTCAGACGCCGGGCCGGGGAGACCGGTTCCAGCCTGCCGTGCCAAGGTCACGATTCGGAGGCGTACTCGACAAGCCTGTGTGAGAGGCGTCACGCTGTCTCTCATCCACGCGGGGAGGCTTGGATGGGCAGGAGCCGCAGAACAATTCCCGAGGAGCTGTTGCTGCTCGCACTGGACCCGACCACGGGTACCACTGCGCAGCCCCAGACCCTCGACCTCGGACTCGCCGGGGCGCAGCTGGTCGAGCTGTCCCTGGCCGGACGCATCGCCCCGGACGGGGACCGGATCGCCGTGGTTCTCGCACGGCCGACCGGTGATCCGACCCTCGACCACGCCTTGGAGCTGCTGCGACGGCGCGGCAGTGCGGTCCGGGCGTCGCACTGGATCGGCGGGCCCCGGCTGGGCCTGCGGCAGACGTACCTGGCGCACCTGGAGCGGTGCGGCATGGTGACGGCTGTGGCGGGCCAGGTGTGCGGGGTGCTTCCGACGACGCGGTACCAGGCGTCGGACGACTGCACCAATTCCGCGATCAAGCAGCGCTTGGACACCGCGATCCGCACGGGCGTGCCGCCGGACCCACGGACGGCCGCGCTGGCCGCGCTGGCGCACGCGGTGGGTCTGGGCAAGCACCTCTATCCGGGCAACGAGGGCAGGTCCTCGCGGTCCCGGCTGCGGGACCTGATCCGCTACGACCCGCTCGGCGGGATGGTGGCGCACGCGGTGATGGACGTGCAGAACGGTCTGCCGGTCCAACAGAACCGCAGTGCGGCCCCGGTGGCGGCGAGGCCGGCCGCGGGCGGCCGTCCGGTCGCCACCCGGGTGGGCGCGCGTTGATCGGCGCGCGCCGCAACTGAGTACGTGAGGGCGGCCCGCCCGGCAGGAAGACTGCCGGGCGGGCCGCCCTTCTGTGTCACCTGTGCCGTGGGGGGCGTTCGGCGCGCCGCGGCGGGGTAGGAGTGCGGACACCGCGCGTCGGCGGGCTTTTACCGCGCGGGACGACCAAGTGCAAGGCATGCCATCCCGATTACACACTTTTCCGATGATCTGTTCTAGTCCGCTGGGAGGATTCCCCGGCACGGAGCAGACACAAGATGGCATGCTCTCCACGTCAGGGGGGGTTGGTACCAATTTCCACACTGTTCCGAGGTGCAGCGCTGTCGTCTGCGCCAGAGGTCCGGCCGGAGGTCGATGTGTCCGCCAGCGTCAATCCCACCGTGCGCCGACGCAGGCTCGGCGCCGAACTCCGGCGCCTGCGCGAGCTCAAGGGCATGACCGCCGAGGAGGTGGCCGGCCGCCTGATGGTCTCCCAGTCGAAGATCAGCCGGCTGGAGAACGGCCGGCGCAGCATCAGCCAGCGGGACGTCAGAGATCTCTGCGACGTGTACGAGGTGGCCGACGAGCGGGTCCGCGCCGGGCTGATGGAGATGGCCCGCGAGTCCCGCCAGCGCGGCTGGTGGCACGAGTTCGGCGACATCCCGTACAGCGTCTACATCGGTCTGGAGGCGGAGGCCTCCTCGATCCGCGCGTACGAGTCCTCCTTCGTGCCGGGCCTGTTGCAGACCCGGGAGTACGCGGAGGCCGTGGTCGCCGGCACGTTCCCGGACTACGACGGCCAGGCGGTGCAGCGCCGGGTCGAGGTCCGGATGAAGCGCCAGCTGCGGATAGACGGCGACAGCGAGGACCGGCTCGGCAGTCTCTGGGTCGTCATAGACGAGGCGGTGCTGCGCCGCGAGGTCGGGAGCAAGGCCGTGATGGCGGACCAGCTCTGCCAGTTGCTGACACTCAGCGAGCAGCCGTACATCAACCTGCAGGTGATTCCGTTCAGCCACGGCGCCCACCCGGGCATGAGCGGGACATTCTCCCTGATGGAGTTCCCCGAGTCTGCCGATTCGACTGTTGTCTACTTCGAAGGGGTGACGAGCGATCTCTACCTGGAGAAGGAGGCCGACGTGCGCCGCTATACCAATCTTTACGACCACCTGCGGGCCGCGGCGCTCAGTGTCGCGGACAGTCGGTCACTGATGCACACCATTGCAGAGGGGTTCAGGTAATGACCACCACGTCCACGACCAATCTGACCTGGCGCAAGAGCAGCCACAGCGGCGGCAACGGCGCCTGCGTGGAGATCGCCGTCCCGGATACCCGCACGATCGCGGTGCGGGACTCCAAGGACCCGGAGGGCCCCCGACTGCAGTTCTCCAACGCCGCCTGGTCCGCCTTCACGACGGCCGTCGCGGCGGGCGCCTTCGGCGAGCTCTGACCGGGCAGAACGGTACGACGCGCTGCCCGGCGGCCCTCAGCCGACCGGGTAGCGCTCGGCCCAGCCCGGCGTGCCGTGCAGCTCGGGCCCGTGCAGGAGCTCCAGCGCGAAGTCGTCCGCCAGCTCCAGGATCGTGCCGCGCCCCTCCAGCTCCGCCACCAGATCGGCGGGCAGCGCCGTCTCCCCGTGCAGCGCGCCCAGCAGGTTCCCGCAGATCGACCCGGTGGAGTCGCTGTCGCCGGAGTGGTTGACCGCGAGCAGCAGGCCGGTCCGCACGTCCTCCGCGACCAGCGCGCAGTAGACGCCGATGGCCAGCGCCTCCTCGGCGACCCAGCCCTCCCCGAGCGCCTCGACCCGCTCCGCGGAGGGCTCGCCGGCCCGGACGGCGTCGAGTGCGGCGCGCAGGGCCGCCGTGGTCTCCTCGTGCGAGGGCCGCTCGGAGAGCAGCGCCAGGGCGAGGTGCACGCCCTCCTCGGGGGTGCCGCCGCGGGCCACCGCGTGGACGATCACCGCGAAGGCGCCGGCCGCCAGGTAGCCGGTGGGGTGGCCGTGCGTCAGGACGGAGCACTCCACGGCGAGCTGGAAGACCAGGCCCGGGTCCCAGGCGGTCAGCAGCCCGAACGGCGCTGCCCGCATCACCGTCCCGCAGCCCTTGGAGTGCGGGTTGCGGGGCGCGTCCACGGTGCCGAGGCGGTTCGCGTCCGGCCCGGAGAGCCCTGTGAGGCAGGCCTGGCCGGGTGCCCGCTGGGCGTACAGCCATTCCTGCCGGCCGAGCCAGCCGAGGTCGGGACGGCGCTCGTCCGGGCCCCAGTCCTGCTGGGTGGCGTGCCACCGCAGGTAGGCCTTGTGCACGTCGGTCGGCGGGTGCCAGGTGCCGGTGTCCCGGCCGACGTGTGCGCGGATCAGGCCGTCCAGGGTGAACAGGCTCATCTGGGTGTCGTCGGTGACCGCGCCGCGCCGCCCGTAAGCGGGCACGTAGCCGGTGACGCCGAGCGGGCCGTGCGCGGAGCGGATCTTCTCCAGCGGGTCGAACTCGATCCCGGCGCCGAGCGCGTCGCCGATCGCCCCGCCGAGCAGACAGCCCCGCACCCGGCTGCGGAAGTCCTGCTGCTGCGCGCGCGACCACAGGGGCATCACGGGTCTTCTGCCTTTCGTCCGGGGCGACCAGGAGCCTGCACTGTATTCGAAGAGCCGTACGGGGCGGTGTCGGGGTCGCGGACCTGCACCTCTCGCCCACACGCCCCGGCGGGAGCGTGCGGACTCCGCCTCCGGACCGATCCGACCCTGAGTCCTCCTCAGGGTCGGGTGCGACGACGGTCGTACCCGGATCCAGCTCTGCGGAGCGATGCCGCGGCGGCCCGCGGCGTCTCTAATGGAGAGGACAGACAGAGCGACGACTCGGAGGGGATGGACGAGATGGCGGAGCAGGAGCAGGGGGCGCCGTACCGGTCGGGCCGCAGGACGCTGGTGCGGGTGGCTGTTCCGGTGGCGGTGGTGGCGGCGGTGGCCGCGGGCGTCGGCCTGGTGCCGGCGCTGGCGAGCGACTCCGGCCCCGACCTGCCGTCGGTGACGGCGGAACAGCTGGTGGCGAAGGCGCTGGGCTCGGACACCCAGGCGCTGTCCGGAACGGTGCAGGTGAAGGCCGACCTCGGGGTGCCGTCGCAGCTGCTCGGCGCCGCCGGCGGGCTGGGCGCGCAGGGCCGGGGCGGCTCGGGCGGGCACCGCGGCTCCGAGGGCGGTGCCCAGCCGCAGGCGAAGCTCGCGGAGCTGCTCGCCGGCCAGCACACCCTGCAGGTCGCGGTGGACGGGCCGGACCGGCAGCGGATCGGCCTGGTGGAGGACCTCGCCGGCTACGAGCTGGTGCACAACGGCACGGACGTCTGGGCGTGGGACAGCTCCTCCAACGAGGCGGTGCACCTGACGGGCCCGCAGACCGCGACCGGGAGGACGCCGGGTCTGCCGGCGGCGGGCGCGGTGACCCCGCAGGACGCGGCGAAGCAGTTCCTGGCCTTCGCCTCGGGCAGCACGACGGTGGCGGTGGACGGCACGACCACGGTCGCCGGCCGGAACGCCTACCGGCTGACGCTGACCCCGAAGGGGCAGGGTTCGACGATCGCCCGGGTGCGGATCGCGGTGGACGCGGAGCACGGGGTGCCGCTGGCGGTGCAGGCGACGGCCGCGTCCGGCGGCCCGGTGCTGGACGTGCACTACAGCAAGGTGTCCTTCGACCGGCCCGCCGCCTCGGTGTTCGCGTTCACCCCGCCGAAGGGCGCGAAGGTGACGGAGCAGAAGGCCGACGAGACGGGCAGGGGTGCCGCCGGGCACGGCACGCCGAACGGGAAGCCGAACGGGAAGGCGCCCGCCGGCGGCCGGCCGGACGTGCAGCTGACGGGCGAGGGCTGGACGACCGTGGTGTCGCTCCGGCTGCCGGCGGGCGAGCTGTCCGGGCAGGGCGGCCAGGGGGCCGAGGGCGGGCCGCAGGGCGCGCTGTCCCTGGTGAAGGCGTTCGGCAAGCCGGTGGGCGGCGGCACGCTGATCGGCACGAAGGTGGTGAACGTGCTGGTGACGGACGACGGCCGGGTGTTCGCCGGTGCGGTGACGCTGCCGGTGCTGCAGCACGCGGCCGGGGTGAAGTAGTGGCCGGCGCTCCGCCGGTGGAGCGGTCGGGGGGCCGGGCCTTCGCGGGTCCGGCCCCCGCCGGGTCCGAGGAGGTGATCCGCACCAGCGGTCTGACCAAGCGGTTCGGTGACCGCACGGCGGTGGACGGGCTGGACCTGGTGGTACCGCGCGGCAGCGTGTTCGGCTTCCTCGGCCCGAACGGCTCGGGCAAGACGACGACGATCCGGATGCTGATGGGCCTGATCGCGCCGTCCGCCGGGTCGGCGGCGGTGCTGGGCGCACCGATGCCGCAGTCGGTCGGGGTCGTGCTGCCGCGGGTGGGGGCGCTGATCGAGGGGCCGGCGCTGTACGGCTTCCTGTCCGGGCGGGCCAATCTGGCCCGGTTCGACGCGGCCGATCCGACCGCCGACCCGCGGACACGGGAGCGGCGGGTGGCGGCGGCGCTGGACCGGGTGGGCCTGTCGGCGGCGGCCGGCCGGAAGGCCCGCGGGTACTCGCTGGGCATGAAGCAGCGGCTCGGCCTGGCGGCGGCGCTGCTGCGGCCGCGGGAGCTGCTGGTGCTGGACGAGCCGACCAACGGCCTGGATCCGCAGGGCATGCGGGAGATCCGGTCGCTGGTGCGGGAGCTTGCGGCGGACGGCACGACGGTGTTCCTCTCCTCCCACCTGCTGGACGAGATCGAGCAGGTCTGCACGCACGCGGCGGTGATGTCGCGGGGCCGGCTGGTGGTGCAGGGCACGGTGCCGGAGCTGGCCGCCCGGGCACAGGGCCGGCTGGTGGTGCGGACGGCGGACGGCGAGGAGGCGGCCCGGGTGCTGAAGGAGCACGGGGTGACGGATCTGCAGGTGGCGGCCGGGGTGGTGGACGGGCTGCCGCCGGACGGCGAGGAGGCGCTGCCGGCGCTGTGCGCGGCGCTGGTCGGCGCGGGGGTGCGGGTGCGCGGCTTCGCGGTGGAGCGCGGCACGTTGGAGGACGCCTTCGTGGCGCTGACCGGGGAGGGCTTCGATGTCGCGGGCTGAGGCGGTGCCGCGGGGCTCGGCGGCTCCCGCCCGGGCGGGGGCGGCCGGGTACGCCGCGCTGTTCACCAGTGAGCTGGCGCTGGTCTTCCGCCGGGCGCGGACGATGGCGATGCTGGGCATCCTGGCCGCGCTGCCGGTGCTGATCGGTGTCGTGGTGCGGGTGCAGACCGGGGGCAGCCGCGGCGAGGGGCCGGCGTTCATCGCCCAGGTGACCCAGAACGGGCTCTTCCTGGTCTTCACGGCCTTGGCCGTCACGTTGCCCGTCTTCCTGCCGATGACGGTGGGCGTGGTGGCGGGGGACGCGATCGCCGGTGAGGCGGCCACGGGCACGCTGCGCTATCTGCTGGTCGCCCCGGCGGGGCGGTCGCGGCTGCTGGCGGCGAAGTTCTCCGCGGCGATGGCGTTCTGCGTGGCGGCCACCGGTGTGGTGGCGGTCTCGGCGCTGGTGACGGGGGCGGCGCTGTTCCCGCTGGGCGAGGTGACGCTGCTGTCGGGGGACTCGATCGGGGTCGGCACGGCGCTGCTGCGGGCGGTGCTGGTGGCCGGGGTTGTCGCGCTGTCACTGGCCGGGCTGGTGGCGATCGGCCTGTTCGTGTCGACGCTGACGGGCAGTGGGATCGCCGCGATGGCGACCACCGTGGTGCTGGTGATCACGGTGCAGATCCTGGACAGCTTCCCGCAGCTGCACGCGGTGCAGCCGTTCCTGTTCACGCACCGGTGGCTGAGCTTCTCCGACCTGCTGCGGAACCCGATGCACTGGGACGACGTGCTGCAGAACCTGGGGCTGCAGGCGGTGTACGCGGTGGTGTTCGGCTCGGCGGCGTGGGCGCGCTTCACCAGTCGGGACATCACCGTCTGAGCCGTCCGCCGAAGCGTCCGGGGCCGGGCGGCCGGTCAGCGGACCGGCAGCATCCGGGAGGCGGCGGCCGCGCAGGCGAGCAGCGGCAGCTGGGCGGGGGCGATCAGGAAGAGCGGCGACCACTCGGGGCAGACCAGCCGGACGCCGGCGGTCAGGCCGTACAGCCGGGCCCGGTGGGAGCCCTTGAGGTCGACCCGGTCGAGCCGGTACGGGCCGTCGAGGGTTATCGCCGGGCGGCCGTGGCGCTGCCACTCGATGCGCACCGTGCCGCCGCTGGGGGCGCCGGTGAGCAGCAGGTCGCCGCTCTCGGCGGCGTCGAGTTCACGGCGGACGGCGGGCAGGCGCAGGGCGGCGCCGCGGGCGAGGAGGTCGTCGGCGGCGTCGCGCAGCGACTGGGCCGCGCGGCCGGGGCCGGCGGCGACACGGCGGAACGGCCGGGCGAGCTGCCCTGTGAGTTGACCCGTGAGGTGGACCATCACAACCCTCCTGTGGCCGTGCGGGCGCCCGCGCAGAACGGGGTTTCCGTCGGCCGGCGGCGGTGGCACCCCGGACGTTAGCAGTCCGAGACCTGGGTTGAGGAGATCCGGCGGGGACTTCTTCACAACGGGATTCCCGGTGCGAACGGCCCCCGCGCGGAGCGCGTTCGGGTGGTCTCAGCGGGTGACGGCGGAGGCGGTTCCGGGGGCCGCGGGGGCGGTGTCCGGCCGCTCGGTGGAGGCGGCCGCGGCGGCCGCGGCGAGGGCGGCGCGGTCCGTCCGGACGCGGCGCACCGCGTCGTAGGTGAGGACGGCGAGGGCGGCCCAGACGAGGGAGAAGCCGGCCCAGCGGGCGGGCGGCATCGACTCGTGGAAGACGGTGATCCCGATGAGGAACTGGAAGACCGGCGCCAGGTACTGGAGCAGGCCGAGGGTGGTCAGCGGGACGCGGACGGCGGCGGCGCCGAAGCACAGCAGCGGGATGGCGGTGATGAGGCCGCTGAGCATGAGCAGCCCGGAGTGCGCCCAGGCGGAGCTGTCGCCGGCGGCGTGGCCGAGGCTGCCCTCGCCGCGGATCTGCAGCCAGATCAGGAAGCCGAGGGCGAAGGGGAACATGACGGCGCTCTCGAGGGCGAAGCCCTCCTGGCCGCCGAGGGCGACCTTCTTCTTGAGCAGGCCGTAGGTGGCGAAGCTGAGCGCGAGGGTGAGGGCGATCCAGGGCAGCCGGCCGTAGCCGGCGGTGAGGACGGCGACGGCGAGGACGCCGATGCCGACGGCGACCCACTGGGCGCGGCGGAGGCGTTCGCGGAGCAGCAGGACGCCGAAGGCGATGGTGACGAGCGGGTTGATGAAGTAGCCGAGGCTGGTCTCGACGACGTGGCCGGAGTTGACGCCCCAGATGTAGACGCCCCAGTTGACGGAGATCACGGCGGCGGCGAGGGCGACGAGGGCGAGTCGGCGGGGCTGGGCGAGCAGCGGGCGGATCCATGCCCAGCGGCGCTGGACGAGCAGCATCAGGGCGACGGCGACGAGGGACCAGACCATCCGGTTGGCGAGGATGTCGACGGCTCCGGCCGGCTCCAGCAGCGGCCAGAAGAGCGGGAAGAGGCCCCACATGCCGTAGGCGGCGGCGCCGTACCAGAATCCGCGGCCGGTCTCGTGGTCGTCTCTCATGCCGCTCTGCCTCTCGCGCGCGCCGGTGCCGGATCGACGGTAGCGGCGGAAGGCAAGGATGTCACGCCCGTATCCAGATTTTGGTCATGACAGTTGCCTCATGCACCCGATGCGCGGCCCGATCCGCCGGTCGGCCCGTCGCTCGGCCCGTCGCTCGGCCGGCCGTCCGGTGCACGGTCGAGCGCGGCCAGCCCGTCGAGCACGCGCGCCAGGCCGAAGGCATAGGCGTGGGCCGCGCTGGAGGCGGCGCCGTGGGCCTCGCTGGCCGCGGTGCCGATCCGGGCGGCGGTGGGGAAGCGCTCCGGGTCGAAGACCTTGGCGAGCAGGTCGGCGTTGCCTGCCCACCACTGCTCGTCGCTCATCGCGCTCTCCTGCTCGGCGGCCCGTTCGTCGGCGGCGGCCCGGGCGCAGCTCTGCACGAAGCCGAGGACGAAGGAGAGGGCGGCGTCGGTCTCGACGTCGCCGAGGCCGAGCCCTTCGAGGGCACGCAGCTCGTACTCGTACTTGGCCATCAGGCCGGGGCCGAGCGGGGGGCGGCCGGTGGCGACCTCGGCGACCCAGGGGTGGGCGGCGTACAGGGCGGCGTTGTCGTCGGCGACGGCCGCGGCCCGGGCCCGCCAGCCGCCGTCGGCGGGGGTGCGGCGGGGCATCGCGGCGTAGACGGTGTCGAGCATCAGGTCGAGCAGTTCGGCCTTGCCCGGCACGTAGGTGTAGAGCGCCATCGGGGACAGGCCGAGCCGTTGGGCGACGGCGCGCATGGTGACGGCGCCGACGCCCTCGGCGTCGGCGAGGCCGATCGCGGCGGCGGCGATCTCCGGCACCGTCCTGGCCTGCCGGGGGCCGCGACGGCCGGACGGGACGCCGCCCCCGCCCCAGAGCAGCGCGAGGGTGCGCGCCGGGTCGCCTGCACTGCTGCGGTCGGTCACCATGGCCGGAATTCTTCCACCGCCAATCTCCGTACTGTGTACAGTGTACTTGGTACGGAGATGAGGAGGCGCATGACCGAGTTCGACCGACAGCTGCAGCGGCTGACCGACCTGGGCTACCCCGCCCTGGCCGGCCTGCCCGAGGACGACTTCACCGCCCTGCTCGAACCGCTGCGCGCGGCGGCCGGCCCCGGCACTCCGCCCGACGGCGGCCGGGTCCCGTTCGTGCTGGTGGTGACCCGGGAGCTGGTGCCGATCGAGCGGACGGTGCCGCTGACCGCGCTGGCCGGCCGCAGCCGCCCCGGGATCGTGGACCGGCACTACCCCGAGGGCGACCTCGCCCGGTTCACCCCGACCGTGCCGCTGCCGGGCGGCCGGGCCTACCTGCTGCGGGACGTCGACCGCGGCGAGGAGTTCTGCGGCGCCGTCCCCCGGGACGCGCTGGCCGCCGTCGCCGAGCGCGGCCGCACCCCGCTGACGATCGAGGAGGGCGTCGCCGTGGTCACCCAGTACCCGGAGCTGCTCGCCACCAACAGGTGCTTCTCGCTCGGCGCCTCGCGCTGCGGGGACCGCCGGGTGCCCGCGCTGTGGATCAGCGGGGGCGCGCCCAAGCTGGGCTGGTGCTGGGAGGGCAATCCGCACAGCTGGCTCGGCATGGCCTCGGCCGGCGGCCGGGCCTGAACTCAGCCGCGTCCCGCCGACGGCACGGCCTGCGCCGCCGGCGGGACGGGCAGCGCCTCCCGGGCCGACCGCCGCCCCGCGGCCCGCAGGAAGAGGCCGAACGAGGCCGCACCGAGCACCGCCGCCGCACAGATGAACCAGCCCAGCCCCGCCAGGTCGCCCTGCGGCAGCCGGCTGGACAGGAAGATCCCGACCGAGGCCGCCGACAGCTGCAGCGCGCCCATCAGCCCGGAGGCCGCACCGGCCGTGGAGCGGAAGTTCGTCACGCCCGCGCTCATCGACAGCGGCAGCAGGAAGCCGTTGCCGAGGGTCAGCACCGGCATGAAGGCGAGCACCAGCAGGTTCCACGGGTAGCCGACCCCGGTCAGGCCGAGCACCAGCACCAGCAGCGACCCGAGCACGAAGAACCGGTGGCCGCGCCAGAGCAGCGGGTCCACCGCCCGGGTGCGCACCAGCCGCCGCGACCACAGGTTGCCCAGCACGTAGGAGACGGACACCGTGATGTAGCAGTAGCTGGTGGCAGTGGTGGACAGCCCCATCCGCTCGAAGATCAGCGGTGAGGCCGCCAGGTAGCCGAAGTAGCCGCCGTACGCCACGCACAGGTTGCCGGTGTACGCCCAGAACAGCGGCTCCCGGGCCAGCCGCGGGTAGGCGCGCAGCGTGGCGCCGAGGCGCTTGGCCCGGCGCTCCGCGGGCAGGCTCTCCGGCACCGCCGCGACCACCGCGACCAGGGTGGCCAGGCCGATCACCGCGGTCGCCACGAACGGCGCCCGCCAGCTGACGTACTCGGTCAGGTAGCCGCCGACCAGCGGCGCGACCGACGGGGAGACACCCACGATCGGCATGATCGTGGTGAACACCCGGGCGGCGTCCTTCTCCTCGTACAGGTCGCCGATCACCGCCCGGCCGACCACCATGCCGGCGCCCGCGCCGAGCGCCTGCAGCAGCCGGCCCGCGGTGAACAGGACCACGCCGGTGGAGGCCGCGCAGAGCAGTGAGGCCGCGGTGAACAGGGCGAGCCCGGCGACGATCACCGGCCGGCGCCCCCAGCGGTCGGAGAGCGGGCCGTACAGCGCCTGGGCGACCGCGATGCCGATCACGAAGGCGCTGAACGTCCACTGCACCGAGGCGACCGAGGTGCCGAGGGCGTGCGCGGCCACCGGGATGCCGGGCAGGTTGATGTCGGAGGCGAACAGGCCGCTCGCGCTGAGCGATACCAGGACGGCGAGCAGCAGGCCGCGCGCGGGCGCGGCCTGGCGGGCCGACGGTTGACCGGTCGTCATCGGGACGGGCTCCCTTCGGGGGTGAGCATGAGGGCCGGGACGTCACGGGTGACCTCGCGGATCCGCTCGTCGGTCAGGCCGAAGTCGGTGAACCACGAGCGGGTGAGCTCCAGCCAGCTGTCGATGTCGGGCTGGGAGGGCTGGCCGAGGTCGGAGCTGTACAGCGCCCGGGGCAGCGCGGTGACCACCTTGCGGACGTCCTCCTCGTCCTGGTAGCCGAGCAGGCGGGTGAGCGCGGTCTGCTCGGTGTAGACCATCGGGGCCTCGGCCAGCTCGACCAGCTGCTCGTAGCGCAGCCCGGTCAGCGGGTTGGCGGGCTGGTTGAGCATCAGCGCGGGGATACCGGTGTCCACCGCGGCGTCGACCAGTCGGCGGACCTCCTCCGCCGAGGCGTGCCCGGTGGAGACCACGAAGTCCAGGTCGCGGGCCATCCGCAGGATCTCCAGCACCGCCGGCTTCAGCCTGCCCTGCTCGTCGGAGACGGTGAGCGGGGCGATGCCGTGGTCCGCCATGTGCGGGTGGCAGGGCCGCCGGACGAGGGTGCTGCGGTGGCTGCGGCCGGTCACCGTCGGCAGGTGGACGACCAGGCGCACCCCGGTGCCCTCGCCGTGCCGGTACACCGCGCCGAGGACGGCCTGCGGGTCGAGGCCGCCCGCGGTGCTGTTGAGCACCAGCGAGCCGGAGACCGGCAGGCCCATGGCGCGCAGTTCGCGGCTCTGCGCGACCGTGCAGCCGAGGTGGTTCTTCAGCACCACCCAGCCGCCGTGCCAGGCGTAGCGCCTGGCGGCCCGCAGGGCGGTGTGCCGGCGCAGGTAGGCGTCCGGGTCGGCGTGGTAGTGGACGTCGACGAAGGCCGCGGCGGACGGCCCCGCCTCAGTGGCCTGCATCGGCGACCGCCTCCTCGGCCGCGCGGCCGCCGTGCGCGTCCTCCCAGGGCCGGTCGTAGCGGAAGGCGGCCCGGGCCTCGTCCAGCCGGGAGCCGCCGGCGACGGCGGCCCGGATCCGGGCCTCGGTGCGCTCCACGTTCTCGGCGCGGGCGACCACCTCGGCCAGCCGGGCGCGCGGCACCACGAGGGCGCCGTTGTCGTCGGCGAAGACCAGGTCGCCGGGGGCGACGGCCGTCCCGCCGACGGTCAGCTCCACCTGGGTGCGGTCCAGCTGCACCCGGTTCTTGCCGCTGACCATGGTGACGCCGGTGCTGAACAGCGGGTACCCGGCCGCCCGGATCTCGCGGACGTCGCGGGCGCTGCCGTGCAGCACGGTGCCGCGCACACCGGCGGCCTGCGCCACCCCGGTGAGCAGCGAGCCCCAGTTGGTGCAGTCGGTGCTGCCGGCGTTGTCGACCACGACGACCGAGCCGGCAGGCACCTCGTCGAGGTAGTCGGCGGCGTTCCGGAAGCCGGTGGCCTCGCCGACCGGCCGGTAGCGGACGGTCCAGGCCGGTCCGAAGGCGACCGCGCCGGGCACCCGGGCGGCGACGCCGGGCAGCACCCCGGTGATGCCCAGGCTGTCGAGGGCGTCGGAGAGCGCCGCGGTGTCCAGCAGGGCGAGCCGGGCGGCGAGCTCGGGGTCGAGCGCGTGCGGCTCGCGGACGGTGCCGGCGGTGCCGGCCGGGACGGTCTCGGTCGGACGGTGGTCAGCGGTGGGCATCGGCGGTCTCCCCGGTCAGGGCGCGCAGCACGCTCCAGGCGATGAACTCGGCTGCGCAGTCGGATACTTCGGGCCCACGGCGGGGCACGGCGAGGGTGTGGCTGCGGACGGCGCCGGCCCGGGTGACGGTGCACCGCATGTCCAGCGAGCCGGTCCACTCCCCGGGTGCGGGCTGCGGGCCCTCGGCCCGGGCCCGGACCTCGACCGGCTCGCCCGCCGGGTCGGCGAGCGGGGCCAGCAGCCGTTCGGCCGCGCCGCCGCTCAGGGTGTCGTCCAGCTTGAGGGCGAACCCGGGTGCGGCGGCGGCGAGTTCCTCGGCGGCGGTCAGGCCGCTGCGGCTCACCACGTAGCCGGCGAGCAGCGCCTCGACCTCCTCGGCCGCGGCGGCCGGGGCCTCCGGCGGGAGGGTGATGTCGAGGTACGGGTAGTGCCAGCGGTAGCCGGCGGTGCGGCCGGGCAGGTGGGCGGTGAGCACCCGGTCGACGCCGGCGGCGACGTCCGCCTCGATCAGGCCGAGGGTGCGCCAGCGGGCGCGTTCGGCGGCGGGCGCCGCGGGGAAGTCCCGGTCGAGCAGGGTGCGCAGCATCGGCAGGCACTCCTTGGGCGGCCCGGGGAGCATCACCACGCGGGTGCGACCGAGGCGGGTCACCGAGCCCCAGGCGGTGCCGTCGGGGTTGGGCAGCAGGGTGCTGTCCTGCGGGAAGAGCGCCTGCCGCTCGTTGTCGGCGTGCACGGTGAGGCCGAAGCGCTGCAGCCGCTCGGTGACGGCCTGCCAGGCCTCCGGGCGGCGCTCCAGCGGGAGGCCGAGTGCCTGGGCGACGCCCTGCCGGGTGCGGTCGTCGGAGGTGGGGCCGAGTCCGCCGACCACCAGCAGCAGGTCGCCGCCGAGGAGTTCGCGGACGGCGCCGGTGATCTCGGCCAGGCCGTCGCCGACGGTGCGGCGGGCGGTGGTGCGCAGGCCGTGGGCGGCGGCCAGCTTGGCGGCCTCGGCGCCGTTGGTGTCGACGACGTCGCCGTTCAGCAGTTCCTCGCCGACGGTGAGGATCGCCGCGGTGGGCTGCGGGGCGGGCGCGGCGAGGGCGCGCAGGATCGCGTCGGCGCTCTCCCGGGTGCCGGCGGTGCCGCCGAGGTCGTAGGTGAGCGTCTCGCCGCGGCGCAGTACCTCGCGGACGGCACGCGGGATCTCCCGGGCGGCCTCGTCCAGGCCGAGGTGCTCCAGCATCAGGGCGATGGTGAGGGCGGTGGCGGCGGGGTTGGCGCGGTCCCGTCCGGCGAGGTGGGGGGCGCTGCCGTGGACGGGTTCGAAGTAGCTGCCGTGCTCGCCGATGTTGCCGCTGGGGGCGAGGCCGAGTCCGCCCATGACGCCGCCGCCGAGGTCGGAGAGGATGTCGCCGAACATGTTCTCGGCGACGATCACGCCGAACCGTTCGGGGCGGCGCACCATCCAGAGCGCGACGGCGTCGACGTTGTGCACCTCGGCCTCGATCTCCGGGTACTCGGCGGCGACGCGTTCGAGGATCTCCCGGGCGAAGTCGCCGCTGTGGCGGAGCACGTTCGGCTTGTCGGCCCAGGTGAGCCGGGTGTGGCCGTGCCGGCGGGCGTGGTCGAAGGCGAAGCGGAGCAGCCGTTCGATGCCGTGGCGGGTCGTCAGGCGCAGGGAGACGGCGGTGCCGTCGGGGCCGGAGGCGGTGGCGTTGGGGTGGTCGGCGACGTGCCGGCGCAGCGGTTCGGGGACGCCGGCGCCGGCGTGATCGAAGCCGGCGTAGAGGCCCTCGGTGTTCTCCCGGATCACCGTGAAGCGGTAGGGCAGGCCGCGGCCGAGGTGGTTCTCGACCGGCCGGATGTTGGCGAACAGGCCGAGTCGCTGGCGCAGTTGGATGACCGGGGAGACGTAGGCGGGCGGGTCGGCGCGCAGGTGGTCGGCGAGTTCGGCGCGGGCCTCGCGCAGTGGCTTGCTGGTGATCGCGCCGAGCAGGCAGGTGTCGGTGCGGTCGATGAGGTCCCAGGTGCGTCGGGGGACGGGGTCGCCCTCCTCGCGCCAGCACTCCCAGCCGATGTCGCCGTGGATCAGTTCGACGGGGGCGCCGACCGTGTCGAGGACGGGCAGGACGGCCTCGACGACCTCGCGGCCGATGCCGTCGCCGGGCAGGACGGCGATCTTCTTGACGTTGCTCACGCTGCCAGTTCCTCCAGGAACCGTCCGACGGCGGCGGCCGTGAACGGCGGGTTGTCGGCTTGGGGTCGCATGCCGGCGCCGGGCACCGGGGTGCTGTGCCGGTGCGGCGGGCGCGGCGGGACGCCGTGTCGGCCGGTGACGAGCTGGGAGTGCTCGCCGTACAGGTGGAGCAGGGGGCCGTCGAGCCGGGGTTCGGCGGCGCCGAGGTCGAGTCCGCGCAGCAGTGGCAGGCCGCGGGCGAGGCGGGTGCTGCCGGGCGTGGCGGGTGCGGGGACGGGGGTGGTGCGGGGCGGTTCGCCGACGCCGGTGGCGGGGGCGACGCGGTGCTCCAGCAGGGCGAGCGCCGCGCCGAGGTCGCCGGCCGCGGCGAGCACGGAGATCGCGCCGAGCCGCTCGTCGAGCTCGGCGTCGGCGCGCATCGGGGCGGAGATCAGCAGCGCCGGGGTGCCGCGGAAGGCGGGCCGGGCCAGCAGGTCGAGCGCGGTGGCGCCGCCGAGGGCGGCGCCGGCGATCAGGTCGGGCCGTCCGTCCGCGGCGAGTTCGGCCGCCCAGTGGTCGGCGGCGGCCGTGAAGTCGGGCCGGTCGGCGGAGAGTGTGTCGTACACCGTCACCCGGTAGCCGGCCGCGGTGAGCAGGCCGGTGACCGGCCCGAGGAACGCGCCGCCGTCCCACACCGGCATGGCCGGTGCGAGGACTGCGGCGCGCTTCGGGCCGTCACCGACCGTGCGACGTGCGTCGGTCACGCGGCCGCCCTTGCGTTCCTGGCGAGTTCGGTCGCGGAGTCGAACAGGGCGCCGATGCCGTCACCGCGCAGCCGGGCGCGGTGCTCGACCGTGAGGTCGAACCAGCCGAGCAGCAGGTCGGGCAGCGGCAGTTCGGGGCTGGCCTCGGGGATGTCGCGGCGGAGCTTCTCGGCGAGGGCGAGCGCGGAGCCGAGGTCGTAGCGGGCGGTGCCGTGCTGCCGGATCAGGTAGGCGAGCCACTGCTCGGTGATCAGGTTGCCGGGGCCCTTGCCCATGCCGAGGACCGAGGAGTCGATCCAGGTGGCGCCGGCCTCGGTCGCGGCGATCGCGTTGGCGAGGGCGAGGCCGAGGTTGTTGTGGGCGTGCAGGCCGATCTCGCAGTCGACGACGTGACCGACGGCGGTGACCAGGCGGTGGGTGTCGGCGGGCAGCAGGCTGCCGTTGGAGTCGGCCAGGTAGACCACGTCCGCGCCGAGTTCGGCGGCGTCGGCGGCGACGTGCACGAGCTGCCGCCGGGAGTGGTGGGTGACCCGGGTGAGGTTGATCGCGGTGGTGAAGCCGAGCTGCTTGGCGCGGGCCAGAGTGGCGAGCGCGGGTGCCGGCGCGGAGGCGTCGGCGCAGATGCGCAGCAGTCTGGCACCCGCCTCGTGGACGGCGGCGAGGTCGTCGTCGTCGGTGTTGTGCGGGTGGAGGATGACGCAGACCCGGTCGGGGCCTATCGCGTCGGCGGCGGCGCGGATGAACGCGTCGTCCCCCCGGCCGGTGAGACCGATGTCCGGGACCGGCTTGAAGGAGCCGTTCCGGTAGGCGATCTCGATCCATTCGACGCCAGCCCCGGCGCTGGTCCGCGCGTGGTCGAGCGCGTAGCCGAGTGGGAAGTCGAAGTTGTTGCGGTATCCGCCGTCACGGAGTGTGACGTCGATGTTCGTGAGCACCTGTCTCCTTGGTGGCGTACATGATGCCCATCCCCCTGCGGGATGTGCGGTCCCTCTGGGAAACCACCCCACCACCGGCAGTGACCGCGATCAACGGCCATTCCTCACACGAACCGATCGTCCGGATCAATCGATGGCGGCGCCGGGGGCCGGCTCGGCGAGCTGGTCGCGGACGTCGGCGCAGGCGACGGCGAGCCGCTCGACCCTGCGGGCGGGCAGGCCTGGGCGCAGGGCCAGGGAGACCGGGACGGCGAGCGGCGTGCCGGCGAACTCGCGCCAGACCACCCGCCGGGAGAGTCCGGCCTCGGCGTTGCTGGCGTAGAGCACCGTCCAGGAGTCGGCGCTGAGCGCGATCTCGGCGAGGGTGTCGTGCTGGGTGGTGAAGGGCCGGCCGAGGACGGGCCGGAACCCGGCGGTGGCGCAGGCGGAGAGCAGCAGGTCGACCAGGGCGGGGTTGAGGTCGCGGGGGACGATCCGCAGCGGGAGGTCGCGCAGGGCGTCCAGCGGGACGGCCTGCCGCCCGGCGAGCGGGTGGGCGGCGGGCAGGACGGCGACCAGGCGGTCGGAGAACAGCGGCAGGACGCGCAGGCCCGGGATGGAGACGGCGCCGCGGACGACGGCGCCGTCGAGTTCGCCGGTGCGGACCTGGCGGATCCGCTGCGGGCCCGCGAGGTTGCGGAACTGGACCCGCAGGTCGGGGTCGTGGGCCATCAGCGAGTCGAGGAAGAGGTCGAGCCGGCTGCCGAGGCTGCTGCCGGTGCCCAGGCGCAGGGTCTCCTCGGCGGGGCCGGTGAGGCTTCGGGCCTCGGCGGCGAGCGAATCGAGGGCGACCAGGACGGCGCGGGCGCGCGGGAGGATGCGGTGGCCGGCCGGGGAGAGTTCGACCGATCGGCTGGTGCGCACGAAGAGGTCGTGGCCGAGTTCCCGTTCGAGCCGGCGGAGCTGCTGGCTGAGGGTGGACTGCGCGATGTGCTGGCGCTGCGCCGCGCGGCCGAAGTGCAGCTCCTCGGCGACCGATACGAAGTACTGCAGCTGCCTGATCTCCATGTCCGCCCCCGTGCCGAAAACATTCCTGCCGATCTGAAATGTAACGGACAGACATGCCGATCGGAGGCTACAAGGCAGATGGAGCAGCGGTTTCCAAAGCATCGGCCAGGATCAGGCAATGATTCGGCCAAGCCGGGGACAGCGCGGGCCCCGGGGGCGTACCTCCGGGGCCCGCGCGGGAGCGGTCAGACCACCGTCCAGGTGTCCTGGCCGGTGAGCAGGGCGCCGAGGTCGCCGCGGCCGCGGTCGGCGGTGGCCCGCTCCAGCTGCTCGGCCATCAGGTCGTCGTAGACCGGCCGCTCGACCGAGCGGAGCACCCCGATCGGGGTGTGGTGCAGGGTGTCGGCGTCGGCGAGCCGGGTCAGCGCGAAGGCGGTGGCGGGGCCGGCAGCGTGCGCATCGTGGACGAGCACCCCGGCCTCGTTGGCCGGTGTGACGGTGTCGACGTGGAGCTCGCCGTCCGGGCCGCGGAAGACGCCCTGGTCGGCCCCGAAGAGCATCGGACGACCGTGTTCGAGGCGGATCAGCGCCTCGTCGCGGGTGCCGGGCTCCTTGAGGACCTCGAAGGCGCCGTCGTTGAAGATGTTGCAGTTCTGGTAGATCTCCACCAGCGCGGTGCCCTGGTGCTCGGCGGCGGCCCGCAGCACGGACTGCAGGTGCTGCCGGTCGGAGTCGATGGTGCGGGCGACGAAGGTGGCCTCGGCGCCGAGCGCCAGCGAGAGCGGGTTGAACGGCGCGTCCAGGGAGCCCATCGGGGTGGACTTGGTGATCTTTCCGACCTCGCTGGTGGGCGAGTACTGGCCCTTGGTGAGGCCGTAGATCCGGTTGTTGAACAGCAGGATCTTCAGGTCGACGTTGCGCCGCAGGGCGTGGATCAGGTGGTTGCCGCCGATCGAGAGCGCGTCGCCGTCGCCGGTGACCACCCAGACGCTGAGGTCGCGGCGGGAGCTGGCGAGGCCGGTCGCGATCGCCGGGGCACGGCCGTGGATGGAGTGCATCCCGTAGGTGTTCATGTAGTACGGGAAGCGGGAGGAGCAGCCGATGCCGGAGACGAAGACGGTGTTCTCCCGGCGGATGCCGAGCTCCGGCATGAAGGCCTGGACGGCGGCGAGGATCGCGTAGTCGCCACAGCCGGGGCACCAGCGGACCTCCTGGTCGGTCTTGAAGTCCTTGGCGCTCTGCGGGCCCTCGGCCTTGGGCACCAGGGAGAGCGAGCGGAATTCGGTCATCGCTGGTCCTCCGCGTCGAGGGTGCCGATCGCCGCGTGCAGCACATCGGCCAACTGGGCGGCCTTGAAAGGAAGTCCGCGGACCTGGTTGTAGGACTGGGCGTCCACGAGGTACTTGGCCCGCAGCAGCAGGGCGAGCTGGCCGAGGTTCATCTCGGGGACGATGACCTTCTCGTAACCGCGCAGCACCTGGCCGAGGTTGGCCGGGAAGGGGTTGAGGTGGCGCAGGTGGGCCTGGGCGACGCGGCCGCCGTCGGCGCGGACCCGGCGCACGGCGGCGGTGATCGGCCCGTAGGTGGAGCCCCAGCCCAGCACCAGGACGCGGGCATCGCCCTGAGGGTCGTCGACCTCCAGCGGCGGGACCTCGATGCCGTCGATCTTGGCCTGCCGGGTGCGGACCATGAAGTCGTGGTTGGCCGGGTCGTAGGAGATGTTGCCGGTGCCGTCCTGCTTCTCGATGCCGCCGATCCGGTGCTCCAGGCCGGGGGTGCCGGGCACCGCCCAGGGGCGGGCCAGCGTCTGCGGGTCGCGCTTGTACGGCCAGAAGGCGCGGCTGCCGTCGGGCAGCTCGTGGTTCGGCTCGGTGGCGAAGTCGACGGTCAGGTCGGGCAGTTCGTCGACGGCGGGGATGCGCCACGGTTCGGAGCCGTTGGCGAGGTAGCCGTCGGAGAGCAGGAAGACCGGGGTGCGGTAGGTCAGCGCGATCCGCGCCGCCTCCAGGGCGGCGGTGAAGCACTCGGCGGGGGTGGCAGGCGCGACGACCGGCACCGGGGCCTCGCCGTTGCGGCCGAACATGGCCTGCAGCAGGTCGGCCTGCTCGGTCTTGGTGGGCAGGCCGGTGGACGGGCCGCCGCGCTGGATGTCCACGACCAGCAGCGGCAGTTCGAGCGAGACGGCGAGGCCGATGGTCTCCGACTTGAGGGCGACGCCGGGGCCGGAGGTGGTGGTGACGCCGAGCGCGCCGCCGAAGGCCGCGCCGAGGGCGGCGCCGATGCCGGCGATCTCGTCCTCGGCCTGGAAGGTGCGCACGCCGAAGTTCTTGTGCTTCGACAGCTCGTGCAGGATGTCGGAGGCCGGGGTGATCGGGTACGAGCCGAGGAAGAGCGGTAGCCCGGAGCGCGTGGAGGCGGCGATCAGGCCGTAGGAGAGCGCCAGGTTGCCGGAGATGTTGCGGTAGGTGCCCGACGGCAGCGCGGCCGGGGCGATCTCGTAGGAGACCGCGAAGTCCTCGGTGGTCTCGCCGAAGTTCCAGCCGGCCCGGAAGGCCAGGATGTTGGCCTCGGCGATGTCGGGCCGCTTCGCGAACTTCTGCCGCAGGAAGGTCTCGGTGCCGCCGGTCGGCCGGTGGTACATCCAGGAGAGCAGGCCGAGCGCGAACATGTTCTTGGCGCGTTCGGCGTCCTTGCGGGCCAGGCCGCTCTCCTTGAGCGCCTCCAGCGTCAGGCTGGTCAGCGGCACCTTGTGCAGTCGGAAGGCGTCCAGCGAGCCGTCGCCCAGCGGGTCGGCGGCGTAGCCGACCTTCGCCAGGGCCCGCTTGGTGAACTCGTCGGTGTTGACGATGATCTCGGCGCCGTGCGGCACGTCCGGCAGGTTGGCCTTCAGCGCGGCCGGGTTCATCGCCACCAGCACGTTGGGGGCGTCGCCCGGGGTCAGGATGTCGTGGTCGGCGAAGTGCAGCTGGAAGCTGGACACGCCCGGCAGGGTGCCGGCGGGTGCCCGGATCTCGGCCGGGAAGTTCGGCAGGGTGGAGAGGTCGTTGCCGAAGGACGCCGTCTCCGAGGTGAAGCGGTCCCCGGTGAGCTGCATGCCGTCGCCGGAGTCCCCGGCGAAGCGGATGATCACCCGGTCGAGCGTGCGGGTGGGCTTGACCGGACGCCCCTGCCTGGCCGACGGAGGCGCCGAGCCGGCCCGGCCCTCGCTCCCGTCCGAGCCGTCCACTGCCTCTGACTGATCGACCTGACTGGTCACTGCCGCGGACCTCCTCGTGGGCGCCAGCCGCGGGCGTGAGCCGTGTGCCCCGTCCGCCTGGTGCACCACTCGCATCCTAAGGCGGACGGGGATCACTCGACCGGAACTCGGGCACGTGGAGTCGCTCGATGCGCCAACTCCGATCGGACGGCGACCGCAGGGTGGGCCGATACGGTCAGGAGTTCAGGTAGGTGAGCACCGCCAGCACCCGGCGGTGGTCCTCGGGGCTCTGGCCGAGGCCGAGCTTGAGGAAGATGTTGCTGACGTGCTTCTCCACCGCGCCGTCCGAGACCACCAGCTGCCGGGCGATCGCCGCGTTGGTGCGGCCCTCGGCCATCAGCCCGAGCACCTCGCGCTCGCGCGGTGTGAGACCCGCCAGGACGTCTCCGCGGCGGCTGCGGCTGAGCAGCTGCTGGACCACCTCCGGATCGAGCGCGGTGCCCCCGCCGGCCACCCGGACGACCGCGTCCACGAACTCGCGGACGTCGGCGACCCGGTCCTTCAGCAGGTAGCCCACGCCCCGGGTGGAGCCGGCCAGCAGCTCGCCGGCGTACCGCTCCTCCACGAACTGCGAGAACACCAGCACGCCGAGCCCCGGGTACCGGCCGCGCAGGGCGACGCAGGCGCGCACGCCCTCGTCGGTGTGGCTGGGCGGCATCCGGACGTCGGCGACCACCACGTCCGGCAGCTCGCCGGCCTCGGCCAGCTCGTGGACGGTCTTCAGCAGCGCCTCGCCGTCGCCGACCCCGGCAACCACCTCCAGGCCCCGATCGATCAGCAGCCTGGTGAGGCCCTCCCGCAGGAGGACGGAGTCCTCGGCGATCACGACGCGCAGCATTGACGAGCCCCCTTCGACGGCGGGCCGCCCCCGTGACAGGCCCGGTCTCACCCCAAAGTCACATGGTACGGATCGCGACCGCGTCGCAGAGGCCCTGCAGGGCCGCCTTGGCCGGGCACTCCGGCAGCGGGGCGAGCAGGGCGCGGGCCTCCTCGGCGTACCGCAGGGTCTCCCGGCGGGCCCGCTCCAGCGCCGGGTGGCGGCGCAGCAGGCGCAGCGCCTCGGCGTGCAGCTCGTCGTCCTCGGCGAGGTCGCCCTCCAGCAGCTCGCGCAGCCGCAGGTCGGCGGGGTCGTCCTGGTCCACCGGGGTCTGCCGGAGCAGCAGCACGGGCAGGGTGGGGACGCCCTCGCGCAGGTCGGTGCCGGGGGTCTTGCCGGACTCGTGGCCGTCGCTGGCGACGTCGAGGACGTCGTCGGCGAGCTGGAAGGCGGTGCCCATGCGCTCGCCGTACTGGGTGAGGATGTCGACCACCCACGGCTCGGCGCCGGCCATCAGGGCGCCGAAGCGGCAGGAGACGGCGACCAGCGAGCCGGTCTTGCCGGAGATGACGTCCAGGTAGTGCTGGAGCGGGTCGTCGGCCGGACGGGGCCCTGCGGTCTCCAGGATCTGGCCGGTGACCAGGCGCTCGAAGGCGTCGGCCTGGATCCGGACGGCCTCCGGGCCGAGGTCGGCGAGGACCTGCGAGGCGCGGGAGAAGAGGAAGTCGCCGGTGAGGATGGCGACCGAGTTGTCCCAGCGGGAGTTCGCGCTCTGGGCGCCGCGCCGCACCGGGGCCTCGTCCATGACGTCGTCGTGGTACAGCGTGGCGAGGTGGGTGAGCTCGACGACGACGGCGGCCGGCACCACGCCGGGCGCGTACGGGTCGCCGAACTGGGCGGCGAGCATGACCAGCAGCGGGCGGAACCGCTTGCCGCCGGCCTCGATGAGGTGGCTGGCGGTGACGGTGATGAACGGAACCTCGCTCTTCACCGCCTCGACGAGCGCGGTTTCGACCGCGTCCATCCCCGTCTGGACGTCACGGGTCAGATCGCGGTCCTGCACGCTCAGCCCGAAGGGCCCCACGACGGTCACGAAGACCACTCCTGTCCCTGGTCGTTCCCAGCGGCCTGGTCCCCCCGGTCGCCGCCTCGATGCGTACTGCTGCACGCACTAGGCAGCGTATCCGGTCACGAGTGGATCACTGCACGGGCATGTCCCCAACCAGCGCGTCGGCGCGGTGCGGCACCCGCCCGGGGGCCGGAAAGCACCCGGCCCCCACCGGTCGGCGGGGGCCGGGCAGCGGGCCCGTGCGGCCTAGCGGACGAAGAGCGAGGCCTTCGACGCCAGGTCGAGGAAGTACTGCGGCAGCAGGCCGAGGCCCAGCGTGACCAGCACGCCGACGCCGATGGCGGTGGCGGTGAGCGGGCTGGGCACGGCCACCGAGGGGCCATGCGGCTGCGGGTCGGAGAAGAACATCAGCACGATGACGCGGATGTAGAAGAACGCCGCGACGGCCGAGCTGAGCACACCGACGATCACCAGCGGGGTCGCGCCGCCGGCCGCCGCGGCCTGGAAGACCGCGAACTTCCCGGTGAAGCCGCTGGTCAGCGGGATGCCGGCGAAGGCCAGCAGGAACAGCGCGAAGACCGCCGCCAGCAGGGGCGAGCGCCGGCCGAGGCCGGCCCAGTTGGAGAGGTGGGTGGCCTCGCCCTTGGAGTCGCGCACCAGGGTGACCACGGCGAACGCGCCGAGGGTCACGAAGGAGTAGGCGAGCAGGTAGAAGAGGACGGCGCTCAGGCCCTGCCGGTTGGTGGCGATCACGCCGGTGAGGATGAAGCCGGCGTGGGCGATCGAGGAGTAGGCGAGCAGTCGTTTCACGTCCTGCTGGGTGACGGCGAGGATCGCGCCGACCACCATGGTGAGGATCGCCACACCCCACATGACGGGCCGCCAGTCCCACTTCAGGCCGGGGAAGGCCACGTAGAAGAGGCGGAGGAAGGCGCCGAACGCGGCGGTCTTGGTCGCCGCGGCCATGAAGCCGGTGACCGGGGTCGGCGCGCCCTGGTAGACGTCCGGGGTCCAGGCGTGGAACGGCACGGCGCCGACCTTGAAGAGCAGGCCGACGGCGAGCATGGCCAGGCCGATCAGCAGCAGCGCGTCGTTCTGGGTGGTGACGGCGAGCGCCGGGGTGACCGGGGCGACCCCGGAGACCACGTCGGCGATGTCGCCGAGCTGGACGCTGCCCGCGTAGCCGTACAGCAGCGCGGTGCCGAACAGGAAGAACGCCGAGGCGAAGGCGCCGAGCAGGAAGTACTTGAGCGCCGCCTCCTGGGAGAGCAGCCGGCGCCGCCGGGCGAGCCCGCACAGCAGGTAGAGCGGGAGGGAGAGCACCTCCAGCGCCACGAACATGGTCAGCAGGTCGTTGGCGGCGGGGAAGAGCAGCATGCCGCCGACGGCGAACAGGGTGAGCGGGAAGACCTCGGTGGTGGTGAAGCCGGCCCGGGTGGCCTCGCGCTCCTGGTCGCCGCCGGGGACGGACGCGCCCTGGGCGGTGAAGGAGTCGACGCCGTGCCCGTTCAGGCGCGGCTCCAGCCGGCGCTCCGCGTAGGTGAGGACGGCGAGGACCGCGGTGAGCAGGATGACGCCCTGCAGGAAGAGCGCCGGGCCGTCGATGGCGACCGAGCCCATGGCGAGCAGGCCGGCGTCGGTGGTGGCGTAGCCCTGCGCGGCGAGCACGACGACCGCGGTGAAGGCGCCGCCGAGACCGAGCAGGGAGATCCCGATCTGGGCGCCGTAGCGGGCCCGGCGCGGCAGGAAGGCCTCGGCGAGGATGCCCACGACCGCGGCACCGAAGACGATCAGCATCGGGGAGAGCTGGCCGTACTCGATGTGCGGGGCGGGGATGCTCGCGCTGTTGCCGCCCGCGGCGGCGAGCCACTGGGTGGGGCTCATTCGTGCTCACCTCCGTTGGTGGCGGCGACCGGGTGGGCCGGTGCCGGGTCGGTCGAGTGGACCTGGGAGAGCGTGGCGTCGACGGCCGGGTTCACCATGTCGGTGAGCGGCTTCGGGTACACGCCGAGCAGCAGGGTGAGCGCCACCAGCGGTGCCACCACGGCGAGTTCGCGGACCTTGAGGTCCTCCATGCCCTCCATCCGCGGCTTCACCGGGCCGGTCATGGTGCGCTGGTACAGCAGCAGGGCGTACAGCGCGGCCAGCACGATGCCGAAGGTGGCGGCGATGCCGATCGCCGGGTACCGGCTGAATGTGCCGACCAGCACCAGGAACTCGCTGACGAACGGCGCCAGGCCGGGCAGCGACAGGGTGGCCAGACCGCCGATCAGGAAGGTGCCGGCGAGCACCGGGGCGACCTTCTGCACGCCGCCGTAGTCGGCGATCAGCCGGGAGCCGCGACGGGAGATCAGGAAGCCCGCGACGAGCATCCACGCGGCGGTGGAGATGCCGTGGTTGACCATGTAGAGGGTGGCGCCGCTCTGGCCCTGGCTGGTCAGCGCGAAGATGCCCATGATGATGAAGCCGAAGTGCGAGATGGAGGCGTAGGCGACCAGCCGCTTGATGTCCTTCTGGCCGATCGCCACCAGGGCGCCGTAGACGATGCCGATCAGCGCGAGCACCAGGATCGCCGGGGCGAAGGTCTTGGAGGCGTCCGGGAAGAGGCCGAGGCAGTACCGCAGCATCGCGAAGGTGCCGACCTTGTCGACGACCGCGGTGATGAGGACGGCCGTTCCGGCGGTGGACTCGCCCATCGCGTTCGGCAGCCAGGTGTGCAGCGGCCAGAGCGGGGCCTTCACTGCGAAGGCGAAGAAGAAGCCGAGGAAGAGCACCTTCTCGGCAGCCGGGTCGATCACCAGCTTGCCGTCGGCGATCGCGGAGGTGAGCGTCGGCAGGTCGAAGGTGGCGAGGTCCTGGTCGGCGGCGATGACGTACAGCCCGATCACCGCGGCCAGCATGACCAGGCCGCCGAGCAGGTTGTACAGCAGGAACTTCACCGCGGCGTAGGACCGCTGCCGGCCCGCGTCCGGGCCGCCCGCCCGGTCGCCGAAGCCGCCGATCAGGAAGTACATCGGGATCAGCATGGCTTCGAAGAACACGTAGAACACGAAGACGTCGGTGGCCAGGAAGGACACCAGCACCATCGCCTCGACCGCGAGGATCAGGGCGAAGAAGCCCTGGGTGCGGCGCTTGGCCTCGAAGGTGCCCTCGGGGGCGGGGGCCTGGTCCGCGTCGTGCCAGGAGGCGAGCAGCACCAGCGGCACCAGCACCGCGGTGAGCAGCGCCAGCACGGCGCCGATGCCGTCCACGCCGAGCGAGAAGCTGATGCCGAAGGAGCGGATCCAGCTGTGGGACTCGGTCAGCTGGTAGCGCGGGCCGCCCGGATCGAACCGGGTGGCGACGACGGCGGTCAGCGCCAGGGTGGCCGCGGAGACGGCCAGTGCCACGGCCTTGGTGGTACGCCGGCGGGCCTCGCTGTTGCCCGCCGGCAGTGCGGCGGTGACCACCGCTCCGGCGGCGGGCACGGCGCAGGTCGCGGTCAGCAGGTAGCTCATGGCCGGCCTCCCCGCAGAGCCTCAGCTGTCATGGTGTGACCTTCCATCAGACCGACCTCATGAGCAGGGTGGTGGCGACCAGCACGAGCGTGCCGCCGAACATGGAGAGCGCGTACGTGCGGACGAAGCCCGTCTGCATCCTGCGCATGCGTCCGGAGACGCCGCCGATGGTGGCGGCGAGGCCGTTGACGAAGCCGTCGAGGCCGCGGCTGTCGAACCAGACCAGGGTCGCGGCGAGCGCCGAGCCGGGGCGGACCAGGACGGCGTGGTTGAAGTCGTCCTGGAGCAGGTCGCGGCGGGCGGCCCGGGTGAGCGCGGAGCCCACCGGCGGGGTGACCGGGACGCGGGTGCGGCCGTACATCGCGTAGGCCAGGGCGACACCGGCCAGCATGCAGACGGTGGTGAGCGCGGTGACCGCGGCCGCCGGGATCGGCGGGTGGCCCTCCTCGAAGCCGGTGACCGGCTCCAGCCACTTCAGGAAGGCGTCGCCGTACGTGAACAGCGCGCCGGCGAAGACCGAGCCGACCGCGAGGACCACCATCGGCAGCGTCATGACCTTCGGGGACTCGTGCGGGTGCGGCTCCTCGCCCGTCTCCGGGTCCGGCTGCCAGCGCTTCTCGCCGAAGAAGGTCAGCATCATCACGCGGGTCATGTAGAACGCGGTGACGGCCGCGCCGATCAGGGCGCACAGGCCGAGGATCCAGCCCTCGGCGCCGCCCTTGGAGAACGCCGCCTCGATGATCTTGTCCTTGGAGAAGAAGCCGGACAGGCCGGGGAAGCCGATGATCGCCAGGTAGCCGAGGCCGAAGGTGGCGAAGGTGACCGGCATGTACTTGCGCAGGCCGCCGTAGTGCCGCATGTTCACCTCGTCGTTCATGCCGTGCATGACCGATCCGGCGCCGAGGAAGAGCCCGGCCTTGAAGAAGCCGTGGGTCACCAGGTGCATGATCGCGAAGACGTAGCCGATCGGGCCGAGGCCGGCCGCCAGCACCATGTAGCCGATCTGCGACATGGTCGAGCCGGCCAGCGCCTTCTTGATGTCGTCCTTGGCGCAACCGACGATCGCACCGAAGAGCAGGGTGACGGTACCGACCACGACCACCGCGGTCTGTGCGTCCGGCGCCAGGTCGAAGATCGCCGAGGAGCGGGTGATCAGGTAGACGCCGGCGGTCACCATGGTCGCCGCGTGGATGAGCGCGGAGACCGGGGTCGGGCCCTCCATCGCGTCCCCGAGCCAGGACTGCAGCGGCACCTGGGCGGACTTGCCGCAGGCGGCCAGCAGCAGCATCAGCGCGATCGCCGTCAGCTTGCCCTCGCTCGCGTCGTCCGCCGCCCCGAAGACCGGGCCGAAGGCGAAGGAGCCGAACTCCACGAACATCAGCATGATCGCGATCGACAGGCCCAGGTCGCCGACCCGGTTGACGATGAACGCCTTCTTGGCGGCCGTCGCGGCGCTCGGCTTGTGCTGCCAGAAGCCGATCAGCAGGTACGAGGCGAGGCCCACGCCCTCCCAGCCGACGTACAGCAGCAGGTAGTTGTCGGCCAGCACCAGCAGCAGCATGGCCGCCAGGAACAGGTTGAGGTAGCCGAAGAAGCGGCGGCGGCGCTCGTCGTGGGCCATGTAGCCCACCGAGTACACGTGGATCAGTGTGCCGACACCGGTGATCAGCAGGACGAAGGTCATGGACAACTGGTCCAGCTGGAAGGCGACATCGGCCTGGAAGCCGTTCACCGGGATCCAGCTGTACAGGAATTCGCGGACCGGCCGTTCCTCCGTGGGCCGGCCGAGCATCTGGGAGAAGAGGACCAGGCCGAGGCCGAAGGAGGCGGCGGCGGCCAGGGTGCCGAGCCAGTGGCCGAACCGGTCGAGCGCGCGCCCGCCGAGCAGCAGCAGGGCGGCGCCGGCCAGCGGTACCCCGACCAGCAGCGGAATGAGTGAGTTCACCGTGGGCCCTCCGCCTTACAGCTTCATCAGGTTGCTGTCGTCGACCGAGGCGGTGTGCCTGGTCCGGAAGATGCTCACGATGATGGCGAGGCCGACCACGACCTCGGCCGCCGCGACCACCATGGTGAAGAACGCGATGATCTGGCCGTCCAGGTTGCCGTGCATCCGGGAGAAGGTGACCAGGGCCAGGTTCGAGGCGTTGAGCATCAGCTCGACGCACATGAACAGCACGATCGCGTTCCGCCGGATCAACACACCGGACGCGCCGATGGTGAACAACAGGGCGGAGAGATAGAGGTAGTTGACGGGGTTCACGCCTCGTCCTCCTTCTTCGTCTCCTTCGTCGGCACCGTCTCCAGCGCGGGACGCCGGCCCGGGGCGACCGGGCGGGCGGAGGACTCGCGGCCCAGCCACTCGGCGGTGGACTCCTCCAGCTCCGCCATCCGCTGCAGCATCTCCTGGCTGACGTCGCGGACCTGGCCGCGCTCGCGCAGGGTGCCCATCACCGAGTCCTCGGCGACGGTGCCGTCCGGAAGCAGGCCCGGGACGTCGACCGCGTTGTGCCGGGCGTACACGCCGGGAGCGGGCAGCGGCGGCACCTGCAGGTTGTCCTGGACGCGCTGGGCGGCCAGCTCGCGCTGGGTCCTCGGCTTCCGCACGTACTCGCGGTGGGTCAGCACCATGGCGCCGATCGCCGCGGTGATCAGCAGCGCGCCGGTCACCTCGAAGGCCCACACGTACTTGGTGAAGATCAGCCGGGCCAGGCCCTGCACATTGCCCTCGGCGTTGGCCTCGGACAGGCCGGTGAAGTCGCGCAGCTTCGCGTTGGCGAGGCCTGCGATCAGCAGCACGCCGAAGCCGAGCCCGCAGAGCACCGCGGCGAACCGCTGGCCCTTCAGCTGCTCCTTCAGCGAGTCCGCGCTGGTGACGCCGACCAGCATCACCACGAACAGGAAGAGCATCATGATCGCGCCGGTGTAGACGACGATCTGCACCACGCCCAGGAACACCGCCCCCTGGGCCATGTAGCAGACCGCCAGCGACAGCATCGTCGCCGCCAGGCAGAGCGCGCTGTGCACCGCCTTGCGCATCAGCAGCATGCCGAGCGCACCGCCGACCGCGATCACCGCGAGAACCCAGAACTGGACGGCCTCTCCGGTGGAGGTCATGGCTGCACCTCCTTGTCGTGCTGGTGCCGCTCCTGCTGCACGGTGCCGGGCGCGGCCTGGGTGATCTCGCCCCGGTAGTAGGCCTGTTCGTCGGCCCCCGGGTAGTAGGCGTGCGGGCTGTCGACCATCCCCTCGGAGAGGCCGACCAGCAGCTGCTCCTTGGTGAAGATCAGGTCGGCCCGGGAGGAGTCCGCGAGCTCGTACTCGTTGGTCATGGTGAGCGCCCGGGTCGGGCAGGCCTCGATGCACAGCCCGCACAGGATGCAGCGGGCGTAGTTGATCTGGTACACCGCGCCGTAGCGCTCGCCGGGCGAGTAGCGCTCCTCGTCCCGGTTGTCGGCGCCCTCGACGTAGATGGCGTCGGCCGGGCAGGCCCAGGCGCACAGCTCGCAGCCGATGCACTTCTCCAGGCCGTCCGGGTGCCGGTTCAGCTGGTGGCGGCCGTGGAAGCGCGGAGCGGTGGGCTTCTTCTGCTCCGGGTACTGCTCGGTGAGCCGCTTCTTGAACATGGCCTTGAAGGTCACGCCGAAGCCGGCGGCCGGGCCGAGGATCGACGGCTTGGCCGTCGTGTCGTGTCCCGGGGTGTCGTCCGATGACATGTCGGCTCAGCTCCCTTCGGAATGGTCGGCCCCGTTGAGGGCGTCCTGGAGTTGCGGGGCGCGGCTGCGCCGGCGGGGCACCGGCGGCAGCTCCTGGCCGGGCAGCGGCGGCACCGGGTAACCCCCGGCCAACGGGTCGAAGGCGGCGGGCGGGGCGGGCTCGGCCGCGCCGGGCTTCTTCCGCAGCAGGTCCCAGACCAGTGCGAGCAGCAGCACCGCGGCGATCGGCGCGCCGACGTAGAGCACCACCTCGGCGAAGTCGTAGCCCTCGTTGCGCAGGGCGCGGACGCTGGCCACCATCACCAGCCAGACCAGCGAGACCGGGATGAGGATCTTCCAGCCGAGCTTCATGAACTGGTCGTAGCGCAGCCGGGGCAGCGTGCCGCGGAGCCAGATGAAGAAGAAGAGCAGCAGCTGGATCTTGACGATGATCCAGAGCATCGGCCACCAGCCGTGGTTGGCGCCCTCCCAGAAGGCCGAGATCGGCCAGGGGGCCCGCCAGCCGCCCAGGAAGAGGGTGGAGGCGACGGCCGAGACGGTCACCATGTTGACGTACTCGGCGAGCATGAACATCGCGAACTTCAGCGAGGAGTACTCGGTGTTGAAGCCGCCGACCAGCTCGCCCTCGGCCTCCGGGAGGTCGAACGGCGCCCGGTTGGTCTCGCCGACCATCGCGATGATGTAGACGATGAACGAGACCGGTAGCAGCACCGCGAACCAGGTCGGCTGCTGGGAGGCGACGATCTCCGAGGTGGACATCGAGCCCGAGTAGATGAAGACCGCCGCGAAGGACAGGCCCATCGCGATCTCGTAGCTGATCATCTGGGCGGAGGAGCGGATGCCGCCGAGCAGCGGGTAGGTCGAGCCGGAGGACCAGCCGGCCAGCACGATGCCGTAGATGCCGACGGAAGCGGTCGCCAGGATGTAGAGCAGGGCGATCGGCAGGTCGGTGAGCTGCAGCGGGGTGCGGGTGCCGAAGATCGACACCTGGTCGTCGGCCGGGCCGAAGGGGATCACCGCGAAGGCCATGAACGCCGGGATCGCGCTGACGATCGGGGCGAGGATGTAGACCACCTTGTCCGCCCCGGTGACGACCAGGTCCTCCTTGAGGGCCAGCTTCACGCCGTCGGCGAGCGACTGCAGCATGCCCCAGGGGCCGTGCCGGTTGGGGCCGATCCGCAGCTGCATCCAGGCGACGACCTTGCGCTCCCACACGATGGCGATGAGCACCGTGAGGACGAGGAAGGCGAAGACGAAGACCGCCTTGAGCAGCACCAGCCACCAGGGGTCGCGGCCGAAGAAGCCGAGCGTGTCGTAGGCGGCGAGCATCTGGGGGGCAGCGAGGGTTCGCATCACGCCTCCTGTGCCGGTGCGATGGTGACCAGGTGGCCGACGGTGGTGCCGAGCGTGCGGTGCGCGCCGCCCGGCGTGGAGTTGAGGGGCAGCCAGACCGTGCGGTCCGGCATGCCCTCGGTGATCTCCAGCGGCAGGACGACCGAGCCGGCCGGGCCGGTGACCCGCAGTGCCGCCGCGGCGCCGATCTCGGCGGCGGTGCCCGCGGAGAGCCGGGCGACCACCGGGTGCCGGGTGCCGGCGAGGTGCTCGTCGCCGTCCTGGAGGCTGCCGTTGTCGAGCAGCATCCGGTGGCCGGCGAGGACCGCCTGGCCGGTGGCCGGCCGGGGCAGCGGCGCGGGGTGCGCGGTGGGGGCGGCCGGCCGGTCGCCCGGCCACGGGGTGAAGCGGTCGAGCTCGCGGCGGGCGGCGGTGACGTCCGGCAGGCCGAGCGGCCGGCCGAGGGCGTCGGCCAGCATGTGCAGCACCCGCACGTCCGAGTGCAGATGGCGCCGCATCAGCTGGTCGGCCTTGAGCGCGGGCTCGAACAGCCGGACCCTGCCCTCCCAGTCGAGGAAGGTGCCGGCCTTCTCGGCGACCGCGGCGACCGGCAGCACCACGTCGGCGTGCGCGGTGACGGCGGAGGGCCGCAGCTCCAGCGAGACCACGAAGGCGGCCCGGGCGAGCGCCTCCTCGGCGAGCGCCGGGTCGGCGAGGTCCTCGACGCCGACGCCGCCGACCACGAGCGCGTCCAGGTCGCCGGCCGCGGTGGCGGCGAGGATCTGGTCGGTGTCGCGGCCGAGCCGGGACGGCAGGTCGGGCACGCCCCAGGCGGCGGCGGCCTCGGCGCGGGCGGCGAGCACGGTGACCGGGCGGCCGCCGGGCAGCAGGCCGGGCAGTGCGCCGGCCTCGACGGCGCCGCGCTCGCCGGCCCTGCGCGGGATCCAGGCGAGGGTGGCGCCGGTGGCGTGGGCGAGCCGCAGGGCGGCGGTGAGGCCGCCGGCGACGGCGGCCAGTCGCTCGCCGACCAGGATCACCGCGCCGGGCGAGCGCAGCGCGTCGGAGGCCCGGCCGGCGTCGTCGGCGAGCACCTCGTCGCCGGCCAGGGCGGCCAGCCACTCGGCCTCGGTGCCGGGGGCGGCGGGCAGCAGCGAGCCGCGGAGCTTGGTGAGGCCGCGGGTGGCGTGCGAGGCGATCGCGTAGACCCGCTGGCCCTTGTCGCGGACGGCCTTGCGCAGCCGCAGGAAGACGATCGGCGACTCCTCCTCGGCCTCCAGGCCGGCGAGCAGCACGGCCGGGGCGTCCTCCAGCTGCCGGTAGGTGACGCCGGCGCCGTCCAGGTCGGTGCCGCGGCCGGCGACGGCGGCGGCCAGGAAGTCCGCCTCCTCGCCGCTGTGCGGGCGGGCCCGGAAGTCGACGTCGTTGGTGCCGAGCACCAGGCGGGCGAACTTGGCGTAGCCGTAGGCGTCCTCGACGGTGACCCGGCCGCCGGCGAGTACGCCGGTGCGGGCGCCGCGCAGCCCCTCGGCGGCCCGGGCGAGCGCCTCGGGCCAGGAGGAGGGGGCGAGTTCGCCGTCCGCGCCGCGGACCAGCGGGGTGGCGATGCGGTCGCGCTGCTGGGCGTAGCGGAAGGCGAAGCGGCCCTTGTCGCAGCTCCACTCCTCGTTGACCTCGGGGTCCTCGCCGGCGAGGCGGCGCAGCACCTTGCCGCGGCGGTGGTCGGTGCGCATCGAGCAGCCGGCGGAGCAGTGCTCGCAGACGCTGGGCGAGGAGACCAGGTCGAAGGGGCGGGAGCGGAAGCGGTAGGCGGTGGAGGTGAGCGCGCCGACCGGGCAGATCTGGATGGTGTTGCCGGAGAAGTAGGAGTGGAAGTCGTCGCCCTCGCCGGTGCCGACCTGCTGGAGGGCGCCGCGTTCGACGAGGTCGATGAAGGGGTCTCCGGCGATCTGCTGGGAGAACCGGGTGCAGCGGGCGCAGAGCACGCAGCGCTCCCGGTCGAGCAGGACCTGGGTGGAGATCGGAACGGGCTTGGGGTAGGTGCGCTTGACGCCGTCGAAGCGGGTGTCGGCGTCGCCGGTGGACATCGCCTGGTTCTGCAGCGGGCACTCGCCGCCCTTGTCGCAGACCGGGCAGTCCAGCGGGTGGTTGATGAGCAGCAGCTCCATGACGCCGCGCTGGGCCTTCTCGGCGACCGGGGAGCTGAGCTGCGTGCGCACGACCATGCCTTCGGCGACCGGGATGGTGCAGGAGGCGACGGGCTTGCGCTGGCCCTCGATCTCGACGATGCACTGGCGACAGGCGCCCGCCGGGTCCAGCAGCGGGTGGTCGCAGAAGCGCGGGATCTGGGTGCCGATCTGCTCGGCGGCGCGGATGACCAGGGTGCCCTTGGGCACCTGGACCTCGACGCCGTCGATGGTGAGCGTGACGAGGTCGGTGGCCGTGGTGTCTGTGACGGTCACGCGTGCACCTCCCTCTCCGTGGCGGACTCGTGGGCGTGGGGCCGGCCTGCCCAGACGGTGGAGGCGGCGGGGTCGAGCGGGCAGCGCCGCTCGGTGAGGTGCTGCTCGTACTCCTCGCGGAAGTACTGCAGCGAGGAGACGATCGGGCTGGCGGCGCCGTCGCCGAGGGCGCAGAACGACTTGCCGTTGATGTTGTCGGCGATGTCGAGGAGCTTCTCCAGGTCGCCGCTCTCGCCCTGGCCCGCCTCGATCCGCTTGAGCAGCTGGACGAGCCAGTAGGTGCCCTCGCGGCAGGGGGTGCACTTGCCGCAGGACTCGTGGGCGTAGAACTCCGTCCAGCGGGTGACGGCGCGGACCACGCAGGTGGTCTCGTCGAAGACCTGGAGGGCCTTGGTGCCGAGCATGGAGCCGGCGGCGCCGACGCCCTCGTAGTCGAGCGGGACGTCGAGGTGCTGGTCGGTGAACATCGGTGTGGAGGAGCCGCCCGGGGTCCAGAACTTGAGGCGGTGGCCGGCCCGGATGCCGCCGCTGATCTCCAGCAGCTGGCGCAGGGTGATGCCGAGCGGGGCCTCGTACTGGCCGGGGTTGGTGACGTGCCCGGACAGCGAGTAGAGGGTGAAGCCGGGGGACTTCTCGGTGCCGAGTCCCTTGAACCACTCCTTGCCGCGGCTGAGGATCGGCGGCACGGAGGCGATCGACTCGACGTTGTTCACCACGGTCGGGCAGGCGTAGAGGCCGGCGATCGCGGGGAACGGCGGGCGGAGCCGGGGCTGGCCGCGGCGGCCCTCCAGGGAGTCGAGGAGGGCGGTCTCCTCGCCGCAGATGTAGGCGCCGGCTCCGGCGTGCACGGTGATGTCGAGGTCGATGCCGGAGCCGAGGATGTCCTTGCCGAGGTAGCCGGCCTCGTAGGCCTCGGCGACGGCGGCCTGCAGCCGGCGGAGCACCGGGACGACCTCGCCGCGCAGGTAGATGAAGGCGTGGTTGCAGCGGATCGCGTAGGAGGCGATCACCATGCCCTCGATGAGGGAGTGCGGGTTGGCGAAGAGCAGCGGGATGTCCTTGCAGGTGCCCGGCTCGGACTCGTCCGCGTTGACGACGAGGTAGTGCGGCTTGCCGTCGTTCTGCGGGATGAACTGCCACTTCATGCCGGTGGGGAAGCCGGCGCCGCCGCGGCCGCGCAGGCCGGAGTCCTTGACGAGGGCGATGACCTCGTCGGGCGGCATGGCGAGGGCGCTGCGCAGGCCTGCGTAGCCGTCGTGACGGAGGTAGGTCTCCAGCGTCCAGGGACGGTCGTCGTCCCAGCTGGCGGAGAGGACCGGCGTCAGGAGCTTCTCGGCCGGTTCGGCGGAGGTCATCACGCTTCGGTCCCTTCGTGCCGGGGGGCGACCACCTTGGTGCCCGCGGTGCCGGGGAGCGCCTCGCCCTTGGCGAGCTTGAGGCCCGCGAGGGAGGGGGTGCCGCCGGCGCCGGACTCGTCGACGGCGCCGGGGCGCTCGTCGGGGAAGCCGGCGAGGATGCGCGCGGTCTCCTTGAAGGAGCAGAGCTTGGCGCCGCGGGTGGGGCGGACCTCCCGGCCGGCGCGCAGGTCGTCGACGAGCTGCTTGGCGCTCTCGGGGGTCTGGTTGTCGAAGAACTCCCAGTTGACCATCACCACGGGGGCGTAGTCGCAGGCGGCGTTGCACTCGATGTGCTCGATGGAGATCGCGCCGTCGTCGGTGGTCCGGTTGTTCTCGATGCCGAGGTGCTGCTTGAGCTCGTCGAAGATCTGGTCGCCGCCGAGGACGGCGCACAGGGTGTTGGTGCAGACGCCGACGTGGTAGTCGCCGGCGGGCCGGCGGCGGTACATGGTGTAGAAGGTCGCGACCGCGGTGACCTCTGCGGTGGTGAGGTCGAGTTGTTCGGCGCAGAAGCGGATGCCGGTCGGGGTGACGCAGCCGTCCTCGGCCTGCACCAGGTGGAGCAGCGGGAGCAGGGCGGAGCGGGCGACCGGGTAGCGGCCGATCAGTTCGCGGGCGTCGGCGGCGAGCCGCTCGTGGACGTCCTGCGGGTACGGCTTGGCCGGCAGTGCCGGCAGCCCGAGTTCGACGTTGGTCACCGGTCCACGCCTCCCATCACCGGGTCGATCCCGGCCACCGCGACGATGACGTCGGCGACCTGGCCGCCCTCGCACATCGCCGCCATCGTCTGCAGGTTGGTGAACGAGGGGTCGCGGAAGTGGACCCGGTAGGGCCGGGTGCCTCCGTCGCTGACCACGTGCACCCCGAGTTCGCCCTTGGCCGACTCGACGGCCGTGTAGGCCTGGCCGACGGGCACCCGGAAGCCCTCGGTGACCAGCTTGAAGTGGTGGATCAGGGCCTCCATGGAGGTGCCCATGATCTTCCGGATGTGGTCGAGGGAGTTGCCCATGCCGTCGGGGCCGACGGCGAGTTGGGCGGGCCAGGCGATCTTCTTGTCGCCGACCATGACCGGGCCGGGCTTCAGCCGGTCGAGGCACTGCTCGACGATCCGCAGGGACTGCTTCATCTCCTCCAGCCGGATCAGGAAGCGGCCGTAGGAGTCGGCGGTGTCGGCGGTGGCGACCTCGAAGTCGTAGTCCTCGTAGCCGCAGTAGGGGTCGGTCTTGCGCAGGTCGTGCGGCAGGCCGGTGGCGCGCAGGATCGGGCCGGTGGCGCCGAGGGCGAGACAGCCGGCCAGGTCGAGGTGGCCGACGTCGACCAGGCGGGCCTTGAAGACCGGGTTGGTGGTGGCGAGTTTGTCGTACTCGTGCATCCGGGAGCGGAACAGCTGGACGGCTTCGCGGATCTTGTCGACGGCGCCGGGCGGGAGGTCCTGGGCGAGGCCGCCGGGGCGGACGTAGGCGTGGTTCATCCGCAGGCCGGTGACCAGCTCGAAGACGTCCAGGATGAGTTCGCGGTCGCGGAAGCCGTAGATCATCAGAGTGGTGGAGCCGATCTCCATGCCGCCGGTGGCGAGTGCCACGAGGTGCGAGGAGATGCGGTTGAGCTCCATCATGAGAACGCGGACCACGGTGGCGCGCTCGGGGACGTCGGCGGTGATGCCGAGCAGCTTCTCGACGGCGAGGCAGTAGGCGGTCTCGTTGAACAGCGGCGTCAGGTAGTCCATGCGGGTCACGAAGGTGGTGCCCTGGACCCAGTTCCGGAACTCCATGTTCTTCTCGATGCCGGTGTGGAGGTAGCCGATGCCGCAGCGGGCCTCCTTCACCGTCTCGCCGTCGATCTCCAGGATGAGCCGGAGCACGCCGTGGGTGGACGGGTGCTGCGGGCCCATGTTGACGATGATCCGCTCGTCGTCGGCACGGGCGACGGCGTCGACGACCTCGCCCCAGTCGCCGCCGGTGACGGTGAAGACGCGCCCCTCGGTGGTCTCGCGGGCACCGGCCTCTTCGTAGTGGTGAGTGGTCATCAGCTGTACGACCTCCGCTGGTCGGGCGCCGGGATCTGGGCACCCTTGTACTCGACGGGGATGCCGCCGAGCGGGTAGTCCTTGCGCTGCGGGTGGCCCAGCCAGTCGTCCGGCATCATGATCCGGGTGAGGGCGGGGTGGCCGTCGAAGACCAGGCCGAAGAAGTCGTAGGTCTCGCGCTCGTGCCAGTCGTTGGTCGGGTAGACGCTGACGACGGAGGGGACGTGCGGGTCGGTGTCCGGCGCGGTGACCTCCAGCCGGATCAGCCGGGTGTGGGTGATCGACCGCAGGTGGTAGACGGCGTGCAGCTCACGGCCCTTGTCGGCCGGGTAGTGGACGCCGCTCACACCGAGGCAGAGCTCGAAGCGGAGCGCCGGGTCGTCGCGCAGCGTGCGGACGGCCTTCAGCAGGTGCTCGCGGGCGACGTGGAAGGTGAGTTCGTCGCGGTCGACGACGGTCTTCTCGATCACCGCGGCGACGTCGAGGCCCTGCTCCTCCAGGGCGCCCTCGAACTCGTCGGCGACCTCGTCGAACCAGCCGCCGTAGGGGCGGGTGCTCGCGGGCGGGAGGGCGACCGGGCTGTTGAGGCCGCCGAATCCGGAGGTGTCGCCGGTGCCCTGGGCGCCGAACATGCCCTGGCGGCTGCCGATCACCTCGACCGGGATCTCCTTGCGGGTGGCGGGTACGCCGTTCTGCTCGGTCATCGCAGCAGCCCCCGCATCTCGCTGACCGGCGTGGCCTGCAGGGCGATCTGCTCGGCCTGCTCCTCGGCGCGGCGGCGGTTCACGCCGAGCTTCTCGTGCTGGATCTTGTCGTGCAGCTTGAGGATCGCGTCCAACAGCATCTCCGGGCGGGGCGGACAGCCCGGCAGGTAGATGTCGACGGGGACGATGTGGTCCACGCCCTGGACGATCGCGTAGTTGTTGAACATGCCCCCGGAGGAGGCGCAGACGCCCATCGAGATGACCCACTTCGGGTTCGGCATCTGGTCGTAGACCTGCCGCAGCACCGGTGCCATCTTCTGGCTCACCCGGCCGGCCACGATCATCAGGTCGGCCTGCCGCGGGGAGCCGCGGAACACCTCCATGCCGAACCGGGCCAGGTCGTAGCGGCCGGCGCCGGTCGTCATCATCTCGATCGCGCAGCAGGCCAGGCCGAAGGTGGCGGGGAAGAGCGACGCCTTCCGCACCCACCCAGCGGCGGCCTCCACGCTGGTGAGCAGAAAGCCGCTCGGCAGCTTCTCCTCGATACCCATCAGATCCCTCTCAATGCCCTCAAGTCCGGTGGCTTGTCCGCCCGTTCACAAAGTCAGCGGTCAGTCCCACTCCAGACCGCCGCGGCGCCAGACATAGGCGTACGCAACGAAGACGGTGGCGATGAACAGGAGCATCTCGACCAGCCCGAAGATCCCGAGGGCGTCGAAGCTGACCGCCCAGGGGTAGAGGAAGACGATCTCGATGTCGAAGACGATGAAGAGCATCGCCGTCAGGTAGTACTTGATCGGGAACCGCCCGCCGCCCAGCGGCTGCGGGGTCGGCTCGATGCCGCACTCGTACGCCTCCAACTTGGCCCGGTTGTAGCGCTTCGGGCCGGTGAGCGAGGCCATCACGACGGAGCCGACCGCGAACGCCGCCGCGATGGCACCGAGTACGAGGATCGGCGCGTAGGCATTCATAGCCCCCGCTCCCTCCGTCCAGTCGTCCTTGACTGCAGATAGGAACTGCCGGGTCACGCCGGGGTGATCCGGTGATCCGGACCGTGAGATCAACCCCATGTGAGGCAGTTCACAAAGCCTGGATCGAGCGCATCTTATGCCCGTCGGCTTGTGATCTGCGACACGCGGTTCGGAACGATCTTTGTGATCTACGCCACCTGACAAACGACCCCCAAGGGGATCAAGCCACGGCTCAACCACCCATTGAAGGCAAATGGTCACAAACAGTCGCATTCACTTCTGAAGCGACTGGTCAGAGGCTTGCGCCTATATCAATCATGCGGCGGCCGGAGCAAATTTCTGAGCACTCTGTCAGACGTGATATAGGCACCTCACCCACCCGAGTGCGGCACCGGTGCGATCGATTGACCTTTCTTTCACAAGCTCACGAACGGCACCCCGCCGCCACGGCGCGGTACCCGTTCAGCGGCTGGCCGCGCGGCCCCCGGCCCGCGAACCTTGATCCATGCCTCTCCCCCGCTACGGCGTGGCCGCCGGCACCTTCCTCGACTTCACCCGCGACCCCTCGCACGACTTCGGCCACTGGTACCACGGCCACCTCACCCTCGCGACGCCCGAAGGCCCGCACCACGCGGCGCTGGACGTGGACTCGCCGAGCGACAACGGGGTCGCCTACCGGGTGGTGGACGGCCTCACCACCGCCGACATCGCCGCCGTCCGCGCCCTGCCGGACGGCTTCCACCCGCTGGCCTCCACCCCCTCCTCCGGCGCGCTCGACTACGTGCGCAGCCCGATGCTGCAGGACGTCACCTGGGTCGCCGCGGTCGCCGCGCTGATCCGCCGGCTGCGGCTGCTGCTGGCCCGCCCGGCCGTCGGCGCGGCCGCCTTCGGCCCCGACCTCGCCGACCGGCTGGCCGGGCTGCTGCCCGTCCGGGCCTACCCGTGGGTGCCCAGCGACGGCGACAACGCGCTCGACGTGCTGCAGCCGTACCTGCATGCCGCGAGCCGGATCTACGTCTTCGGCCAGCGCTTCGACACCGGGCTCGGCGTGCACGACGTCCACCTCAACCAGGGCGACCCGTACGGCAGCCCGTGGTGGGACGACAACGGGCCCTGGCAGGACGGCGCGGTGGTCTGCGAGCACGCCACCGGGTCGGTGGCGGTCTGGCAGATCAAGTTCGACACCCAGGTCCTCACCACGGACGACGCCGGCCACCCCCGCTGACGCCCTGACGCGCGGCGGCCGGGCTGCCGTACGGTGGAGGACCGCCCCGTCCTCCGTCGCCGAGGAGCCGCCCGCATGGAGACCAGCAACTGGGAGAGCATCGACCGCCTGGTGGGCTGGCTGGACGGCGCGAGCGTGCTGCCCGTCGGCGAGGAACGGCTGCTGCGGCTGCTCAAGCTCTCCGAGGAGGTCGGCGAGGTCGGACAGGCCGTGATCGGCGCCACCGGGCAGAACCCGCGCAAGGGCGTCACACACAGCTGGCAGGACGTCCAGGAGGAGCTGTGCGACGTCGTGGTGAGCGCCCTGGTCGCCCTGCGCACGCTCACCCCCGACGCCCGGGCGGTGTTCGAGCAGCGGCTGGCCCGGATCGAGGCCCGCTCACTGGCCGCCCGCCGGGAGAACCAGGGCAACCCGTGAGGGGCGCGGGGCCTTGGGTCACCGGTTCCCGGTGAGCCGGAACGAGGCCCGGCCGAAGCCCACCTGGTCGCCCGGGCCGACCCGGACGGGGCCGGTCACCCGGCGGCCGTTGACGAAGGTGCCGTTGGCCGAGCCGAGGTCGTGCAGCACCCAGCCGCCGTCCTGGTAGCGCAGTTCGGCATGGGTGCGGGAGACGGTCGAGTCGGACAGCCGCAGCCCGCTGCCGTGGTTGCGGCCGATCCGCAGCGGCGCCGGGCCGGGCTGCGGCAGACCGAGCTCGGGCAGCTGCTGGTTGTGCCAGGTGCGGCGCAGCCGCACGTGGAAGGCGGAGACGCCGCCGACGGCGCGCAGCACGAGGCGGCCGACCGGGCCGCCGTTGGGCAGCCCGGAGAGCGCCTCGTCGATCTCCGCGCGGGTGCGGGCGACGAGGACGAGCTCCATCCGCCGCATGAAGGTGTCGTGGGACAGCCGCCCGTTGCCGACTCCGTCGCGCAGCGCTCCGAGCGCCCGCTCGCGGTCGGCCTCGGACGGCCGGGCCACCTCTGCCCCGAACTCTGCTGACGCCATGGAGGAATTGTCCGGCCAGCCCAACTTCCCTGTCCAGCGGCGGTGCGCGGACGGCCCGTCAGGCCCGCGGGGCCACCTTGGTGAGGCCGTTGATGATGCGGTCCATCGCGTCGCCGCCCTGCGGGTCGGTCAGGTTGGCGAGCAGCTTCAGCAGGAACTTCATCAGGATCGGGTGGGTGAGGCCGCGTTCGGCCGCGGCCTGCATGATCTTCGGGTTGCCGAGCAGCTTCACGAAGACCCGGCCCATCGAGTAGTAGCCGCCGTAGACGTCCTTGAGGATCTGCGGGTAGCGCTGCAGGGCGCGCTCGCGACCGGCGTCGGTGACCCGGGCCAGCGCCTGGACGATGACGCCCGCGGCGATCTGGCCGGACTCCATGGCGTAGGCGATGCCCTCGCCGTTGAACGGGTTGACCATGCCGGCGGCGTCGCCGACCAGCAGCAGGCCGCGGGTGTAGTGCGGCTGCCGGTTGAAGGCCATCGGCAGGGCGGCACCGCGGATCGGGTCGGTCATGTTCTCCGGGGTGTAGCCCCACTCCTCGGGCATGCTCGCGCACCAGCTCTTCAGCACCTCGCGCCAGTTGAGGTCGCCGAAGGAGGGCGAGGAGTCGAGGATGCCGAGGCCGACGTTGGAGGTGCCGTCGCCCATGCCGAAGATCCAGCCGTAGCCGGGCAGCAGCTTGCGCTGGCCGTGCCGGGTGTCCCAGAGCTCCAGCCAGGACTCCAGGTAGTCGTCGTCGTGCCGGGGCGAGGTGAAGTACGTCCGGTAGGCGACGCCCATCGGGCGGTCCTCGCGCCGGTGCAGGCCCATGGCGACCGACAGCCGGGTGGAGTTGCCGTCCGCGGCGACGACCAGCGGGGCGCTGAAGACGACCGGGCGCTTCTCGTCACCGAGCTTGGCGGTGACGCCGGTGATCCGGCCGGTGCGCTCGTCCAGCACCGGGCCGGTGACGTTGCAGTTCTCGTACAGCCGGGCGCCGGCCTTGGAGGCCTGACGGGCCAGCAGCTCGTCGAAGTCGGCGCGCTTGCGGACGAGCCCGTAGTCCGGGAAGGCGGACAGCTCCGGCCAGTCGAGCTCCAGGCGGACGCCGCCGCCGATGATCCGCAGGCCCTTGTTGTGCAGCCAGCCGTTCTCGGTGGAGACGTCGATGCCCATGTCGACGAGCTGCTTGGTGGCGCGCGGGGTCAGGCCGTCGCCGCAGACCTTCTCCCGCGGGAACTCGGTCTTCTCCAGCAGCAGGACGTCCAGCCCGGCCTGGGCCAGGTAGTACGCCGTGGTGGCGCCGGCCGGGCCCGCGCCGACCACGATGACGTCGGCGGTGCTCTCGACGGTACCGCTCAGGTCGATGGCGGTGTCGGACACGGGGCACACTCCTGCGCTGGAACGGCGGACGGCTGACTGCGATGAGTCTAGCCAGCGCTTATGCGCGGAACCCCCGGTGCAGGGCCACGATGCCGCCGGTGAGGTTGCGCCAGGCGACCTTCGTCCAGCCGGCCTGCTGCAGCTTGGCGGCGAGCTCGGGCTGGTCGGGCCAGGAGCGGATGGACTCGGCGAGGTACACGTAGGCGTCCGGGTTGCTGCTGACCGCGGAGGCGACCGGCGGCAGGGCGCGCATCAGGTACTCGGTGTAGACGGTGCGGAAGGGCGTCCAGGTCGGCGTGGAGAACTCGCAGATGACGACCTTTCCGCCGGGCTTGGTGACCCGGTGCATCTCGCGCAGCGCGGCGTCGGTGTCCTGCACGTTGCGCAGCGCGAAGGAGATGGTGACGGCGTCGAAGGTGGCGTCGGCGAAGGGCAGCTTCGTGGCGTCGCCCGCGGTCATCGCCAGCTCCGGGTGGCGCTGCTTGCCCTCGGCGAGCATGCCGGTGGAGAAGTCGCAGGGCACCACCTTGGCGCCGGCCTCGGCGAACGGCAGCGAGGAGGTGCCGGTGCCGGCCCCCAGGTCGAGGACCAGCTGGCCGGGCTCGGCCGCGACCGCGTCGGCGACCGCCCGCCGCCAGGCGCGGGCCTGACCGAGGGAGAGCACGTCGTTGGTGCGGTCGTACTTGGCCGCGACGTCGTCGAACATGGCGGCGACTTCGTGGGGCTGCTTGTCCAGGGAGGCTCGGGTCACGCCCCCATTGTTCACCCTGGGCCGGGCAGCGCGGGACACGGGTGCGCCCCGGGGTGGCGCACCCCGCCGGCGGCCGGATGCTTCGCGGCGGAACGGCCCGGCGCGGGCGGCCGGGACACGCTTTCAGGGCCGGGCGCGGCGGCCGCCTCTGCGCCGGCGGCGGGAGCGCTTGCCGTGGGTGAGCGCCGGCATGCCCTCGGCGGCCAGCACGACGGTGGTGCGGGCCCGGGCGCGCTCGGTGCGGGCCGGGAGGGTGCGGCGGTGGCGCAGGATGCGGGCCAGGCACAGGCCCAGGAAGAGCAGGGCGATCGGCACGCTGGTGCGGGCCAGGGTGATGCCGACGGGCTGGGGGTAGCGGTTGCCGCAGACCCGGACGGCGGCCGGGTCGTCGGCGGCGTGCTCCAGGCAGAGGGTGTCGCCGAGCCTGGTGCTCTCGGGCAGCCAGAGGTCGGCGGCGGTGAGGCTGCGGCCCTCGGCGGTGTAGCGGACCTCGCTGTAGCTGCCGCTGCCGCCGGGGAGCTGGGTGACGGTGCCCTGGACGCGGACCGGGTTGGCGGTGATCCGGTCGGCCTGGTCGGCCTGCCGCCAGCCGAGCAGGCACATGCCGAGGGCGAGCACGGCGCTCAGCACGGCCCCGAGGTACCAGCCTCGGCCCAGCCGGGGGGCTGGCTGGCGGGGGGCGGTGGCGGGTCGCATCGGTCCTGTCCTGGCGGCCGGGGCCCGGTCGGGGGCCCGGTGGTGAGGGGCGCCCTCAAGACGGCGCCTGAGGGGCTGTCCGGGATCGTAGCCGCTGGCGGGGCCTCAGGTCACGGCAGGATGTGTGCGGTTTGTACGACCTTTGCCGGTCCGGACGGTGTGCGGGTGCGCGGAACGTGCGCGAGAGGGCGTCAGCGGCCGCGGTAGAGCAGCCGCCCGCCGAGCACGGTGGCCAGGCAGCAGCTCGCGCCGGACCGTTCCAGTTCGGTGGCCGAGGCGGCCGCGAAGACGGCGAAGTCCGCCGGGCCGCCGGCCCGCAGCGGGCGGTGCACGGCCTCGGCGAGGGTGCGGCCGGCGAGCGGGTCGAGGCCGCCGTCGGCGCCGTCGCCGGGGACGGCGGTCAGCCCGGAGCGGGCCACCGCAGTGCGGACGGCCGGGTGTTCGAAGGGGCCGGCGACCGCGGTGGTGCCGTGGCCGAGCATCCGCTGCAGGCCGCGCCGGGCGGAGCCGCCGCGCCGTTCGTCCGGCACGTCGAGGACGAGCGGCTGCTCGCCGAGGTCCTCGCGCGGGTCGGGGTGGTAGCGCCGCTCCAGCTGGCAGGCCCCGTACGGGTTGAGCAGGCCGGGGGCGAGCAGGCCGGGCCACTCGCGCAGCCGGGCGGCGGTGCCTGGCCGGTCGGCGTACCGGCCGAGCCAGGTGACCCGGTCGCCGTCGACGAGCACCGCGCCGTCCGCGAACGCCGGGGCCGCGGCGTCGGCCGGGTCGGCGAGCAGCAGGGCGGCGCGGTGCAGGGTCAGCATCAGTTCGTCGAGAGGATCTTCAGCTCGGGGTGGGCGGTGCCGCCCTCGATCGCGGTGGAGGCGATGTGCGAGGCGACCCGCGGGTCGACCGGGTCGTTCGCCGGGTCGTCGAGGACGCGCAGGTGCTGGTAGGTGGTGGAGCGCTGCGCGGGGGTGCGTCCGGCCGCCCGGATGAGGTGGATCAGCTCGGTGAGGTTGGAGCGGTGCTTGGCGCCGGCCGCGGAGACGACGTTCTCCTCCAGCATCACGGAGCCGAGGTCGTCGGCGCCGTAGTGCAGCGAGAGCTGGCCGGCCTCCTTGCCGGTGGTGAGCCAGGAGCCCTGGATGTGGGCGACGTTGTCGAGGAAGAGCCGGGCGACGGCGATCATCCGCAGGTACTCGAAGACGGTGGCCTGGGTGCGGCCCTTGAGGTGGTTGTTCTGCGGCTGGTAGGTGTACGGGATGAAGGCGCGGAAGCCGCCGGTGCGGTCCTGCACGTCGCGGATCATCCGCAGGTGCTCGATCCGCTCGGCGTTGGTCTCGCCGGTGCCCATGAGCATGGTGGAGGTGGACTCCACACCGAGACCGTGCGCGATCTCCATGATCTCCAGCCAGCGCTCGCCGGACTCCTTGAGCGGGGCGATCGCCTTGCGCGGCCGCTCGGGCAGCAGTTCGGCGCCGGCGCCGGCGAAGGAGTCCAGGCCGGCGCGGTGGATCCGGGTGACGGCCTCCTCCACGGAGACCCCGGAGATCCGGGCCATGTGCTCGACCTCGGAGGCGCCCAGCGAGTGGATGACCAGCTGCGGGAACTCGGACTTGATGGCGGAGAAGGCCCGCTCGTAGTACTCCACGCCGTAGTCGGGGTGGTGGCCGCCCTGGAACATGATCTGGGTGCCGCCCAGCTCGACCGTCTCCGCGCAGCGGCGCAGGATCTCGTCGAGGTCGCGCGACCAGCCCTTGTCGCTCTTCGGCGGGACGTAGAACGCGCAGAACTTGCAGGCCGTCACACAGACGTTGGTGTAGTTGATGTTCCGTTCGATGATGTACGTGGCGATGTGCTCGACGCCGGCGTAGCGGCGGCGGCGCACCGCGTCGGCGGCCGAGCCGAGGGCGTGCAGCGGCGCGGAGCGGTACAGCTCCAGCGCCTCCTCGGGGGTGATCCGACCGCCGGCGGCCGCACGGTCGAGAACGGCCTGCAGGTCGGCGGCGGCGGGGGAGTCGAGGGTCTGCTCGGACACCTGGCGGGCCTACTTTCTTTCCAACGGCGGGCTGTCCGACGGCGGTGCCGGAGGGGCGGCGGGGCACCCCCGGCCCGGAGGACACGGCGGGACCGAACCAGCCTACGCCAGCCGTTTTCGGCGCCCGGTCACCCCTGCTTGGCCAGGTCCCCGGAGGGGTCCATGCCGAGCGCCTCGCCGCTGACCTGCAGGTGCAGCGCGCCCTGCCCGCTCGGGGTGTAGGTCTGCTTCTCGGGATCGCCGGTGCACCGCGGGTCGCTGCCGACCGGGCGCTCCTGCAGCTCGATCCGGTCGGCGCCGGCGGTGAGCAGGGTGAGTTCGCCGTGGCAGACGGTGTCGCTGAAGGCGGAGGCGTTGCTGGTCCGGCCGACGACCTCGCCGACCCGGCCCTTGGTGAACTCGACCCGGAAGGTGCTGGGAAGGCCGCCGAGGCGGGTGACGATGGTGCCCTTCCAGCTGCCGAGGTAGCCGGCCGGGAGGCTGCCGGAGCCGCTCGCCGCGGGCGTCGCGGACGAGGGTGCCGCGGACGAGGGTGCCGAGGAGCCGGCGGCCGACGGCCCGGGGGTGTTGTTGCCGTCCGGGCCGGCGGGTCTGCCGGTGGCGGCGTCGTGGCTGCCGCCGTTCGCCTCGCCGGAGTCGTGCAGGGCGAACCAGAGGCCGCCGCCTCCGGCGGCGAGCAGCGCCAGCACGGCGAGCGGGGCGGCCCAACGGCGGCGCGGCCGGCGGACGGCGGGCCGGTCGAGCTCGGTCGGGGTGCGGTCGTGCGGCACTCCGACGGGCGTCGCGGGCCCTGCGGGTACGGGCGGTACGGCGACGGCCGGCGGGTCGTGCGCCTCCGGGTCGTGTGCCTCCAGGTCGAGCAGTCCGACGGCGCTGCGGGCGACGGCGGCGGAGACGGCGGACGGCAGCCAGTCGCCGGAGGCGGGGGAGGCGCCGGGGGCCAGCAGGGCGCGCAGCGCGGCCGGGGTGGGCCGGTCGGCGGCGTGCTTGGCGAGGCAGGCCCGGACGGCCTCGTACAGCGGGCCGGTGAGCCCGTCCAGGTCGGGCTCCTCGTGCAGCACCCGGTAGAGCAGCACGGCGGCGCTGACGCCCTCGCCGAAGGGGGCGGTGCCGGTGGCGGCGAAGGCGAGGACGGCGCCGAGCGAGAAGACGTCCCCGGCGGGCCCGGCGGGTTCGCCCGCGGCCTGTTCGGGCGAGAGGTAGCCGGGCGAGCCGACCACGTAGCCGGAGCGGGTGAGGGCGGTCGCGGCGTCCAGGGCGCGGGCGATGCCGAAGTCGATCAGACGCGGCCCGTCGAGGGCGAGCAGCACGTTGGAGGGTTTGACGTCGCGGTGCACCAGGCCGAGCCCGTGCACCTGTTCCAGGGCCTCCGCGAGGGCGGCGCCGAGGGTGTGCACGGCCGGGACGGGCAGCGGGCCGTGCCGCCGGACGGCGGCGTCCAACGAGGGACCGGCCACGTAGCCGCTGGCCACCCAGGGGTGGTCGCCCTCGGTGTCGGCGTCCAGCACCGGGGCCGTCCAGCGGCCGCCGACCAGCCTCGCGGCGGCGACCTCCTGACGGAACCTGGCCCGGAACTCGGGGTCGTCGGCGAGTTCGCCGCGCACCACCTTGACCGCGACGGTGCGGCCGCCGGCCGTGCGGCCCAGGTAGACCCGCCCCATGCCGCCGGCGCCGAGGCGGCCGAGCAGCCGGTACGCACCGACCCTGGCCGGGTCCGCAGCACCCAGTGGTTCCATCGCCCCCGCCTCCCGTCCGCCCGATGCGCCCCGCCGGACAGTACCAACCCGGGCGCCCGCACGCCGGTGTTACCCGGCCGCGGGCACGGACACGGACTCCAGCAGGCGCACCGTCACATCCGGGGCGAACCCGCTGTCGTGGGCGACCCGGCGGGCGAACTCGGCGATGCCGGCGAGCTGGCGGCCGCCGAGCGAGTAGTCGAGGGCCTCGGTGAAGTAGCGCTCCAGCAGCGGCGCGTCGAAGGACTCCCAGCGGGCGGCCTGCTCGGCGACCTTGGCGGCCTCGGTGAGCGAGAGGTCGCGGGACTCCAGGAAGGCGCGGTGCACGGCCGCGGTCGTCCCCGGGGAGCGCTCGAGGTAGTCGCGGCGGGCGGCCCAGACGGCGAAGACGAAGGGCAGGCCCGTCCAGTCCTTCCACATGGCGCCGAGGTCGTGCACGGCGAGGCCCTGGCTGGGGGCCTGCTGCAGGGAGGCGCGCAGGGCGGGGTCGCCGATGAGGACGGCGGCGTCGGCGCGGGCGAGCATCGCGTCGAGGTCGGGCGGGCAGGAGTAGTAGTCGGGCCGGACGCCCTCGCGCTCCTCCAGCAGCAGGCGGGCGAGCCGGACGGAGGTGCGGCTGGTGGAGCCGAGGGCGACGGGGCGGCCGTCGAGGTCGGCGAGCGGCACCTTGCTGACGATCACGCAGGACATCACCGGGCCGTCGCTGCCGACCGCGATGTCCGGCAGGACGACGAGGTCCTCGGCGTGCCGCAGGTACTCCACGCAGGTGATCGGGCCGATGTCCAGGTCGCCGGCGACCAGCCGGTCGCTGAGCTTCTCGGGGGTGTCCCGGGTGAGGTCGAGGTCGAGCAGGTTGCCGGTCCGCGCGAGCCCCCAGTAGAGGGGCAAACAGTTGAGGAACTGAATGTGTCCGACCCGGGGCCTTACCGCCGCCGAGCTGCCCGCTTCGCTACCGGTCACCGTGCTCTCCCTCTGATGTTCGTACTCTCCCCGCAGCGTATGCCTGCCGGTTCCGGCTCCCGACACCAGGCGGGCGACACACCGGCGCGCCCTCCGTTCACCCCTGGTCGGGGCCGCTCCACCGTGCTAACGTCTCTTCCAGTTGCAGTTTGATTTCCCTTGCAGTACTTGAAGCCTGCGGAGCATGTAACCGCGGGCTTTTCGTAGTTTTTCAGCAGTTTCAGCGCAATTGAGCATTGATTGAGCACTGTGCGAAAAACTCCGGAGCTTCCCGGAGGCAGGGCGATCAGCGCAGCGGACCGGATGTCACACGGTGTGGCCTCCAATACGTCCCTCGCAAGGAGAACGGCATGGCTCAGGGAACCGTCAAGTGGTTCAACGCTGAGAAGGGCTTCGGCTTCATCGCCCAGGAGGGCGGCGGCCCCGACGTCTTCGTCCACTACTCCGCCATCAACTCGAGCGGCTTCCGCTCGCTGGAGGAGAACCAGGCGGTCACCTTCGACGTCACCCAGGGCCCGAAGGGCCCGCAGGCGGAGAACGTCACCGCTGTCTGACGATCCTCTTTTGATGATCTGATCGCTCAGGACCTCCGGGTCCGCCGGCGGCCACCGGCCGTCTCACGAGCACGAAGAGCAGTACCAAGGGGGCCTGCCACGGCTGTGGCGGGCCCCCTGCCTGTTTTCCCGCCGAACGCCGGCCCCGGGGAGCGGGCCTCCCCGGGCTCCGACACCCGGGCGGGCACCCTGGGCGGGCACCCGGAAGAGGCACTGCTCCATCAGCCTTCCCCCATCGCTCGATCGGGTGATCCTCGCCACCCCGCCGCGGCCGTTGTCTATTCGTGACCGGACGAGTCCGCCCGGGTGCGAAACTGCCGGAGCCCTTCGCGCGTCTAACGAGGGGAATACGGCGAAGGGGTATGGCAGTGAAGCGGGCGGCAGGCAGGGTCGTGGCGGCGGCGGTACTCGGTGGGGCACTGGTGCTGACCACCGCGTGCAGCAGCAGCGGCGGGGGTTCGTCGGCGGGCCCCGACAAGCAGGCGGAGCAGAAGAAGTCGCAGGCCGTGGTGAGCATCGAGCCGGCCAACGGCGCCACCAAGGTGAAGCCGACCGCGCTCAAGATCGCGGTGGCGAACGGCAAGCTCACCACCGTCAAGGTGACCGGCAAGGACGGCAAGGAGGTCCCGGGCACGATCACCCCGGACGGCCTCGGCTGGACGCCCTCGCAGAACCTCGCCGTCTCCACGGAGTACAAGGTGAGCGCCCAGGCCGCCGACGCCTCCGGGGTGGCGGCCACCACGGAGAGCAGCTTCACCACGCTGACGCCCACCAAGGGCGCGAGCCCCTACGACAACATCGCGGACGGGCAGACCTACGGCGTCGGCATGATCGTCTCGCTGAACTTCAAGAAGGGCGTCGAGAACAAGGCCGCGGTCGAGAAGGCCGTCACCTTCGAGGCGTCCGACGGCAGCGTGGTCAAGCCGCACTGGTTCGGCAACACCCGGGTGGACTTCCGGCCGGAGCAGTTCTGGAAGCCGCAGACCAAGGTCAGCGTGCACTACCGGCTGAAGAGCGTCGAGACCGCCCCGGACGTGTACGGCGAGGTCGACAGCGACCAGAGCTTCACCATCGGCCGCTCCCGGGTCAGCGTCGCGGACGCCTCCACCCACCAGATGGTGGTCAAGGAGGACGGCAAGCCGGACGCCACCATCCCGATCAGCGCCGGCGCCAGCTCGCCCGCCTCCCAGAACACCTTCAACGGCACGATGGTGGTCATGGCGAAGGAGGGGACGACCGTCATGGACTCCTCCACCGTCGTCAACCACCAGGGCCCGGCCTACAAGGTCGAGATGCCGCACGCCCTGCGCCTCACCCCGACCGGCACCTACGTGCACGGCAAGTACGCCCCCGGGGTCTTCGGCCACACCAACACCAGCCACGGCTGCATCGGCCTGGAGGACACCTCCGCGAAGGACGGCTCGCCGGGCTCCTCCGCGGGCGTGTTCTACGACGCCGCGATCGTCGGCGACCCGGTCACCGTGCAGAACTCGGTCGGCCAGCAGGTGAAGCCGGACAACGGTCTGAGCGGCTGGAACATCTCCTGGGACAAGTGGTGACCCGCTGACCCGAACGCCGTCGGGGCGTCCGTCCGGAGGGGGGATCCGGACGGGCGCCCCGACGGCGTTTCAGGAGTGGTCCAGGGGTCAGGAGCGGTCCCCGGGCGGCGTCACCAGGCGGACGGCGCGGGCGGGGCCACCACCGGCGGGCGGTCGTCGCAGGTGATGGTGTTGGGCAGCTCCCACGGGGCGAGCCAGGCGCCGGTGGTGCCGCCGCCGTCGTTGCCGCCGAGGTCGGTCACCGAGAACTCCGAACCGGCCGGGGTGAAGTGGAAGGTGCCGCAGTTGTTGACGCCGACCGCGCCGACGTTTCGGGCGTCCACGTTCTCGAAGTCCGCGGAGCCGGCCGCGCGGGCGCTGAGCACCGAGGTGCCGGTGCCGTCCACCCGGATGTCCTTGAAGTGCAGGCCGGTCACCTTGTAGAGGTCCTTCACCGGCCAGTCGGCGACCACCATCACCGCGTTGTAGGTGCTGTCGAGGAAGTGGTCCCCGGTCACCCGGACGTCCGCGGCGATGTCCTTCTCCAGCGCGTAGACCCAGATCGCGCCGAGGCCGATGTTCCAGTTCAGCTCGTGGGTGCCGGAGCGGACGGTGGTGTTGTCGGTGATCCACAGGTGGCCGGTGAACGGCTCGGCGCCGAAGCGGGAGCCGACGTGGATCGCGCTGCCCTCGCGGACGGGGTCCGCGACCAGGTTGCCGGAGACGGTGTTGTCGGCGCCGCCGTAGATCGCGATGCCGTTGGCCAGCACCGGCGACTGCACGGTGTTGTGGTCGAAGGTGTTGCGGGCGTCCGCGGTCTTCTCCGACCACATGGCGAGGCCGTCGTCGCCGGTGTTGCGGACGAGGTTGTGGGAGACCACCGAGTCGGTGACGCCGGTGTGGAAGTTCAGGCCGTCGGCGATCTGGTCGGTGATCACATTGCGGGTGACCTCGAGGTTCTTCATCGGGCCGTCGAACCAGAGGCCCACCTTGGTGTGGTGGATGTACAGGCCCTCGACGGTGGAGTCGCTCATCGCGCCGCCGACGCCGTTCACCTGGTCGGTGTCGATCCGCTCGCGGACGTCGCCCTCGATCGCGAAGCCGGACAGGTGGACGTTGCGGCTGCCGCCCACGGCGGCGTCCTTGCCGTAGAAGCCGACGCCGGTGTGCACCGAGCTGTCCGGGGCCGGGGTGGCGAGGTCCACCTGGTGGCCCTTGACGACGGTGTACCAGCTGCCGGCGCCCTCGATCGTCACGTCGTCGACCACGATGTGCCGGTTGACCTGGAAGATGCCCGGCGGCAGGTAGACCGGCAGGTGCGTGCGGCGGGCGAAGGCGATCGCCCGGTCGATGGCGTCCGCGGAGTCGCGGCGGCCGGTCGGGTCGGCGCCGAAGGCCAGCACGTCGGCGGCCGCGAGGTTCAGGTGCGGGGCGCCGACGAGCTCGGAGTCGAGCAGGTCGACCACCGTCCAGGCGGCCTTGCTGCCGGCCGGGACGGTCAGCCGGACGGTGTCGCCGGCCTTGTGGGTGCGGCCGAGCAGCAGGCGCTGCTCGTCGTAGAAGTGGCTGGGCCGGAACGGCTTGGCGATCTCCGGCGCCGGGGTGGTGGCGCTCGGCACGCAGGAGCACTCGGTGATCCACCAGTCGGGGTGCAGCAGCCCGGCCTGCGGGTCGTTGCTGAAGGGGTACTGGTTGTAGAGCCAGGAGTACTGCGAGGTCAGCGTCATGGTGCTGCGGTTGCGGCCGTTCACCGTGACGTCGAGCGGCGCGGTGATGCCGCCGCCGTTCGGGGCGTCCGGGATGCTGTAGCGCACGGTGATCGCGTTCGCCGCCGCGGGCAGGGTGAACTCGACGTACTGACCTGGCGTCAGCTTCACCGCGGAGCGGCCGGAGGCCTCCGAGGGCAGGGTGTAGGCGGTGCGGTCCGGGCCGATCACGGTGCCGTTGCTCTGGGCGTTCTCCGCCTCCTGCTCGGCCACGCCGAGGTCGGCGCCGCGGCCGGCGACCAGGTCGGGTGCCAGTCCCGCCCGCGTCACGACGGCCCCGGCGGCGGCCCGCCCGGCGTCGGCGGCGGCCGGGCTGGCGCAGCCCACCGTGACCGCGGTCACCGCCGCCAGCACCGCCGCGGCCCGTCGCTGCGGCCCGCCGGCCCGGCGTGCCGCAGCTCCTCTGATGCTCCGTGACATCGCTTGCTCGTTTCTCTCGGGGTGGTGGCGGACCAAGGCGCCCGCCGCGGAGCGTAGGGCGCCCGCGCGCCACCCCACAAGAGTCGTGCAAGCTATTTTCGAAGATCTATTGATTTGATGCAGGATTGATTATTGATTCTTGCGCGCCGGCGGGAGTGCGGGCGACCGGCCGGGGAACGGCCCAGGGCCCCTCCCCCGGGTACGGGAAGGGGCCCTGGACGGGTCGGTCCGGCGTCAGGCCGCGGCGGGCTCGGCCTCCCGGGCCGGGCCGCCGGCCGGAGCCGCGGCCGGCTCGGCCAGCAGGTCACCGGTCGGGTGGTCGTACGCGGCGCGGTCCAGCGTCTTCTCCCGGGCCGAGACCAGGATCGGCACCACGGCCTGACCGGCCACGTTGGTGGCGGTGCGGACCATGTCGAGGATCGGGTCGATGGCGAGCAGCAGGCCCACGCCCTCCAGCGGCAGGCCGACGGTGGACAGGGTGAGCGTCAGCATGACGATCGCGCCGGTGAGGCCGGCGGTCGCGGCCGAGCCGATCACCGAGACGAAGGCGATCAGCAGGTAGTCGCCGATGCCCAGGTGGATGCCGTACACCTGCGCCACGAAGATCGCGGCGAGCGAGGGGTAGATCGCGGCGCAGCCGTCCATCTTGGTGGTCGCCCCGAACGGGACGGCGAACGAGGCGTACTCGCTCGGCACGCCGAGGCGCTCGGTGACGCGGCGGGTGACCGGCAGGGTGCCGACCGAGGAGCGGGAGACGAAGGCCAGCTGGATGGCCGGCCAGGCGCCGCGGAAGAAGTGCACCGGGTTGAGGCCGCCGGCGAAGCGCAGCAGCAGCGGGTAGACCGCGAACAGCACGATCGCGCAGCCGATGTAGACGTCGGCGGTGAGCGTGGCGAACGGGGCGAGCAGGTCCCAGCCGTACTTGGCGACGGACTTGCCGATCAGGCCGAGGGTGCCGAGCGGGGCGAGTCTGATGACCCACCAGAGCGCGGTCTGGGTGAGGTCGAGGACGGACTCGGCGAGCCGGCGGACGGACTCGGCCTTCTCGCCGATCTTCAGCACGGCGGCGCCGGTGACGATGCCGAGGAAGACGATCTGGAGGACGTTCACCTCGACGAACGCGGTGGCGATGTTGGTCGGGATGATGCCGGTCAGGAAGTCGACCCAGCTGCCGGCCTCCTCCGGAGCCTTGAGCCCCTCGGTGGAGAGGTCGGCGCCGCGGCCGGGGTCGGTGAGCAGACCGAGGCCGAGGCCGACCGCGACCGCGATCAGCGAGGTGGCGAGGAACCAGAGCAGGGTGCGGACGGCGAGCCGGGCGGCGTTGGCGACGTTCCGCAGGTTGGCGACGCTGACGACGATCGCGGTGAACACCAACGGGGGGACGGCCAGCTTCAGCAGCTGGACGAAGGTCTTGCCGACGGTGTCGAGGGTGGTGGTGAGCCAGGCGATGTCGCCGGCGCGGGCGATCCAGCCGAGCAGCAGGCCGAGGACGAGGCCGCCGGCGATCTGCGCCCAGAAGGGCGTGCGGCGGACTGCGGACAGGGGTCCGGGCATGGGGATGCGACTCCGGGGGTCGGGGGCCGAACGGGGCCGGGCGTGGTCGAACGGAGGAGCTCGGACACGGCGGCACGCGCGGGGCCCGTCCGGGCGGGGGCCGCGGAAGGACCGTCAGGAGAGGCGTGCCGCCCCGGTACAGCCGCAGGCGCGGCAGGCGCGCGGGCCGGTCACGGCCCGCGGCGGGCAGGCGCAGCGGCGGGCGGGCGTCGTGCCCGTCCAGGCCTTGAATGCTGCGTCTGCGGAGGTCATGGCCGGAACGTTAGCAGTAAACATTTGAGATGTTCAAAGTATTGGTTTGAGCTATGGCCGCGAACCAGCCAGGCGCCGCAGCGGCCGGCGCGGGCGCGGATTGACCGGGGGCGACGGTTATACGTATAACTTCAGGTATGGGCTACCTCGCGCTGCTCCGCGCCCCGCACGTCACCCGGCTGCTCCTCGGCACCCTGCTCGGCCGGCTCCCGGCCGGCATGACCGGCCTGGTGATCGCCCTCGCGCTGCGCGAGGCCGGGGCGCCGTACAGCCGGATCGGCCTGGCCACCGCCGCCTACGCGGTCTCCGCCGCCGTCGGCGGACCGGTGCTCGGACGGCTCGTCGACCGCACCGGCCAGCCGCGGGTGCTGCTCAGCACCGCCGTCGTCGCCGGTCTCGGCTACACCCTGCTCGCCGTCGCCCCCGGCTCCGCGATCGCCGCCCCCGCCGGCGCCGCCCTGGCCGGCCTCGCCATGCCGCCGCTCGAACCCTGCCTGCGGGCGCTGTGGCCCTCCGTGGTGAAGGAGGAGCAGCTCGACACCGCGTACGCCTTCGACTCCGCCTCCCAGCAGATCCTCTACGTCGCCGGGCCGCTCGCGGTGGCCGGCATCGCCGCGGGCTTCGGCCCGTCCACAGCCCTGTGGACGGCGGCCGCGCTCGGGCTGCTCGGCTCGCTGGTCGTCGCCACCGCCGCGCCCGCCCGTGCCTGGCGGGCACCGGCGCGGTCCGCCTCCGCCGGACTGCTCGGGCCGCTGCGCTCGCCCGGTCTCGTCCTGCTGCTGATCGGCCTGGCCGGCGCCGGCTGGACGGTCGGCGCCCAGAGCGTGCTCTTCATCGCCTACGCCGAGCAGCACCCCGGCGCGCTGCCCGGCGGGGCCGGACTGATGCTCGCGCTGGCCGCGCTCGGCGGGCTGCTCGGCGCGCTCGGCTACGGCGCCGTCCGCTGGCGCAGCACCACCGCGACCCGCACCTGGGTGATCGCACTGCTGATGGCCGCCTCCTACCTGCCGCTGATCGCCCTGCCGGGGCCGTACGCGATGGCCGCGCTCTCGTTCCTCTCCGGCATCGGACTGGCACCGCTGCTGGCGGCCGCCTTCGTGCTGATCGCGGAGCTGGCGCCCACCGGGACGGTCACCGAGGCCTTCGCCTGGCTGATCACGCTGTTCGCGACCGGGAACGCTGCGGGGTACGCGGTCTCCGGGATGCTGGTCGAGGGCTCGCTGTTCCGGGTGGCGGTGGCCGCGGCGGCCGGGATCGGGGTGGGCGGGGTGCTGCTGTTCGCCTGCCGCGGGTGGTTCCGGCCGGCGGCCGAGGCCGCGGCGGCGAAGCCGGCGGCACTTGCGGCCTGACGGCGGTGGCTGCGCGCCACCGGAGGGTGCGGCCCGGTTCGCCCGCGGGCCCTGCCCGGGCCCTGTGCGGCGCCCGCTCCGCCGTGGTCAGGCGGGGCGGGTGGAGGCGCGGGTGACCAGGGTGGTGGGGAGGGGCGGGACGGGGGTGACCGGGTCGCCGGCGAGGAGGGCGGCGAGGGCGGTGACGCCGGTGCGGCCGAGCTCTTCGCCGGGGAGGTCGACGGTGGTGAGCGGCGGGACGAGCAGGCCGGCGACCGGGATGTTGTCGATGCCGACCACCGAGACGTCGTCGGGGATCCGCAGGCCGAGTTCGGCGGCGGCCTGGTAGAGACCGGAGGCGACCACGTCGTCGTCGCAGATCACCGCGGCGGGCCGGTCGGGCCGCGCCAGCAGGGTGCGGGCGACGGCGCGGGCGGCCTCGGCGCCCTCGTTCAGGCTGACGCCGAGTTCGACGACCTCCAGGTCCGCGGTGGCGGCCTCGAAGCCGGCCTGGCGGGTGCGGAAGGTGTGCGCGGAGAGGGTGGAGCGCAGGTGGCCGATCCGGCGGTGGCCGCCGGCGGCGAGGTGCTCGACGGCGGCGCGCATGCCCGCCGCGACGTCGAGTTCGACGGTGGGGCGGCCGGGGTTGCGGGCCGGGTCGGCGTCGAGGAACACCGCCGGGGTGTCGGCGGGGAGCTCGCCGAGCTGGCTGTCGTCGGGCGAGCAGATCAGCAGCCCGTCGAAGCGGCCGGCGGTGGCGGCCTCGGCGAGGGTGGCGCCGTCCCAGCCGGAGGAGACGACGACGGCGAGGCCGCGCCGGTGCGCCTCCTCGTGGACGCCGGACAGCACCCGGCCGAAGAAGGGGCCGAGCAGGTTGGGCACGGCGAGCATCACCATGCCGCTGCGGCCGAGCCGCAGCTGGCGGCCGGCGGCCTGCGGCTGGTAGCCGAGGGTGCGGGCGGCCTCCCGGACGCGCTCCCGGGTGGCGTCGGAGACGCGGTGGCCGCCGGCGCCGGAGAAGACCAGCGAGACGGTGGCCTGGGAGACGCCGGCCAGCCGGGCCACGTCGCGCCCGGTGGGGCGGCGCGGCGGCGCGGGCTCGGCCAAGGTCAGTCCCGCTGGAGGGCGGCCTGGGCGGCGTCGACGGCCGCGTCCTCCTCGGCGTTCTGGGCGGCGATCCGCTGCGAGGTGCGGGCGCGCAGCCCGCCGACCGTGCCGGCGATCTGCTCGGACATGGCGTCGCGCTGCTTGCTCAGCACGACGTAGCTGACCGGGGCGGAGACCAGCAGGGCGAGCAGGATCAGGAAGACCACACCGCTGCTGCCGGCGACCGGGATGACGCCGAAGTGCCCGAGCAGCATGGCGAGGAGCAGGCAGCCGAGGAAGATACTCGCCCGCAGGGAGGTGTAGCGGAGCGTGGCGTGCGACTTGCGGCTGCTCACGGGTGGCGTCCTTCACGGCTGGGGTACGACGGGCGGCGCTCGGCCGGGCCGCCCGGGGCGGCCCACTCCGGGTGCCGGTCTCCCAGTGAAGCATGCCGGACGGCACCGTCCGCACGGGGTCAGGCGATGTCGTCGCGGAGGTCCAGCCACATGGTGACGTCGTCGCGGTCGTCGCCGGGCCCGACCCGGATCGCGCGGGGTACCCGGCCCACTTCCGTCCAGCCGCAGCGGCCGTAGAACTTCTCCAGGCCGAGGCCGCCGCGCAGGGTGAGGCGGAGGCTGTCGAGGCCCCAGGCGCGGGCGGTGCGCTCGGCCTCGGCGAGCAGCTCGGCGCCGTGGCCGCGGCCCTGCAGGTCGGGGTGGACCATGATCCGCTTGAGCACTCGCCAGTGCTCCATGAGGTCGAAGCGCATGGAGGCGAAGAAGAGGGCGGCGGCGAGCCGTCCGGTGCCGGCCTCGCGGCCGATCAGCAGCCGGTCCGGACCGGCCGGGCCGAGGCCGGCGAACTGCTCCTCGGCGGTGGGCTGGACCTGTTCCGCGGTGACCGGCGGGACGAAGCCGACCGCACCGCCTGCGTTGCTGACGTCCGTCCACAGCGCCACGATCTCGGCGCGCAGGCCGGGGGTGGGGTCGGGGTCCAGCGTGAAGACCAGTGTCATAGCCGAAGAGGCTATTCGCTCCTTACGACACCGCTCCTTACGGCACCCGTCCGCGCCGGGTCGCCGGCCGGACGCCCGCCCACCTGGACGCCCGCCCGGCCGGCCCGCTGCTCAGGCGGCCGCCGCGGCCGGGGCGGTGCCCGTCCGGTCGCCGCCGCGCAGCGCCAGGCAGAGCAGGACGGCCACGGCGCACAGCGCGCCCGCCGTGTACCAGGCGAGGTCGTAGTCGCCGAAGCGGTCGCGGGCCACACCGGCCAGTCCGGCGACCACGGCGGCGCCGATCTGGTGGGCGGCGAGCACCCAGCCGAAGACGATCGGCGCGTCGGCCCCGAAGTGGCGGCGGCAGAGCGCGACGGTGGGCGGCACGGTGGCGACCCAGTCCAGCCCGTAGAAGATCACGAAGGCGAGGATCGGGGGCTGCAGGGAGTGGCCGAACAGCTGCGGCAGGAAGAGCAGGGAGAGTCCGCGCAGACCGTAGTAGACGACCAGCAGGCGCCGGGAGTCGAAGCGGTCGGTGAACCATCCGCTGGCGATGGTGCCCGCCACGTCGAAGACGCCGACCAGGGCGAGCAGGCTCGCGCCGGTGGTGACGGGCATGCCGTGGTCGTGCGCGGCCGGGATGAAGTGGGTGCCGACCAGGCCCGCGGTGGTGGCGCCGCAGATCGCGAAGGAGCCGGCCAGCAGCCAGAACGCCCTCGTCCGGGCGGCCTCCCGCAGCACCCGCATCGAGCGGGCCAGGGCGCTGCCGTCGGTGGCCGGGGCGGGCGGCTGCTCGGTGGCCCCGTACGGCAGCAGGCCGATGTCGGCGGGGCGCTCGCGCATCAGCAGCAGGACGGGGACGGCGACGGCGGTGGCCGAGAGCGAGACCACGACGACCGCGGTGCGCCAGCCGTGGTGCTCGACCAGGGCGGCGAGCAGCGGCATGAAGACCAGGTTGCCGGCGGCGCCGGCGGCGGTCAGCACGCCGGTGACCAGGCCCTGCCGGGCCTGGAACCAGCGTCCGGTGACGGTGGTGGCGAAGGCGCCGGCCATCGATCCGCTGCCCAGGCCGACCAGCACGCCCCAGCAGAGGATGAGCTGCCAGCTCTCGGTCATGAGGACGGTGAGCCCGGCGCCGGTGGCGATGGTGAGCAGGGCGCTGACCACGACGAGCCGGATGCCGAAGCGGTCCATCAGCGCGGCGGCGAACGGCGCGGTCAGCCCGTACAGCGTGAGGTTGACCGAGACGGCGCTGCCGATGGTGGCGTGCGACCAGCCGAACTCGCCGTTCAGGGCGTCCATCATCAGGCCGGGTGCGGAGCGGAAGCCGGCCGAGCCCAGCAGGACGACCAGGGCGACGCCGGCCACCACCCAGGCGTAGTGGAGGCGGGGGGTGCGGGTGTCTGCGGGGGGTGCGGGTCTGCGGGTGGTCAGTTCGGTCACCGGTCGAGTGTCCCGGGGCGGCTCGGCAGCGGACGAGTGGCCTGACTGCCAGCTTTCGTAAGGATCGGGCCATGGCCCGCGTCCGGCCGCTCCGGGCTCACCGGGGGGCCACCTGCCGCAGGTCACGGATCGGCCGGGCGAGCAGCAGCGTGGCGACCACCAGCACCGCGACCGCGGCGCCCGCGAACAGCACCGCCCGCGGGCCGAAGGCCTCGGAGGCGGGGCCGGCCAGGGCGGACCCGACCGGCGCCATGCACACCGAGCCGGCCACCTCGTAGGCGTGGATCCGGTTCAGCACCTCGGCCGGCACCTGGGTCTGCACGTTGGTGGCCCACATGACGCCCCAGAAGGTGGCCCCGACACCGGTGACCAGGAAGCACACCGCGAGGACCGGGACGGGCAGCCCGAGGGCGATGCCGAGCGGCGTGAGCGGGAAGGCCAGCATGGCCAGCGCCCCGCCGCGCAGCGGGTACTGCGGCCGGATCCGGATGCCCAGCAGCCCGCCGAGCACGGTGCCGGCCCCGAACACCGCGTTGAGCACGCCGTACGTCGTGGAGCCGTGCTCGGGGACGATCAGGCCGGCGGCGACCGGCAGCAGCGGGCCGAAGCAGAGCGCACTGTAGAAGAACCAGATCACGATGACGCCCCACATCCAGGTGCGGGAGCGGAACTCGTGCCAGCCCTCGACCAGGTTCCGCCAGAGGCTGTCGCCGGCCGGCGGCGCCGGGGTCGGCCCGAGCCGCAGCGCGAGCAGGCAGCAGGCGCTCAGGGCGTAGGCGCACGCGGCGAGCACCATGACCCAGCCGGTGGCGGCGGCGCCCGCGAGCAGGCCCGCCACCGCCGGGCCGAGCAGCACGGTGAGCGCCTCGGAGGTGCGCAGCACGCCGTTGGCGCCGTGCACGTCGCGGGCGGTCCGCGGGACGGTGGAGGCGGCGCCGGGCTGGAACATCGCGGCGGCGGTACCGGCGAGGGCGAGCAGCGCGTACAGCTGCCAGAGGCGGTCGACGCCGGTGAAGAAGAGCCAGGCCATCAGCACCCGGGTGGCGAGGTTGACCAGGTCTGCGGTGATCATCAGGCGGCGGGCGGTGAAGCGGTCGGCGAGCACGCCGCCGACCAGCACCAGGCCCGCGAAGGGGGCCATCAGGAAGGCCATCGCGTAGCCGACGCTGCCCAGCGGGTGGCCGGCGCCGATCAGGCCGGCCGCGACGGCGACCGGGAGCATGGCGTCGCTGAGCAGGCCGGAGCTGCGGGCGGTGAAGTAGAGCCGGAAGTTGCGGGTCCAGATGGCGGGGCCGGCGGCGGGTTCGACGACGGTGCCGGCCGGGGCGGGCGCGGGTCTCAGTTCGGGCACAGCCACAGTTTTGGTCCAGACCACTTCCGCAGGCCAGGGGTTTGCGGGTCACAATGTGGAACCGCCCGCGGGAAGGGAGATCGGGATGACGGAGGCCGCGCGGCCGCACCGGGTCGCGGTGCTGGCGCTGGACCGGGTGATCGCTTTCGAACTGGCCGTCCCGGCACGGATCTTCGAGTCGGCGAAGGGTCCGGACGGCACGCCGCTGTACCAGGTGGCCACCTGCACCGTGGACGGCGGACCGGTCGCCACCAGCACGGACTTCCGCATCGTGGTCGACCACGGCCCCGAACTCCTCGCCGAGGCCGACACGGTGGTGGTCCCGGCGCAGAAGGACGGCGCGGACGACGTGGTCGCGGGCGTGCTCGACCCGCGGATCACCGCCGCGCTCGCGATGGTCCGCCCCGGCACGCGGCTGGTGTCGATCTGCACCGGCGCCTTCGTCCTGGCGGCGGCCGGCCTGCTGGACGGCCGCCCGGCCACCACGCACTGGGCGTACACCGAGCGCTTCGCCCGGATGTTCCCGCAGGTGCGGCTGGACCCGGACGTGCTCTTCACCGACGACGGCGACGTGCTGACCTCCGGCGGGGTCGCCGCCGGGGTGGACCTCTGCCTGCACCTGGTGCGGCGCGACCACGGCAGCGCGGTCGCCAACGCGGTGGCCCGGACCTGCCTGGTGCCGCCGTGGCGGGAGGGCGGGCAGAAGCAGTACGTCGAGGCGCGCGGGCCCGTGCCGCCGCCGGGCGGGGCGGGCACCGCGGCCGTCCGGGCGTGGGCGCTGGAGCACCTGGACCGGCCGCTGCCGCTCGGCGAGCTGGCCACCCGGGCGGGCATGAGCGTGCGGACCTTCACCCGGAGGTTCCGCGAGGAGACCGGGAGCAGTCCGGGCGAGTGGCTTGCGCTGCAGCGCACCGAGCTGGCCCGGCAGCTGCTGGAGGAGACCGACCTGTCGGTGGACCAGGTGGCCCGGCGGGCCGGTTTCGGCACCGCGGCCTCGCTGCGGCTGCACCTGCGCGGGCGGCTGGACGTCGCCCCGAGCGCCTACCGGCGGACCTTCCGCACCACCGAGCCGGTGCCGCGCCACTCGTCGGACGGTGCCCCGCCGCGCACGCCCCGAGCACGGCACGCCGGGACACCGTCCGAGCGGACGCGCGAGCCCTGAACCCGCGCGCCTGCACTCCGCACTCGCCGAGGAGGCCTGCGGGCGGTCGGCAGCCGGTCCCCCTGATGTGCTGGCACCACCCGGGCTTCCCCTCGGCGTCCCCTCGCGACGGAGAGCTGCACCCAAGAGTGATCAGTCGGATACGTCACGTCAATGGCTTGTCGGAAATTCGGCAAGGTTGCGGCGCATCGGCCGGAACCGGGAGCACGGCCGGGCCTGGCCGGACGACCCGCGCGCCCCGGCGCACCGGGGACGCCCGGCGGGCTCCGCGGCCGGTCGGGTGCGGGGCGGGTCCCGGTCGGTGCGGGCTGCCGCGCGGCCGGCCGGGGGCGTCAGAGCTGCCAGGCGAGTTCGTCGAGGACGGGCACCGCGGCCGGGACGGGGGCCTGCACGGCCGGGTCGATCTCGCACCAGACCCGCTTGCCGGAGCCCTCCGGGTACCAGCCCCAGCGCACGCAGAGCAGTTCGACCAGTTCCAGGCCTCGGCCGCTGGTCGCGTCCCGGCCGGCGTGGCGGGGGGCGGGCGCGCTGCGGCTGGCGTCGGCGACCTCGACCCGGACCGTCGATGAGGCGACGTCAGGCGACGCGGTGTCGGCCACCGGCATGCTCAGTCTCAGGACGGCGGGACAGCCGGTGTGCACCACGGCGTTGGTGACGAGTTCGGAGACGACGAGCACCAGGGTCTCGGCGATCGGCGCGTCGGGGTCGAGCCCGCACCCCTGAAGCCTGGTCCGTACCCACCGGCGCGCCCTGCCGACCTCCGCCGGGTCCGCCTGGACCGCCAGCTGCACCTGAAGTACCTGCACCGCTCCACCACCCGCACTCGGTAATCGGCCACCCACACCCTGCCGCCCGGCCCGGGCGGCAGCGCCTTCATCACACCGGTCGGCCGGCCGCGCTCGGCCGGTCTGCCTGGTCGGATTACCCATGGCTTCGACACGAATACGCCTCAGGATGATTCGACCGGGTGGTCGCAGCAAGCGCTTCGGGCATATTCCAGCGATCGGGGGACAGCTCGGTGCATACTGTCCCGCTCACCCTGACGAGCGTCGTACCGATGATCGTCCGGCCGGGGTCGGGGGCTGTGCACGAGCACAACGACGGTACCGCCACAACGGCCGAACGGGGTGCCCGCCACGAGCGAACCACCCTTGCCACATCTGTCCGAACCCGCCGTCGCCGCCGGGGTACCGGAAGGATCTGACGGGGTGAAACTTCCCGCCCCCTCATTTCCGCGTTTCACCCGGCGCCCCGGCGCACTTGGATACCGTGGTCGCAGGCATGGCCCGCCGGCCGTCCGCCGGGAGGATCGCGGGGTCGGCGACACGCCGGGGAGAGCGGGGAGGGACACCCTCGTGAGCAGAGAGCGCGGGACGGCATGAGCAGCTCCGACGAACGACTCGCGCTCCGCCTCGTCCGCGGCGAGGAGACCGCGCTCGGCGAGCTCTACGACCGGTTCGCGCCGCTCGTGCACGGCCTCGCACTGCGCGTCCTCGACGACCACGACGCCGCCGAGCAGCTCACCCGCGACGTCTTCGCCCAGGTCTGGTCGGAGCCGGGCCACTGGCACCCCGGGCAGGGCACCCTGCGGTCCTGGCTGGGTACGCTCACGCACCGCCGCGCGGTGGAGCGGCTGCGCGAGGGCTGCGGCGACGAGCGGGAGATCGCCACCCGGTCCGCCTCCGCGCTCGCCCACCACGCCGTCGCCTCGCTGCCCGACCCGCTCCGCGAGACCATCGCCCCCGGCCACCACGACGGCCGCACCTACCGGGACACCGCCCGCCGGCTCGGCATCAGCGACTCCGCGGCCAAGCACCGGATGCGCCTCGGCCTGCAGCTGGTGGCCGGCGAACTGGCCGGCGCCCGCGACGCCCGTCGCGGCCCCGAACCCGTCCCGGCGGCCGGACGGCCGGGGCCGTGACGGCCTCCGGGCGGCACGAGGCGCTGCGCTCCCTGCTGGGGGCGTGGGCGCTCGGTGCCTGCCCGCGCGAGGAGGCCGCCGAGGTCGACCGGCACCTCGGCGAGTGCGAGGAGTGCGCCGAGGAGGCGGCCCGGCTCGGCGGGGCCGCCGCCGAGCTCACCCCCGACGAGCCGCTCGACCTCTCCGCCGCACTGCGCCGCCAGGTGCTCGACTGGTGCCTGAGCCGCCGTCCGCCCGAGCTGCCGGTACCGGCCTGGGCCGGCCCGTACGCCGCGGAGAGCGCCAAGCTGGACGCGCTGCTGCGCGACCTCGGCCCGGCCGAGTGGCTGGAGGTCGCCGAGCTGCCCTGGCACGGCGGGGTGCAGCGCTGGCGGCCGGCCGAGGTGGTCTGCCACCTGACCGCGGTGGACGGCTACCTGGCCCGCACGGTCGGCCTGCCCGACCCGCTGGGCGGCGCCCGCCCGCCGGTGGTCGGCCGGCGGCCGCCGGCGCCCCGGACGCCGGAGCGGGGCGGCCCGGCCGACGTCCTGGGCCGCACCCTGGCACTGATCACCGCGGCCGGCGGGGACGACCCCGAGCAGGTGCGCCGGCGCTGGCGGCGGCAGAGCCACGCGCTGCTGCGGTCCGCCGCGGCCGGCGGCGTCGACGGCGGTGCGCCGGTCGACTACGGCTTCGCCGTGCTGCCGCTGCGCGACGCCTTCCTGGACCGCGCCTTCGAGTGCTGGATCCACGGCGACGACATCGCCCGCGCGGTGGACTACCCCTATCCGCCGCCCGCCCCGGCGCACCTGCACCGGCTGATCGACCTCGGGGCGCGGATACTCCCCCGGCTGTTCGCCGCGCACCGCGCGCAGCACGGCCCCTCCGGGTCCCCGGGGCGGGCGCTGCGGCTGGTGATCGACGGCCCGGCCGCCGGCGAGTGGCTGATCCCGCTGGACGGGCCGGGCGGCCTCGCCGAGCCGGTCGCCGAGATGGCGCTGGACGGGCTGGAGTTCTGCTACCTGGCGGCCGCGCACCGCGACCCGGACCTGATCCCGGTCGGCCGGGAGGGCGACCGGGAGGCGATCCGGCAGGTGCTGCACGCGCTGCCGCTGCTCTCCCGTCCCTGAGGTCCCCGCCGGGCTCCCGGGCGCGGCCGGAGACGGCCCGGGCTCAGGCGAAGACGACCGTGCGGTTGCCGTTGAGCAGCACCCGCCGCTCGCTGTGCCACTTGACGGCGCGGGCGAGCGCCTGGCACTCGACGTCCCGGCCGATCGCGACCAGCTGCTCCGGCGTGACGTCGTGGGTCACCCGGGCCACCTCCTGCTCGATGATCGGGCCCTCGTCGAGGTCGGCGGTGACGTAGTGCGCGGTGGCGCCGATGAGCTTCACACCGCGGGTGTGTGCCTGGTGGTAGGGCTTGGCGCCCTTGAAGCTCGGCAGGAAGGAGTGGTGGATGTTGATCACGCGGCCGGAGAGCTCCTTGCAGAGGTCGTCCGAGAGCACCTGCATGTAGCGGGCGAGCACCACCAGGTCCACGCTCTCCTCGGCGACCAGGTCGAGCAGCCGGCGCTCGGCCTCGGCCTTGGTCTCCACGGTGACCGGGATGTGGTGGAAGGGGATGCCGTAGGACTCCGTCAGCTCGCGGAAGTCGGTGTGGTTGGAGACCACCGCGGCGATCTCCACCGGCAGGGCGCCGATCCGGGTGCGGAAGAGCAGGTCGTTCAGGCAGTGGCCGAACTTCGACACCATGAGCACGACACGCATCCGCTCGGCGGTCGAGTGGATGTGCCAGTCCATGTGGAAGGAGGCGCCGACGGCGGCGAAGCTGGCCCGCAGCTTCTCCGCGGTGACCGGCCCGGCCGCGGAGAAGTGCACGCGCATGAAGAACAGCCCGCTGTCGGCGTCGCCGAACTGCTGGCTGTCGATGATGTTGCAGCCGGTCATGAAGAGGTAGCTGGAGACCGCGTGCACGATGCCCTGCTTGTCCGGGCAGGACAGCGTGAGGACGTACTGGGCGCCGGCCTTCTGCTCTTCCACGTGCGGTTTCCTTCACTCGTTCACGACACGACGGCCAAGCGTGTCACATCCCGGACGCGCGGCGCGCCGCTGACCGGACTGCGGGACGCAGCCGCGCGCCGGGGCCGCCGGGTCAGGCCGCCTGCGTCATGATGCGCAGCACCTCCAGGGTGCGCGGCGGGGTGTCCGGGTCGTCACCGTCGTTGACGGCGAACAGGACGTGGGCCTCCCGGGCGGCCACGACCGCCTCGGGCCAGAGCGGGTGGCCCAGGTAGGCGGCGGCCGGGGCGTCGGCGCCGACCTGGTGCAGCACCCGCAGCACCCGCAGCACCGCGGCGTCCAGCGCGGCGGCCTCGGCCGCGTCCCGGACGACGGTGCCGATGTACTTCGCGGCGGGCCAGCGGTCCAGCCAGCTGTCCTCGACGAGGCGGTAGACGGCGTCCGTGACGTCGCCGTAGCCGTCCAGGCCGGCCAGCCAGGCGTGCTGCTGGAAGGACGGGTCGGAGAGCATGTGGAGCGCCGAGCGGATCCGGGCCCGCCAGCGCCACCAGGGGAGATCGTTGAGCGGCATGCGGCCCATCGTGCTGGAGCGGCGGCCGCCGCGAGAAGAGGTGTTGGCGGACCGATACGAAGAATCTGTGGAGTCGGACATCGTGCTCCGATCGTACGTGTCGCCACCGACCGCCGTTCTACACGCGTCACCCCCCGGAGTTCCGCCCGCGTTGGCCTTCTGTTCGCTTTTCGTCCCTCTCACGGTGCCCGGCCAGGTCAAGGCTTGATTTCGGCCGAATAACAGAGCGGCCGAGTGTGTGGACCCGGGAGGGGAGAGTCACCATGTGGCGGAACGGATCGCCCGACGACCATCGCACCGCCGGCCGGCCCAGCGCCGGCCTCCGCCGGCACCACCGCAGAGCAGGTGTCCTGGCCGCCGCGGCAGCCCTGGTCCCCGCGATCTTCGCCACGTCGGCCTGCGGGGGCCCCGCCGACGCCGCGTCCGCCTCCAGCGACCTGACCGTGATGACCTGGGCGCCGTCCGACACCGGATCGGCCGACCGGCCCGGCATGACCGCGCTCGCCGAGGCGGTGGGCCGCGAGATCAACGCCAAGGGCGGCCTGCACGGCCGGCAGCTGCGCGTGCTGACCTGCAACGAGCACAACACCGCGGAGGGGGTCACCGCCTGCGCCCGGCAGGCGGTCGACGCCCACGCCGTCGCCGTGGTCGGCTCCTACAGCCAGTACGGCAGCAGCTTCGTGTCGACCCTGGAGCAGGCCGGCATCCCCTACCTGGGCGGCTACGGCCTGTCGACGCCGGAGTTCAGCAGCCCGTTCTCCTACCCGGTGGCCGGCGGCACGCCCGCGCTGATCGCCGGCAGCGGCCGCCAGCTGGTCGAGGCGGGCTGCAAGACCGTCGCGCTGATCCGTCCGGACACCCGGGCCGGCGACACCCTGGTCGGATACCTGGACGCCGCGCTGCGCCCGTCCGGGATCAGGCTGACCGACGTCAAGGCGCCGGAGCGGTCCAACGACTACACGCCGATCGCCCAGAAGGCCATCGGCGACGACAGGAACGGCAACTGCATCACCGTCGCGCTCGGCCCCGAGCCGACCGCCAACCTGCTCGACCCGTTCCGCCGGCTCGGCCCCAAGCACACCGCGCTCGCCTCGGTGATCGGCAGCTTCCAGCAGTCCGTGGTGGACTCCACCGGCGGCGACGGCGGCCCGCTCGGCGGCGCCTACGCCACCGGCTGGTTCCCGCCCGAGTCCTCCCCCGTGTGGGACGCGCTGCGCGGCACCGTCCGCACCTACGGCAGCGGCGACACCGCGATCGACGTCGCCGACCCGGGCGTGCAGACCACCTGGGTCGCCTACGAGGTGCTGCGCGCCGCGGCCTCCCGGGTGGACGCGGGCAAGCCGCTCACCGCCAAGACCCTGCGCGGCGTCCTGGACAGCGGCGACCCGATCGAGACCAACGGCGCCACCCCGCCGCTCAGCTGGGGCATGACCAGCATGCTCGCCAGCGCGGACTCGCCGCGGCTGGTGAACACCTCGGTCACCTTCCAGCACGTGCAGGGCGGCCGGCTGATCGAGCAGCGCAAGGGCTTCGTCGACGTCCGCTGGGTGCTCGCCGGCGGCAAGGCCCCGTCGTGACGGCCCCCTGACGGCCCTCTGACGACACGCACAGCACGCGAGGGGCGGACGGGATCTCATCCCGTCCGCCCCTCGCGTGCTGTACGGCCCCGGGGGGCCTCAGAGCTCCGTCTTGTCCTTGGTCGGCAGCCCGGCCTGGCCCGCGATCGCGTTCCACAGCGAGGACGCCTTCTCCTTCGCCCCGGTCGCCGTGCCGCTGGCCTCGGTCGCCGCCTTCAGGTGCGGGTTGTTCTTGATCGCCGCCGGGTCGCAGCCGGCCACGGCGTCGCCCGCCCAGCCCGCGTACTCGGTGTCCGCGGTGGCCGAGGCCTGCCAGGCCTTCTGCAGCTGCGAGGTCAGCTCGGTGCCGCCGGTCAGCTTGTCCACCTTGAGCGCGCCGAGCTTGGTCAGCAGGCCCTGCCGCTGGGTCGCCGCGCCGGCGAGCGCCGCCTGCGACTCCGGCAGCTTCTCGCACTTGCCGACCGCGGCCACCGCGCCGACCACCGCCTGCCGGCTGGCACTGGCGGTGCCGAGCAGGTCGGACAGCGCCTTCGCCTGCTCCTTGGCCTCCGGGGTCATCCCCCCGGTGCCGGCCGTGGCCGGAGCGCCGCTGGACGCCTTGGCCACCGGAGTCGAGCCGGTGCCGGACGGCGTGTCGTCGCCGCCGCTCATCAGCACCGCGACCAGGATGCCCGCGGCCGCGCAGCCGGCGATCACCCCGCCGATGATCATCTGGTTCGACGGCCGGCCCGAGCCGGAGCCCGCCCGGCGGCCCGGGTCGGCGTAGCCGGTCGGGGCGCTCGGCGCGGCCGTCGGTGCGGCCGGGAAGGACTGGCCGCCGAAGGTCTGCTGGGCGCCGTAGCCGGGCTGCGGCACGGCCTGCTGCTGGGCCTCGGCCGGGAAGCCGCCGCCGAAGGCCTGCTGCCCGCCGTACGACTGCTGCTGCCCACCGAAGGCCTGCTGGCCGCCGTACGACTGCCCGCCGTAGCCGGGCTGACCGGGCATCGGCTGACCCGGTGTCTGCGGGACGCCGCCGGCCGACGGGTCGGCCGTCGGGTACGGCGGCAGGTACTGCGTCTCCGGCGCGTGCTCGACCGGCGCGGCCGGCTGCATGGCGCCCGACTGGGCGGCACCCGGCTGGGCGGCGCCGGGTGGCGGCCCCCAGTACTCGGGGCCGCCCTGGCCCTGCACCGGTGGCGCGGCCTGCGGCACCGGCTGCTGGACGGGCGGCGCCTGCTGTGCGGGCACGCCCGACTGACCCTGCTCCCCTCCGGACTCCGGCCTGAACAGATCGTCCAAGTTGAAGTCGCTGGAGGAATGGGAGTGGGAGAAGCGGCGCTGGCTCAACGCGATTCCTCACCTGTGCCGCGCGCACGCTGACGGCGGACCACAACTGCTCGACGACCTGGGTAACGCTGCATAGCACGCCCACGCTACCCCGTCACCTGCACGGGTGACTACGCAGGGAGGGCGTTCCTCACCTGCTCCTCACGAAGCGGGCCGTCCCCGACTCAGGCCGCCTCCCCCGCCAGCCGGGCATGGAACTCCCGGACGACCCGGTGCTCGCGGTACGGCTCGAGCCGGCTGCGGAAGTCGTGCAGGTACTCCACACCTCGGTTCGACCGCAGACCGCTCAGCAGCCGCACGGCCTGCGCGCCCGTCTCGCAGGCCCGCTCCACCTCGCGCTGCTGCAACTGCGCCGTCGCGAGCAGGACGAGGTCCACCGCGCGCCGGCGCACCCGGCTCACCGGGTGCAGTTCCAGCGCGGTCCGGGCGTACGCCTCCGCCTTCGCGCCCTGCTCGAGGTCGCGGTGGCAGTGCGCGAGCTCGTCGGCGAGGTAGGCCTCGTCGAAGTGGACGATCCAGTCGGGGTCGTCCGCCGGGTTGCGGTGCGTCATCGCCTCCTGGGCCTTGGCCGCCACCGCTTCGCACGACCGGGCGTCGCCGAGCAGGGCGTGGCCGCGCGCCTCGGCGGCGTAGAACATCGCCATCGCGGTCGGGGTGGCGACCGCGCGGGCGCCCTCCTGGGCGGCCCTGGCCAGCTGGGCGATCTCCCGCGGGTTGCCGAGGGTGGCCGCCAGGTGGCTCATCGAGGCGGCGAGCACATAGCCGCCGTAGCCGCGGTCGTCGGCTGCCTGGGCCAGCCGCAGCGCCTGGATGTAGTACCGCTGGGCGAGCCCCGGCTGGCCGGTGTCGACCGCCATGTAGCCGGCCAGCTCGGTCAGCCGGGCGACGGCGGCGAAGAGCTGACGCCCCGTCTCGTCCCGGTAGCCGCCGGAGAGCAGGTTGGAGACCACGCTGTTCAGGTAGTGCACCACCACCGGGCGGACGTGGCCGCTGCCGAAGCGGTGGTCCAGCTCGACCAGCATCTGGGTGGTGGCCCGGACGGCGGCGACGTCGGTCGGGCCGACCCGGGTGGCGCCGGCCCGGGCGACCACCGCGTCCGGCGGGGTGATCAGCCAGTCCCGGCTGGGCTCGACCAGGGCGGAGGCGGCCACGGCGGCGCCGGCCAGGAAGTCGCGGCGGCCCACGTCGCTGCGCCACAGCTCGCAGACCTGCTCCAGCGCGGCGTTCAGGTTGGGGGCGAACTGCAGGCCGACCGCGGAGCTGAGCCCCTTGCCGTCGGCCATGCCGATCTCGTCCACCGTGACGCCGCGGCCCAGCTTGCGGCCGAGCGCCTCGGCGATCACCGCGGGGGCCTGGCCGCGCGGCTGCTGGCCGCGGAGCCAGCGGGCCACCGAGGTCTTGTCGTAGCGAAGGTCCAGGCCGTGCTCCGCGCCGCAGAGATTGACCCGGCGGGCCAGTCCCGCGTTCGAGCAGCCCGCTTCTTGGATCAGTTGCTGCAAGCGCTCGTTGGGCTCTCGTGCGACGAGTGGTCTCGCGGCCATGGACTTCGCCTCCCCAACGCCCCCGGCCCTGACCGGGGGGCGACGATTCTGCTGGTGCCTGCGCCGGCGGCGGGGCGCGACCTGCCCCGGCCGGGAACCCGGCGACACCAGCGGAATACCCAGGGTGACGTATCCACTCCCCCCGCGCCCTGCTGAATGCCCCCGTGCGCCCCCATTGCGCCCGTTACCGCCCCCGAAATTCCGGTGGGCGCGACGGGCGACTCACCGTCGAGAGTGACATCGGAGGCGGAGGGCTGACCACCCCCCGTCCGGCCGTAACCGCCTTCACGCACGGTAGTTGAGCAGCACGTGGACAACAGCCCAGGAGCCCGTGAGCAGGGTCTGCCCCCGCTCCTCATCGAAGCCGTCAGTTACGCGGAGGACCGCCACTGGGAGGTCGTCCCCGGCACATGGCTGGTCGACGGCGACGGACCGGCGCACTGCTCGTGCGGCGCCCTCCGGTGTGCGCTGCCCGGCGCGCACCCGGCGGAGGAGGACTGGCGGCGCAGGGCCAGCGCGGGCCCGGGTGTGGTGCGCCGCTGGTGGACGGAGCGGCCGGAGGCCTCGATCCTGCTGCCCACCGGCAGCTCCTTCGACGTGCTGGACGTCCCGGAGGTGGCGGGCTGCCTGGCGCTCGCCCGGATGGAACGGATGGGGCTGCAGCTCGGCCCGGTGGTGGCCGTCCCGGCGGCGGCCGGGCAGACCGGCCGCCGGCTGCACTTCCTGGTGCTGCCCGGGGTGGCCGCCAAGCTGCCCGAGGTGCTCAGCAAGCTGGGCTGGGCACCCGGCCGCCTCGACCTGGTGGGGCGCGGCGAGGGCGACTTCGTGGTGGCCCCGCCGTCCCGGGTCGGTCCCTACAGCTTCGCCCAGTGGGCCAGGCCGCCGTCCGCGATCAACCGCTGGCTGCCGGACGCCGCCGAGCTGATCAACCCGCTCGCGTACGCCTGCGGCCGGGAGGCCGCGCAGCCGCCCCGGCCGCAGCAGCTGCCGGTCGCGGCGGCCGTCCGCTGAACGGGGCCTGACGGGATTTCACCCGTCCGCCGATCGCCGCCCTGCTCCTATCGGGTGAGGGCGGGAACCGCGCGACACCCTCGCGCGCATCCGGCGGGCCCCGCCCCTCACAGGGGGCGGGGCCCGCCTGACGCTTTCACGCCCTGAGGCATCGGTGTACCCGCTGGTCAGAACGGCAAGCCCGCTCGTTCGGGTGACAACTCTCAAGGATTGGAAGGATCTGCCGAGGGGACAAATTCGGCGGGGAGCAAGCACGACGGCAGCACGAGAGGGGGCACGGACCCGGGGGACCGGGAGGGGCGTTCGGTCGGGGAAGCCGGACGCGGGGAAGGGGGCTCGGGGCTGCGGCACCGTCCCGGCTCGGGGTGGCCGGTGCCGCAGCGCAGGGGGACAGGGAGGGAGCAGGGAGGGGTCAGGGAGGGAACCGAGGGGGACGGGTGGGGCACAGCAGGGGCCCGGTGCCGGGGAGCACCGGGCCCCTGTCGTGGTGAGGAGCACGGTGAGGAACGTGCTGAGGAGCGGAGGGCACACCGAAGGGCGGCCCGGCGGCGGGTCTGCCTGCCGGGTCGCGAACCGAGGCCGCGGCGGTGCCGGGCCCGGGCGGTGCCTAGACCTGAGCGACGAAGACGTGCGCGGCGATGTCCTTGCCGAGCTCGGCCGCGCTCTCGCCGGCGCCGACCACGACGCCGCCGGCGGCCGGGGCGACCTGCACGGTGGCGCCCGGACGGACACCGGCCCGGCGCAGCGTCCGCATCAGCTCCTCGTCGGTCTGGATCGGCTCGCCGATCCGGCGGACGACCACGCTGGAGCTGCCGGTGCCGGCCACCGAGTCGAGGGTGAGCAGGGCCGCGTCGAAGCCCTCGCCCTCGGCCTTGGTGTCGCCGAGCTCGTCCAGGCCGGGGATCGGGTTGCCGTACGGGGACTGGGTGGGGTGGCCGAGCATGGCGAGCACCTTGCGCTCGACCGTCTCGCTCATCACGTGCTCCCAGCGACAGGCCTCCTCGTGGACCTGCTCCCACTCAAGGCCGATCACGTCGACCAGCAGGCACTCGGCGATCCGGTGCTTGCGCATGACCCGGACGGCGAGCCTTCGTCCCTCCTCCGTCAGCTCCAGGTGGCGGTCGCCCGCAACCCGGAGGAGGCCGTCACGCTCCATCCGCCCGACGGTCTGGCTGACCGTGGGGCCGCTCTGCTCCAGGCGCTCCGCGATGCGGGCGCGCATCGGCGTGATGCCCTCCTCCTCGAGTTCGAGGATGGTGCGGAGGTACATCTCCGTGGTGTCGATCAGGCCAGACATCGCCGCTGGTCTCCGTTCTTCGGTGTCCTCACCGCCAATTCTGGCGTACTGCGGTGTCAACAGGGGCGGGTCGTGGTACATGCCCGGGTCTTTTCATCGCTGTTGACAGCAGGACGCCGCAGGCAGCACCGTGCTCGCCGTATCTTCCTCCATGAGCGGTCTGGACCACCGGGCCCCGCACAGATTCGGAGATTTCGATGACCGACCTGGTCGGGCAGTACTTCGACGCCGCCGTGGCCCATCTGGAGCGGGTCCGCCGGGAGGAGGCGGAGTCGATCGCGGCGGCCGCCGGGCTGCTCGCCGACGCGGTCGCGGAGGGTCGCCGGATCTTCGCCTTCGGCGCCGGGCACTCCTCGCTCGCCGCCCAGGACGTGGTGTACCGGGCGGGCGGGCTGGTGGTGATCAACCTGCTGGACGTCCCCGGGATGACCGGGGTGAACGTGATGCCGGCGCCGCTCGGCAGCGCGCTGGAGCGGGTGTCCGGGCTGGCCACCGCCACGCTGGACCTGACCCCGGCGGGCCCGGGCGACCTGCTCTTCCTGATCTCGCTCTCCGGGCGCCAGGTGATGCCGGTCGAGCTGGCCCGGCACGCCCGGGAGCGCGGCATGAAGGTGATCGGGGTGACCTCGCTGGCCTATCCCGGGGCGGTCACCTCCAACCACCCGTCCGGGACGTACCTCAAGGACAACTGCGACGTGGTGCTGGACAACAAGATCGCGGTCGGCGACGGCGAGCTGTCCTGCCCGGGGGCGGAGACCACCTTCGGCCCGGTCTCCACGATCGTGACCAGCGCGCTGATGCAGGCCGTCGTGGTCTCGGCGGTCGGTCGGCTGACCGAGCGCGGGATCACCCCGCCGCTGTTCCGCTCCGGCAACGTGGACGGCGGCACCGAGTGGAACGCCAAGGTCATGGCGGACAACCGGGAGCGGATCCACTACGCCTTCTGACGGACCGTCGTCCGCTCCCGCGGCGGGCCGGGTGCGGCTTCTGTCCGAACTGTGCCTGTCCGCGTGGGACGGTCCGCACCCATACTGGCCGTTCCCCAGGCGTACCGCGCCACCGCGCGGGGCAGAACAGCTGCTGCTGGGGGCTGCTGGGGTTCGAGCGACGGTGGGGGGCCGACATGACGACGGGGCCGGCACGTTCGATCGGCTGGGTGCGCGAGGAGGACCTGCTGCCCGAGCTGTTCTGGGCCGCCGACTCCTCCTCGCTGCAGGGCCAGCGCCGGGCCGTACTGCTCTCCCGCTGGGAGCTGGTGCTGCTGGTCGCCGCCGCCGCGACGGGCTCCGCGGACGGCATGGCGTGGGCGTGGGTGGCGGCCTTCGCGTACCTCTGCACCGTGCTGATGGCCGCACTGGTGAGCGTGCAGAACCCGCAGGGCCTCTGGTACGAGGGCCGGGCCGTCGCCGAGTCGGTGAAGACGCTCTCCTGGAAGTACGCGGTGCGGGCCGACTCCTACCGGCCGCCGCCGAAGAAGCTGCCGGACGCCGAGCGGCTGTACGCGATCCAGCTGAACGGCATCCTCGGCGAGTTCGAGACCGACCGGGTGATCCCGCAGATGGCCCGGGTCCGCGCGGAGCTGGAGACCTGGCGGGGGCCGGCCAGGCACCCGCAGATCACCGAGAAGATGGAGCAGCTGCGCGGGCAGCCGCTCACCGTGCGCCGCGACATCTACCTGCGCGAGCGGGTGCACGCCCAGCGCATCTGGTACCAGAACAAGGCGCGGCAGTGCGCCAACGCCGGCCGCCGGGCCGGGCGGCTGGGGATCGCGCTGCCGCTGCTCGGTCTGGTGCTGGCGGTGCTGCGGGCGCTCGGCTGGTTCACCTACGACGCGCTGGGCACGGTCTCCGCGGTGGCCGCGTCGGTGGCCGCCTGGTCCCAGCTGCGGCAGTACCGGCCGCAGGCGGCCGCCTATTCGCTCGCGGCGTCCGAACTCGTCCTGGTGGAGCGTCAGCTGGACCAGCTGCGGCCGGACTCCGAGGACGCCGAGGAGACCTGGGCGCGGCTCGCCCGGGACGCCGAGGACGCCATCTCCCGGGAGCACACCACCTGGCAGGCCCGCCGCGAGGTGCGCAGCCTCGATGTCCCCAACTGACCTGGAGGAACCGCGTGGTACGACGACTGGTCGAGGCCGCAGGGCGACGGAGGCTGGCGGTCGAGACCACCGGCGACCCGTACGGGAAGCCGGTGTTCCTGCTGCACGGCACGCCGGGCAGCAGAGTGGGGCCGATGCCGCGCAGCAGTGTGCTGGCCCGGCTCGGCGTCCGGCTGCTCTCCTTCGACCGGCCGGGGTACGGCGGGTCGACCCGGCTGCCGGGCCGCCGGGTGGCCGCGGCGGCCGACGACGTGGTGGCGATCGCGGACGCGTTCGGACTGGACGGCTTCGCCGTCCTCGGCCGGTCCGGCGGCGGGCCGCATGCGCTGGCCTGCGCGGCGCTGCTGCCGGAGCGGGTCGCCAGGGTGGCGGCGCTGGTGAGCCTGGCGCCGCGGCACGCCGAGGGGCTGGACTGGTACGGCGGGATGACGCACTCCAATGTCCGGGAGTACACGGACGTGGAACGGGGCGAGGAGCACTTCGCCGACACCTTCCGCTTCCGGTCCGGCCTGATCCGGGACAACCCGCACGCGCTGATCAACGACCTGGTGCCGGAACTGCCGCCGACCGACCGGGCGCTGGTGTCCGACGCGGGGATCCGGCGGATGCTGCTGGCGACCTACCAGGAGGCGTTCCGGTACGGCGCGGACGGCTGGATCGACGACGTGCTGGCGTTCACCGCGCCCTGGGGGTTCGAGGTGTCGTCGATCCGGGTGCCGACCCGGCTGTGGCACGGTGCGGACGACCAGTTCTCGCCGGTGGACCACTCCCGCTGGCTGGCCGACCACATTCCGGGCGCCGACCTCTACCTGGAGCCGGGGGCGGCGCACTTCGGCGCGCTCAAGGTCATGACGGAGGCGCTGCAGTGGGCTGCGGCGGGCTGACCCGGGTGGGCGGTTCGGCTCCGGCGAGGACGGCGAGCACGTTGTCCACCGCCAGGTCTCCCATGGCCTGACGGGTGCGGACGGTGGCGCTGCCGAGGTGCGGGGCGAGCACCGCGCGCTCCTGGGCGAGCAGCGCGGCGGGGACGGCCGGCTCCTGCTCGAAGTTGTCCACGGCGGCGGCGAACAGGTGACCGGAGGCGAGGGCGGCGGCCACCGCCTCCTCGTCGACGACACCCGCGGTCATGCTGACCAGGACGGCTCCGGCGGGCATCAGGGCGATCCTCTCGGCGTCGACCAGGTGGCGGGTGCCGGCGGTCAGCGGGGCGGTCACCACCAGCACCGGGGACGCGGCGAGCAGTTCGTCGAGCGGCAGGTGGCGGGCGCCCTGCTCGCGGCCGGCCGGGAGCCGGTTGCGGTTGTGGTAGCTCACCGGCATGCCGAAGCCGGCGGCGCGGCGGGCGACGGCCTGTCCGATCCGGCCCATGCCGAGGATGCCGAGAGGGGTGCCGGAGAGCTCCACGCCGAGCATGAAGGTCGGTGCCCAGGCCCAGGACCGGCCGGAGCGGAGCAGCCGCTCGCCCTCGCCGAGCCGGCGGCCGGCGGCGAGCAGCAGGGCCCAGGCCATGTCCGCGGTGGCCTCGGTGAGCACGCCGGGGGTGTTGGAGACGGCGACGCCGCGGGCCGCGCAGGCGGCGTGGTCGATGTTGTGGGTGCCGACCGCGTGGTTGGCGACCAGCGCCAGGGCGGGGCCGGCCGCGTCGAGGAGCTCGGTGTCGACGGTGTCGTCGAGGGTGGTGAGCAGCGCGGTGCAGCCGGCCGCGGCGGCGAGGAGTTCGGCGCGCGGCAGCGGTGCCTCGCTGTCGTGGTGCACGACCTCGCAGGCGGCGGCGAGCCGTTCCAGTACGCCGGGGGCGAGCCGGCGGGTGACGAGGACCCTGGGCGCGGTGGTGTCGGTCATCAGGCCCGCAGGCTACACCGCCGCCGGCCCCCCGCCCCGGGGACCGGCCGGGGCGGGGGGCCGGGCGGACGGCGGCTCAGAGCGGCTGGGGTTCGAGGTCGCGGTTGATCCGCTGCCAGCCGCGGGCGGAGACGATCGTCGGGTGGTCGTCGCCGAACAGCTCGACCAGGGCGGTGATGGCCTGCCTGCGCATGGCATCCGCCTCGTCCTGGCGGCCGGCGGAGCGCAGGGTGATGGCCAGGTTGAGCCAGCACACCACGGCGTCCGGGTGGCCGGGGCCGTAGCGGTTGTGCAGCCCGGCGTAGGCGGCGCGGCCGAGTTCCTCGGCCTTGGCGAGCTGGTGGTCGTCGGCGTAGGCGTTGGCGAGGTTGATGGTGGCGTTGAGGGTGTACGGGTGGTCGGGGTCGAGGGAGTGGGCGAGTCCGGCGACGGCCTCCTCGTTGTGCCGGATGGCGCCGGTGACGTCGCCGCTGCCGCGGAGGTAGATGGCGAGGTTGTTCTGGCAGACGGCGGTGAAGGGGTGCTGGTCGCCGTGCAGGCGCCGGTAGCCCTCGTAGGCGGCGGCGGCGATGTCGCGGGCGGTCTCCTTGTCGCCGGCGGCGCTGTGGTCGGCGGCCAGGTTGAGGCGGCAGGCGAGGGCGTCCGCGTTGTCCGGGCCGTACCGGTCGACGTACCGCTCGTAGGTCTGCTCGGTGAGCCGGCGCGCCTCGCGGACTTCGCCGGCGCGGCGGAGCGAGACGGCGAGGGACTTGGCGTTGCGGAGGTTCTCCGGGGCGTCGGGCTGGAGGATCTCGTCGAGGCTCTCGGTGACCTCGCGGAGCAGTTCGGCCGAGCCCTTGTAGTCGCCCATCTCGCGCAGGTCGCGGGCCAGGTTGGACTTGCTGGAGAGGGTGTACGGGTGGCGCGGGCCGAGGACGGCCGCCCGCCGGTCGAAGGTCTCCTGGTCGAGGTCCCGGGCGAGCTGGGAGTTGCCGACGAGCCGGTGGTCGATGGCGAGGTTGTTGGCGACGGACAGGGTGCGCGGGTTGTCGTCGCCGAACAGGTCGCGGAACTGGTTGTAGGTGTCGATGTCCAGGATCAGCGCCTCCTGGAACCGGCCGAGGTTGCGCAGGTCGGCGCCGAGCGAGCCCGCGGTCATCAGGGTGAAGGCGTTGTGGTCGCCGAGGAGTTCCTTCTGCCCGGCGAGGGTGGCCCGGTCCAGTTCGAGCGCCTCGCTGTACGCGCCCTGGGAGCGGAGCACGTTGGCGAGCTGGAAGTTGAGGCTGAGCATCTGGCGGCGCAGGAAGCGTCGTTCGGCGGCGTTGGTCTCGGCGGCGTAGCGGTCGGCCCAGGTGACGTCGAGGGAGCGGGCGAGGCTCATGGCGCGTTCGAGGTCGACGCGCTTCCACAGGTAGCGGACGCGGTCGATGAGCAGTTCCCGGGTCTCGCGCTCGTCGCAGTCCTGGGCGCGTGACGGTGTGAGGTGGGGCCAGATCTTCTCGAAGGCGGGCCAGTTGCCGGGGTCGTCGGTGTCGCCCAGGGAGGGGCGCGCGTTCACCAGGATGCGGTGCACGTCGTGCATCGCGTCCTGCTGCTCGGTGGGGGTCATGCCGCTGCGGACGACGGCCTGGACGAGCCGGTGCACCTGGAAGCTGTTGCTGGCTGCGTCGGTCTTGGCGAGGGCGTACCGGCTGACGGCCTGGATGACCTTGCCGAGCATGAAGCTGTCGGTGAGCTCCTCGTCGTAGGGGGCGAGGGCGCGGGTCATCTGCTCGTTGTAGAAGAGCGTGAGGGAGATCGGCTCGGGGGCGAAGAAGGCGCAGAGCTGGAGGAGTCGGACGGCGGCCGGGGACTGCTCGCGCAGCCGGGCGATGGAGACGTTCCAGGTGGCGCCGACCGGGGTCGGGTAGTCGACCGGGGTGTCGCCGGCGGCGAGCGCCTTGGTGGCCTCGGCCTGCAGCTGGGCCACGTAGGTGTCGACGGGGGTGCGGGTGGTCTCCAGCCAGGCGGCGGCGACCTCGACGGCGAGCGGCAGGTCGCCGACGGCCTCGGCGACCCGGTCGGCGTCCTGGCGGGTGAGTCCGCGGACCCGGCGGCGCAGGTGGTCGATGCTCTCGCCGCGGGTGAAGACGTCCACGCCGAGCACTCCGGCCTGTCCGGACCAGCCCTGGTTGCGGGAGGTGATGAGGATGTGGCCCGTGCCGCCGGGGAAGTACCGGCGGACCTCGGAGGGTTCGTCGGCGTTGTCGAAGATCAGCAGCCAGCGTGAGGTCGGGGTGCCGCGGCGCAGTGCCTCGCGGGCGGACTCGGCGGCCTCGTTGACGCTCTCGCCGACCCGCAGGCCGAGTCGGTCGGCGAGTTCGGCGAGGTCGAGGACGACGGACTCGGGCTGCTCGGCGTCGATCCACCAGACCAGGTCGTAGTGCGACATGAAGCGGTGGGCGTACTCCAGCGCGACCTGGGTCTTGCCGACACCGCCGAGCCCGTACAGGGTCTGCGGGGTGGGCAGTACGGCGGTGGGCCCGCCGACCAGCTGTTCGCGCAGGTCGTCGAGGACCTTGGCGCGCCCGGTGAAGGAGGGGTTGCGCTGCGGCACCGACCAGTACGTGGGGCGGGTGCCGGGGAAGCGCGGACTGCCCGGGCTGCGCTCGGTCGGCACCGGGTCGGTGTGGCCGAGGGCGCGCAGCAGGGTGAGGGCGGCCTGGGTCTCGTCGCGGCCGACCAGGTCGACGGGGTTGCGGTTGTTGAACGGCGCGGTGAGCCGGACGTCGCCCACGCGGACGGGGATCACCTGGCGGCGGGTGCCGGCCGGGTCGCCGCCGACGGCGCGCTCCCACAGGGCCTGGGCCTGCGGCGAGACGAGGTAGGCCGAGGAGAGCACGGCGACGGTGCGGTAGGCGGCGTCGATGCCCTGCTCGGTGGAGGCCCGCGGGTCGGCACCGACCCCGAGATCGCGGGAGACCACCCGGAAGCCGGCGTCGGTGAGCACGGAGGCGATCCAGTCCGCCCAGACCCGGTCCTCGGGCACGAAGCTCAGGTAGAGGTCGGCGGGGGCGGTGGGCCGGCGCCGGATGAAGGCGTCGAGGTTGCGCAGTCGCTCCAGTTCGTCCATCGGCGGCAGGGTGGTGATCCGGTCCCGGGTGAGGACGGCGGTGAGCCGCTCGCAGGCGGAGAGCAGGGAGGCAGGCTGGCCGGGCGCGTCACCGAACGGGGCGAGGATCTCCTCGTAGGAGTAGAACGGCCGGTAGGGGATCTCCACCGAGGCCCAGTACTGGGCGAGTTCGGGTTCGGCGAGGCCGGAGGGCAGGCCGGAGAAGCGGATCCGGGCGTGCGCACGACCGGCGTCGGCCTTCTCCTTCTCGTTCTCGTCGATGCGCATCGGGACGGGCAGGATGCGGATGCCGCGGTCGGCGTAGCGGCCGTTGACGGTGTGGGCGATCCGGGCGGCGCCGTCGATGCTCTGGTCGCTGAGGGTGAAGCAGACCACCAGGTCGTCGGGCATCTCGACGGTGCAGATGTCGGCGGTGTCGGTGAGGCCGGTACGGCTGTCGATCAGGACGTAGTCGTAGTGGTGCTTCATGTCCTGGCGCAGCGACTGCAGGAACCGCTGCCCGTCGTAGCGCTCGTAGAAGTCGTCCCAGTCGATCCGGTTGGCGGAGTAGTCCCGGTTGACCTGGCCGGCCGGGACGTAGTCGAGGCCGCCGCTGCCGGGGAAACGCCAGCGGAGCGAGATGGCGTGCGGGTGGATCCGGGCGAAGTCCTCGTGCCAGTCGAGGGCGCGCTCCGTGGGGCGGCGGGCCTCGTCGTAGTAGTCGGCGAAGAGGTCCATCATGCCGGTGGTGCCGTCGACGGCCGCCTGGTCGAGGAAGGGGTGGAAGAACCGGCCGAGGCCGGGCGCCTCCAGGTCCCAGTCGACGGTGAGCACCCGGAAGCCGTTGGCGGCGAGGATCCAGGCGGTGTTGGCGAGCGCCATGGTCCGGCCGGTGCCGCCCTTGTACGAGTAGAACGTGATGATCCGCCCCTGACGGTCCTCGTCCGAGCGGCTCTCGGCCTCCGGCTCCGGCCCGAAGCGGCGGCCCGCCGTGGCGGCCCACGTCTGCCTGTCGGTCATGGCTGTCCTCCCCCAGGCGCGGCCCTTACGGTGCCTCCGCCGTCCTCGTCGTCCCCTGGCGTGTCGAGCGGCACGGTGCGGGACGGCCGCTGTCCGGTGTCGAAGTCGGCCCGCAGGCTCGGTCTGCGCTGGGCCGGCAGGTGCTGGATCTTGGGTCCGTCCCGGCGTTCGAAACCCTGGTTGGCGCGGATCACCGCCCACTCCATCTCGCCGCGGAAGGCCTCCAGGCTGCCGGGGGCGGAGGATCCGCCGCCCCGCAGGGTGGGCCGCCGGGAACGGGCGGAGCGCAGCACGTCGTCACTGAGGCGGGTGAGTTCCTCGTCGTGGGCGGCGCACTCCTCGTCCTCGGTGTTCCACGGTTCGAGGGTGGTGACCCAGGCCGGATGGCGCTGGTCCAACCGGCGCACGGCCTCCCGGCGGCGGCCGTCGTAGAGGGCCCACCGGTCGATCAGCACGATGCCGGGGGCGGTGGGCTCGGCGCCGCCGAGCATGGCCGGCGCCTCGGTCTCGAACTCGTGGACGGTGGCCTGGAATCCCATGCTGCGGGCGACGTCGACGGCGTCCTCGGCGAGCGGCCTGCGGGACTCCGGCCGGTAGGGCTGCCAGTCGGTGCGGCGCGCGCCGTAGTAGTCGGCGCTGCGGCCCGGCGGCTGTTCGCCGCGGCGGTAGGAGTAGACGGAGATGCGCAGGGTGTTGCCGGGCGGCTCGGTGCCGGTGAAGGCGCTCGGCTGTTCCTCGAACCTGGCCGGGCGGGCGACCGGGATGATGGTCCGCTCGGCGACCTCGACGATGCGCTGGGCGAGCCGGTGGACGGCGAGTTCGTACTGGGACCGGTACGCGGTGAGCTTCATCAGCGCGTACAGGCCCTCGGCGGCGTAGTCGGGCCCGAAACTGCCGTGGTTGAACTGGAGTTCACTGGCGCAGCGGGGCAGCGTGTAGTGGTCCATGGCGACCCAGAGGACCGGGACGATGCCACTGGTCACCTCGCCGTCCTGCCATCTCTGGTAGACCGGGCGCTGACTGAAGGAGTGCCACTCCTGGCCGCAGGCATGGCTCTTGAAGTAGCGGGGCGAGTAGAGCGGGACGAAGACCCGGCACGACGCGAGTTCGCGGGCGAGGCGGTCGGCCCAGAACTGCCCCTGGTGCATGGACTGGTCCATGAATCCGACCGGGACGCCCTCGGGGACGTCGGTCAGTTCGGTGATCGCCTCGCACAGGTCGTCGTAGAGTCTGGCCACCCAGTGGTTGGGGTCGCCCGCCTTGCCGGTGGCACGCGGGGTGTGGGCGTAGCTGAGGAAGAAGTACGGCCGCGCAGCATCCTTCCCCCATCCCCCCGGGCTGTTCACACGCGCCTCCCCCGAGACCGTCCGCCACCTGACCCCCAGGCGGGATCAGTCTAGGAAGGTGACCTTCCCCGAAGGAATAGGGCCGCAACGCGCGGAGGGCTCCCAACTCTCGCCCGCAGGGCGGTCGAGCCACCGCGCGGCCCCGTCCACGGCCTCGGCGATCGGCATCAGGACACAGTCCGCGTCGCCGAAATGGCCTTTCACCAGGCCTTTGAGAGTGGGGGTGATCTCCGCCGCCATCCGGTCGAAGTGGGCGGTGTCCACGCGGGGCGCATAGAAGTGTTTCCACCGTGCACGACCGCCCCTCCCGAGGACGACGGTGGAGTAGCGTTGCATCGTCCGGCCGGGCTGCCGGTACTCGGCCAGATGGAACACCGTGCAGCAGGTCCACGGCACGCCGATCATGAGGACCCTGGCCCCGGCCTTGTACAGCCGGTTCAGCGGCGAGTGCTCACCGAGGTGGCTCTCGTACCGGTGGTCGGCCGTCAGCTCCCTCGCCATCGGGCCGACGGCGGTGAAGGACGTCTGCGGGTGGCGGCTGCGCACCGCCCCCGGCAGCAGCCGGATCTCCTCGGAGACCCGGCCCATGGTGGGCGAGGCCGGCGTGCTGTTCCGGTCGAAGGGGGGCATGCGGTCGAGGAAGCGGAGCCGTTCGGCGCTTGAGAGGCCTGCCGTGGCCTCCTTGTGCAGCCGGGACGTCCGCGAGTTCTCCGGGGTCGCGGTGTAGGCGACCAGCGTTCCCTCAGGGCCGAGCGCGTCCTGCAGGGCCGACACGATGGTCCGTGCGCGGTCCTCGACCGGCCCGACCGCCCGCGCGGAGGACTGGACGAGCAGGATCTCCCCCCGCTCTACTCCGAGCGCGCGCAGATGGCCCGTCAGCTCAGCTCGGGTGTACAACCCGTCCTCCAGCCGCTGTGGCGAATCGATGGCCGAGCCTATCGGGATCCGGGGCGGGTGGCTGCACGCCGAACGGAACTGTCCATCGGCGGTCGTGCCCCCGGTCAGGGACTTCATCCGGCGCACACCGAAGTGTCATGCGGAGGAAAGAAGCGGGAAGACCAACCGATCGGCTCAATGGTCGGATGGTCTCCCGGACCGGTGTCCTCCAGTTCGGCCACCGCCTCCCGCACCCAACAGGCTGTCACCGCGCCCCGGAACCCAGCGCTGCCCTGTCGTCAGGTCCTGCCGGGGGCTGCGGCCCGGGCCTCCCAGGCGGCCCGGGCCGCGGCCGCCTCGGCGCGTGCGGCGGCCTCGACGGAGGGGCCGACCGGCACGTCCAGCCACGGCCGGACGGCGTTGCCCATGCCCTCGGCGAAGCGCTCGCCGAGCTTGGTGAGGGACCCGGAGGCGGCCAGGGTGTCGACCGCGGCGGCGGTGTGCGAGCGCCAGAGGGCGAACTGGAGGCGGGCCCGGTCGGCGGCCGTACCGGCCAGCCCGTCGTAGGTCCGCACCCGGGTGCCCCAGAACTCGGTCACCGCGAGGTGCGCGTAGGTGCCTTGCAGCAGGCCTTCCAGCGGACGGGGGTCGGGCCGCCAGGGGGCGTGGTAGAGCCGGTCGTCCGCAGGGTCGAAGAGCTCGTGCCGGTCGAGCACGGCACCCAGCTTGACGTGCTGGAACTCGTGGACGAGCAGCAGCGCCAGGATCGGCGCGGTGGCCGGGCGGGCGATGCCGACGGCGCCGAAGGCCTGCCGGGCGGCGGCGCTGACGTCGCGGCCGTCGGGGCCGGGCCGCAGCGGGGTGACGGTGCCGAGGCCGGCGGCGAGGCCGGGCGCGTACGTGGGCAGGTCGCGGCCGACGAGTTCCCAGGCCTCCCGCAGCGCGCCCGTCCAGCCGAGCAGTTCCTCGTCGGAGAGCCGTTCGGCGACCGGCCACTGGTGGCTGTCGCGCTGCGGGTCGGTGTCCTCCAGGGCGAGCGTCCAGCCGGGCAGGGCGACCCGGCGGACGGGCTGCCAGGCGCCGCCGGCCGGGGTGTCCCAGCCGACGGTCGTGCCGCGGACGGTGAAGCCCTCGGCGGTGCCGGTGAGCCGGGCTTCGCCGGCGCCGCCGACGATCAGTCGGCCCAGCGTGGGCAGGTGCACGGCGCCGCCGCGGACGGGGACCGGGAGGTCGACCTCGACGCGCGCGCGCAGCGCCGCGGCGGCGGCCAGCTCGGCGAGGCCGCCGAGGTCGGCGCCGCGTTCGCCGCGCAGGCAGCGGGCGGCCCAGGCGCGCGCGTACGGGTGGCCCAGGACGGCGTCCAGGGCGTGCGGGGCGCGGCCGTCGAGCTCGGCGAGCAGCTGCCAGGCGTCGGGGCGGCCCTCGGCGAGGGCGGCGAGCATCCGCCGGGTGAGCCCGAGCTGGGCCGCGGCGAGGGCGGTGACGGTGGCGCGGTCGCCGTACCCCGCGGCCAGTTGGTCGAACTGGTCGTCCGTCAGGTCCGGTTCGACGGGTGCGGCCTGGGCGGGCACGGTGGCGGCCGGACCGATCCGGTCACGGACGGTGGTGATGAGCTGCATCAGGTCTCCGCAGAAGACCGAGGGATTGGCGAAGCCGCTGCCGGTGCGGTAGCGGTGGGCGTAGAGGCCGCCGCCGCACGAGCGGACGACGGGGCAGGCCCGGCACTGCTCGGCCAGCCCGGCCAGCCCGGACTGCCGTTCGCGCATGCCGGGGTGGTCGGCGACCTGGTCGAGGGTGTGCTCGAACACGGTGAAGCCGGTGGCCGGGGCACCGTCGTAGGCGGTCTTGAGGCTGTCGGCCTGCTCGAAACCGCCGTCGGTCTCGACGACGACGAGGTCGGCGGGGTCGAGCCCGAGGGACTCGGTGAGGCTGGAGCGTCCGCGCAGGGTGCGGTGGACGGAGTCGAAGGTCCGCACCGGCACGGGCCGCCCGTCGGCGCTCCACCGTTGGTGGACGGCGAGCAGCCAGTCCGCGTACGGGTGTGCGCCGAGGCGCTCCGGCCTGGGCGGGGGGCTGTCCCAGGTGGCGTGCGGGAGCAGGAAGTCGATCCGCGGCGGTTCCAGGGCGACGAGCGCCTCGTAGACCGCGATCGGGTCGTTCTCGAGGTCGATGGTGCAGAGCAGTCCGGCGTAGAGGTGCCGGTATTCGGGGCGGCGCAGCAGGTCGAGGGCTGCGAGGACCTTGGCGTGGCTGGAGCGGCCGTCGGCGAAGCGCCGGTGGCGGTCGTTGGCGGTCCGATCGCCGTCGAGGGAGACCCCGACCTTGATGCCGTACTCGGCGAAGAGATCGAGAAACGCGGTGCTCAGGAGCACCGCGTTGGTGTGGATGCGCAGGTCGAGGGCGCAGCCGGGCGGCAGCGCCCGGTGCAGTTCCTCGGCGGCCCGGCGCAGCAGTGCCGGACCGGCGAGCAGGGGTTCCCCGCCGTGCAGCACGACGTGCACGGCGGGCAGGGCGTGGGCGCGAGCGTGTTCGGCGATGCGTTCGGCCGTCCTGGTGAGGACGGCCTCCGGAACGGCCCGAGGCTTGCCGCGCCAACTGGTGTCGGCGTGCTCGTAGACGTAGCAGTGGTCGCAGGAAAGATCGCAACGGCTGTGCATCTTGAGCACGAACTGCGAGAACGGCACCACCGGCGCGGCAGCCGCGTCGTGCGGGCCGCCGGACTCTCCCACCCCTGTCAGATGGACGAGTTGAACGCGGCGACGGCCACCTGGCCGTTCTCCGCACCGGGCAGCGCGCGGTGCAGCTGCGCGGTCAGTTCGTCCGTTCCCAGAGCGGCGAGCGCGGCAAGAGAAGGCCGTGTGACGGCTTCCTCGGCGGGTGCGTCGTCGACAGGCCGGGTGGCGAGTGCAGCGACCATGGGAAGTCTCGATTCTGCGAGGTCAAAGCGCCAATGGGGGAAACGCCGTACGGGACGCGCCCCGATCGTTCCGGCAGGGAAGAACCTCCTGTCCGGCCCCGGGCCCGCGGCCCGCCCCCATTATGCCGCGAGTTTGACGCACTTTCAGCGTTTCTCTTGCTCCGAATCGGGTATCCCAATCGTTTGGGTTAGCCCGGATACGACAGCATGCCCGATCAGGGGCACAGGCGCTCGACGGTCCAGCCGCCCTCGGCGTCCGCCACGAAGATCAGGCGGTCGTGGAGGCGGTTCTCGCGGCCCTGCCAGAACTCGACGGCCTCCGGAACGACCCGGTAGCCGCCCCAGAACGGGGGTACGGGCACGCCCTCGCCCTCGGGGTAGCGGGCGGCGAGGTCGGCGTAGCGCTGTTCGAGGATCTCGCGGCCGGCCACCGGGCTGGACTGCTCGCTGGCCCAGGCTCCGAGCTGGGAGCCGTGCGGGCGGGTGCGGAAGTAGGCGGCGGTCTCGTCCCGGCCGACCTTCTCGACGCGGCCGGAGACGATCACCTGGCGGGCCAGCTCGATCCACGGGAAGAGCAGCGAGGCCTGCGGGTTGACGGCGAGTTCGGCGCCCTTGCGCGAGCCGTAGTTGGTGAAGAAGACGAAGCCGCGGAGGTCGTAGCCCTTGAGCAGGACGGTGCGCGAGCTGGGCCGGCCGGCGGCGTCCGCGGTGGAGAGCACCATGGCGTTGGGCTCGGCCACACCCGCTTCCTCCGCCTCGTGGAACCACGTGGTGAACTGCGTCACCGGGTCGGCGGCCAGATCGCCCTCGGCGAGCCCCTCGTGCTGGTAGTGCTTGCGCATGACGGCGAGGTCCGGGCCCGGCCGGCGTTCGGTAGGCGTCGTCAGGGCAGTCGGGGGGCGTTCCGCGGTAGGCACGGCAACATCATCCCGTACGACAAGCGTTGCGGGCTGCTACGTCCCGGCAAACCCCGGGGGGAGTTAAGGTGTCACGCCACCGCTTGGCCGACCGCCGACCCAGGAACGTCCGGTATGGGTCGGTTTCCTGCCGGGTGTCCGCCGATGATGCCGGATGCCGGAGCGGTCGGGCGTCGCTTTGGGGGAAACATCACCGTCGTGGTGTATGGCGCAATGCACGCCGTGCCTGCCAGGCTGACACCGAGTGCCAACCACCCATGGTCACCCCGGCCCGTCGCACCACTCGCCGCGGCGAGCCGGATCGGATCACTGAAGGAGCCGTCTGATGTCCGACTTCGTACCCGGGCTCGAAGGTGTCGTCGCCTTCGAGAGCGAGATCGCCGAACCCGACCGTGAAGGCGGCGCCCTGCGCTACCGCGGTGTGGACATCGACGACCTGGTGGGCCACGTCTCCTTCGGCCACGTGTGGGGCCTGCTGGTCGACGGCAAGTTCAACCCCGGTCTGCCGGCCGCCGAGCCCTTCCCGATTCCGGTGCACTCCGGCGACATCCGGGTGGACGTGCAGTCCGCCCTCGCCATGCTCGCCCCGGTCTGGGGTCTCAAGCCGCTGCTCGACATCTCCGCCGAGCAGGCCCGCGACGACCTCGCCCGGGCCGCGGTGATGGCGCTGTCCTACGTCGCGCAGTCCGCGCGCGGCCAGGGCCTGCCGATGGTCCCGCAGCGCGAGATCGACAAGGCCGAGACGGTCGTCGAGCGGTTCATGATCCGCTGGCGCGGCGAGCCGGACCCGCGCCACGTGAAGGCCGTCGACGCCTACTGGACGTCCGCCGCCGAGCACGGCATGAACGCCTCCACCTTCACCGCCCGGGTCATCGCCTCCACCGGCGCCGACGTCGCGGCCGCGCTCTCCGGCGCGGTCGGCGCGATGTCCGGCCCGCTGCACGGCGGTGCGCCGTCCCGCGTGCTCGGCATGATCGAGGAGATCGAGCGCACCGGTGACGCGGTGGGCTACGTCAAGAAGGCGCTGGACAAGGGCGAGCGCCTGATGGGCTTCGGCCACCGCGTGTACCGCGCCGAGGACCCGCGCGCCCGCGTGCTGCGCCGCACCGCCAAGGAGCTCGGCGCCCCGCGCTTCGAGATCGCCGAGGCGCTGGAGAAGGCCGCGCTGGAGGAGCTGCACAACCGCCGCCCCGACCGCGTGCTCGCCACCAACGTGGAGTTCTGGGCCGCGATCATGCTGGACTTCGCCGAGGTCCCGGCGCACATGTTCACCTCGATGTTCACCTGTGCCCGGACGGCCGGCTGGTCGGCGCACATCCTGGAGCAGAAGCGGACCGGTCGCCTCGTGCGCCCCTCCGCGCGCTACGTCGGCCCGGGCCCGCGCAGCCCGCGCGAGGTCGAGGGCTACGACTCGATCGCGCACTGACGCACAGCTCTTTCGGGCGGGTCCGGGCGTGCCCGGACCCGCCCGGACCGTGCGGGGATCACATCTCAGCGGGCGGACGTCCGCCCCCGTACGGCCCTCCGGGGCAGTAGGCTGCCGCCGTGGCCCAGATCCAGATCCCCGCTGACATCAAGCCCGCCGACGGCCGCTTCGGCTGCGGCCCGTCCAAGGTGCGCCCCGAGGCCCTGAGTGCCCTCGCCGCCACCGGAACCTCCCTGCTGGGTACCTCCCACCGCCAGGCCCCGGTCAAGAACGTGGTCAAGCGCGTGCGCGAGGGCGTGAGCAGCCTCTTCTCCCTTCCCGAGGGGTACGAGGTGGTGCTCGGCAACGGCGGCTCCACCGCCTTCTGGGACATCGCCGCCTTCGGTCTGGTGCGCGAGAAGTCCCAGCACCTGAACTTCGGCGAGTTCTCGTCCAAGTTCGCCTCCTCCGTGAAGGCCGCGCCGTGGCTGGCCGAGCCGTCCGTGATCAAGACCGAGCCGGGCACCCACCCGCTGCCGGTCGCCGAGGCGGGCGTGGACGTCTACGCGCTCACCCACAACGAGACCTCCACCGGTGTCGCCATGCCGATCCGCCGCCCCGAGGGCGCGGACGCGGGCTCGCTGGTACTGGTCGACGCCACCTCGGGCGCCGGCGGCCTGCCGGTCGACATCACCGAGACGGACGTCTACTACTTCGCCCCGCAGAAGTCCTTCGCCAGCGAGGGCGGCCTGTGGCTGGCGACCTTCTCGCCGGCCGCCCTGGAGCGCGCCGCGGAGATCGCCGGCTCCGGCCGCTACATCCCGCCGTTCTTCGACCTGCCGACGGCGATCGACAACTCGTCGAAGGACCAGACGTACAACACCCCGTCGATCGGCACGCTCTTCCTGCTCGCCGAGCAGCTGGACTGGCTGAACGGCAACGGCGGCCTGGAGTGGGCCGTGGCCCGCACCGCGGAGTCCTCCTCGATCCTGTACTCCTGGGCCGAGAAGTCCTCCTTCGCGCAGCCCTTCGTGGCCAGGGCCGAGGAGCGTTCGCAGGTCGTCGGCACCATCGACTTCGACGACTCGGTCGACGCCGCCGCGATCGCCAAGGCGCTGCGCGCCAACGGCATCGTGGACACCGAGCCCTACCGCAAGCTGGGCCGCAACCAGCTGCGGATCGCGATGTTCCCGGCGATCGACCCGGCGGACGTCCAGGCGCTGACGGCGTGCATCGACTACGTGGTGGACCAGCTCTGACGGCTGCGGACGCACCGAAGGGCCACCGCCTGCGGGCGGTGGCCCTTCGCCGTTCGGTGCCGGGTGTTCGGTGCCGGTCCGGTCACTTCCGCACGAGCGCGCTGACGATCACCACCACGAGCAGCAGCACCAGCGCGCCGGTCACGATCCGCATGCGAGTCTTCGGGTCCACGCTTCGAGGTTAGTCGGTCGCCGGCAGCGCCTCGGCACTGGCCCGTGGCGGCCCGTCGCCGCGCTGCTCGCGCTCCCGGAAGACGGAGGGCGCGACCCCGACCCGGCGGGTGAACAGCCGGGTGAAGTACGCCGGGTCCTCGTAGCCGACCCGGCGGGCCACCGCCGCCACCGGCAGCTCCCCCGCGGCGAGCAGCAGCTTCGCCTCGCTGAGCCGCACCGCCAGCAGGTACTCCTTCGGACCGGTCTCGCCCACGGCCCGCACGGCGCGGCGCAGCCCGGCCACGGACAGGCCGGCCCTGCGGGCGTGCTCGGCGACCGAGTGCGGCAGGAAGGCGTCCCGGCGCAGTGCCTCCAGCACGGTGCCGCCGCGCGGGTCCAGGTCGGCCCGCTGCCGGTGCAGTTCGAGGAGCAGCTCGTGCACCGCGGCCGCGGCCTCGGTGTCCACCAGGGGGCCGCCGCGACGGCAGGCGCCGGCGATCCGGGCGATCACCCGCTGGGCGCGGTCGGCGTCGAGCAGCGGCACCACCTCCTCGTCCGGGAGGAGGCCGAGTTCGGTGTAGCCGGCCAGGCCGGGGCCGGTGAAGTCGACGAAGGCCTCGGACCAGCCGTCCGCGTCGTCCGGGGCGTAGTGGTGCGGCACGCCGGGGCGCAGCCAGACCACCGCGGGGGCGGCCACCGGGCGGCGGGCGCCGTCCGGTGCGGCGTACCAGCCGCGGCCGGCGGTGACGACGACGGCCACCCAGCGGTCCAGGATGCGGGGCCCGACCACGGGCAGCCGCCCGCGCTGCATGCCGACGCCCAGGCAGGCGAGCCCGGTGGCCAGCTGGGCCGGGCCGGGTGTCAGGTAGTGCCACCACCGCTGCACGGCTCACCTCCGGGGACGACAGTCCAACACCTGCCCGGGTTTTGTCCATGGCCGGGGCGGCGCCGTCTGTGCAGGCTGGGGGCATGCTGACCTACGACTCCGCGGGCTTCCGGCTGGACGGGCGCCCGCTGCGCATCCTGTCCGGCGCCGTGCACTACTTCCGCACCCGTCCCGAGCAGTGGCCGGCCCGGCTGGCCGCCGTCCGGGCGATGGGCCTGAACACCGTCGAGACGTACGTGGCGTGGAACGTGCACGAGCCGGCACCGGGCCGGTTCGAGCGGACGGAGGAGCTCGGCGCCTTCCTCGACGAGGCGGCGCGGCAGGGCCTGTGGGCGATCGTCCGGCCGGGCCCGTACATCTGCGCGGAGTGGGACAACGGCGGGCTGCCCGGCTGGCTGACCGCCCGGGTGGGGCGGCGGGCCCGGACCTCGGACCCGGAGTACCTGGCGGCCGTGGACGCCTTCCTGGACGCCGTGCTGCCCGCCGTGGCGGCCCGGCAGGTCGACCGGGGCGGGAACGTGCTGATGGTGCAGGTGGAGAACGAGTACGGCTCCTTCGGCAGCGACGCCGGCTATCTGCGGCACCTGGCGGACGGCCTGCTGCGGCGCGGGGTGACCGTCCCGCTGTTCACCTCGGACGGGCCGGAGGACCACATGCTGACCGGCGGGACACTGCCCGGGGTCCTCGCCACGGTGAACTTCGGCTCGGCACCGGAGGAGGGCTTCGCGGTGCTCCGCCGGCACCGCCCCGAGGACCCGCCGTTCTGCATGGAGTTCTGGAACGGCTGGTTCGACCACTGGGGCAAGCCGCACCACACCCGCGACCCGGAGGACGCCGCCGACACCCTGCGCCGCATCCTGGCGGCCGGGGCCTCGGTCAACCTCTACATGGCGCACGGCGGCACCAACTTCGGCACCGGCGCGGGCGCCAACCACGCCGACCCGCCGTTCAACTCCACCGCCTGGACGCACTCGCCGTACCAGCCGGTGACCACCTCCTACGACTACGACGCCCCGCTGGACGAGCGGGGCACGCCGACCGCCAAGTTCGCGCTGTTCCGGGAGGTGCTGGCCGAGTTCGCCGCGGCGCGGCCCGTGGAGGCGCGCTTCCTCGACGACCGGGAGGCGGCACTGCCGGAGCTGCCGCCGGTGCTGCAGGCGCCGGCGGTGGGGCTCACCGAGTCGGCCGCCCTGCCGTTCGGCCCGGCGGTGGACGCGCCGGTGCCGCCGCTCTTCGAGGAGCTCGGGCTGGAGCACGGCCTGGTCCGGTACACCGCGAAGGTCCCGGACGGGCGGCCGGAGCTGCCGCTCACCGTCGAGGGCCTGCGGGACCGGGCGGTGCTCCGGGTGGACGGGGAGCGGGTGGCCGAGCTGGAACGCGGGGTGGCGCAGCCGGAGCTCGCGGTACCCGGCGGGGTGGCGGTGGAGCTGCTGGTGGAGTCGCTCGGCCGGGTCAACTACGGCCCGCTGGTGGGCGAGACCAAGGGCGTCGACGGTGTCCGGCACGAACGGCAGTACCTGCACCGGTGGCGGGCCGAGGCGCTCCGCCTCGACCCGCTGCCCGCGGCGGAGTTCGGGCCCGCGCCGCAGGACCGTCCGGGGACCGGGGAGCGGCTCGTCCGGGGTGTGCTGGAGCTGGAGGCCACCGGGGACGCCTTCCTCGCGGTGCCCGGCGGCGTGCGCGGGTACCTGTGGGTGAACGGCTTCCTGCTGGGCCGCTACGACGCCCGGGGCCCGCAGGCGACGCTGTACTGCCCGCAGCCGCTGCTCCGCCCGGGCCGCAACGAGATCACCGTCCTGGAACTCGCGGACGCCCACCCCCAGAAGGTCGAACTCCGCCCCGGCCCGGACCTGGGCTGAGCCCGGGGGCGTTCGCCACGCGCTCAGCCGGCCTCCCAGCGGGCGAGGGGCCAGGTGGCGAGGGTGCGGTAGTGGGACGGGCCGAAGCCGGTTTCGCTGAGCATCAGGTGGAACTCGCCGGCCTCCCACTCCATGCCGCGGAAGCCGTCCAACCCGGTGGCGAGGTGCTGCAGCTCGGCGGCGGCCACCCGCTGCTCGGCCCGGCGGCGGCCGCGGCTCGACCCGGCGCGGGCCAGCGTGAGGTGCGGGTGGAAGCCGTACTGGTCGGTCTCGACGCCGACCTCGCCGACCGCGCCGCGGACGGCCTCGGCGAGCCGCCGCAGGGCCCACACCTCGCCGTCCACGCCGGCCCAGAGCACCCGGTCGCCGAAGGTGCCGCAGCCGGCCAGCCGCAGCCGGTGGGCGCCGTGCTCGCCGGCCGTCCGGGCCAGTGCGGCCTCCAGTTCGGGCAGCTCGGTGACGGGCACCTCGCCGAGGAAGGCGAGGGTGAGGTGCCAGCCCTCGGTCCCGCTCCAGCGCAGCCGGTCCGCACCGGGCTGTTCCCGGACGGCGGCCGCGGCGTCGACCAGTTCCTGCAAAGCCTCGCTCGGCGGGTTGACCGCCACAAAGAGCCTCATGGCCCCATCTTCCCCGCAGGCCCCCTTCCGCCGGGCGGGATCCACGACTAGAACGATCCGTATGAAGATCAGAACAGGAGGCCCCGGGGACGCGGCCGACACCCTTGCCCTGCTCGACGCCGCCGTCGCCTGGCTGGCCTCGCACGGGCGGACCGGCCAGTGGGGCGACAAGCCGTGGACCGGCCGCCCGGCCGCGGTGGAGCGGATCCACCGCTACGCGGGCGACTACCTGCTGCGCGCCGCCGAGGACACGGAGGGCCGCACCGTCGGCGTCTGCGTGCTGGCGGAGGAGCCGCCGGACTACGCCACCCCGGCCGGCGAGCGGGAGCTGTACGTGCGGCTGCTGGTCACCGACCGGGAGCGGTCGGGTTCCGGGATCGGCGCGGCCCTGGTCGCCGACGCGGTGGAGCAGGCCCGTTCGCGCGGCATCGGCCTGCTCCGGGTGGACTGCTACGCGGGCGACGACCGCAAGCTGGTCGCCCAGTACGAGCGGCTCGGCTTCACCCCGACCGAGGCCTTCGAGGCGGCCCAGCCGAGCGGGCCGTGGCCGGGGCAGATCCTGGCGATCCGCCTGTGATGCCTGTGACGTCTGTGCCGCCTGTGATGCCTGTGAGCCCGTGACGAAGGACCGGCCGGTGCCGCGTGGGCACCGGCCGGGCCCGGTCTCAGCAGGCGGTGGCCAGGGCCTTCTTCGGCAGGGTGCGCGGCACCACCGCGACCACCCGACGGCCCGCACCCGGGTGCAGGTCGACCCGGACCTTGAGGTCGGCGGCGCGGGCCAGCACCACGGCGACCACCGCGGCGGCGGCCGCCGACACCAGGCCGCAGGCGAGCAGGCCGAGCCGCGGCCCGTACGCGGCGGTGACCCAGCCGACCAGCGGGGCGCCGATCGGGGTGCCGCCGGTGAAGACCAGCACCAGCAGGCCCATCACCCGGCCGCGGACGGCAGGATCGGTGCCCAGCTGGAGCGCGGCGTTGACCGAGGTGTTGAAGGTCAGGCCGAAGACACCGATCAGCGTCAGCAGGGCCGCGAAGGTCCAGTAGCCGGGTGCGAAGGCGGCCAGGACCTCCAGGATGCCGAAGGCCACGGCGGCGCCGACCAGCCTGCGCAGCCGGGGCGCGCCGCGTCTCGCGGCCAGCAGCGCGCCTGCCAGCGAGCCGACCGCCATCGCCGTGTTGAGCAGGCCGTACTCGCCCGCTCCGACCTTGAAGGTGTCGTAGGCGAACCCGGAGAGCAGGGTCGGGAAGTTGAAGCCGAAGGTGCCGATGAACCCGGCCAGCACCATCGGCCACAGCAGCTCCGGCCGCTCGCGGACGTAGCGCAGGCCCTCGCGGAGCTGGCCGCGCTGCCGGGCGACCGGTGCGACGGGACGCAGTTCGCTCTCGCGCATCGCCAGCAGGCCGCCGAGCACGGCGGCGAAGGACAGCGCATTGACCGCGAAGGCCCAGCCGCTGCCGACCGCGGCGATCAGCAGGCCGGCGACGGCCGGGCCGACCAGGCGGGCGGTCTGGAAGTTGGCGGCGTTCAGGCTGACCGCGTTGGCGAGGTCCTTGGCGGGCACCATCTCGCTCACGAATGCCTGCCGGGTCGGGTTGTCGACGACGGTGACCAGACCGAGCAGCAGCGCGAAGACGTACACGTAGCCGGCCGTCACGACGCCGGTCACGGTGAGCACCGCGAGGGCGGCGGCGAGCAGGCCCATCGCGCCCTGGGTGGCGAGCAGCAGCCGGCGCTTGGGCAGCCGGTCGGCGAGCACGCCGCCCCACAGGCCCAGCAGCAGCATCGGCAGGAACTGCATGGCGGTGGTCACGCCGACCGCGAAGGGGCTGCCGGTGAGGCTCAGCACCAGCCAGTCCTGGGCGATGCGCTGCATCCAGGTGCCGGTGTTGGAGACGACCTGGCCGGCGAAGAAGTAGCGGTAGTTGCGGATCCGCAGGGAGGAGAACATTCCTCCGGGCCGGGTGAAGCGGGCCCCGGTGGGGCCGTCCCCCGCCCGTGGTGCGGCGGGGTCGGATGCGGCGGGGGTGACCGCCGCGGGGCGTTCGTCGGGGTCGTCGTCGCCGGTGCCGGGCAGGCCCACGGGGGCGGGCGCCTGGCTCTCGGCGGTGGCAGCGCGGTCGGCTGCGGGTTCTGCGGTGAGGTCGTCGGTACGGGTGGCGGCGGCGCTGGCTGCGGCCGGCGGTGTCAAGGTGGTCTCCCCTCGGGGCGCGGCGACGGGCAGGTACGTCGCTGCGCGGCTGGTGTCACTGATGTGTCCTGCGGTGATGCGGTACTCCTTCGTTCGGGCCGTGGGATGTCGTGCCTGGCAGCCGTGGCTGTCAGAGGTGCGCGAGTTTGTAGAGGGCCGGTGCCGCCGCGCGGACCAGCGCCCACTCCTCCTCGCTCAGCCCCTCGGCCAGTTCGGCCAGCCAGGCGTTCCGCCGCCGGCGACTCTCCATGAGGATCGTCTCCGCCTGCTCGGTGCTGCTGACGACCACCTGACGGCGGTCGTCCGGGTGCGGCTCGCGCCGCACCAGCCCCTTCTCCTCCAGCATCGCGATGATCCGCGTCATGGACGGCGGCTGGACGTGCTCGCGCCGGGCGAGCTCGCCGGGTGTCGCACTGCCGCAGCGGGCCAGGGTGCCGAGCACCCCCATTTCGGTGGGGCTCAGCGACTCCTCGACCCGCTGGTTTCTCAGCCGGCGGGCGAGGCGCATCGTGGACGATCGCAGCTGGCTGACGGCTGCGAGGTCGTCCTCGGACATCTCGGGCATGGTCATTAGACTACGTCATTACCCTCGCTAAGGAAAATCCTTTACGGCCGCCCGCGGCCGGCCTCCCGCCAGGGTGCGGAGACGGGCGGGACATCGTGTCGATCTCCGGTGACAAGATCTTGCGCCAAACGTGAAGTACCGCTACTGACCTGCGAGTTCACCGAATCTCCCGGCGTTGCCCACGAGCGGAGCGGGTCGCTAGGGTTCGGCTTGTCAGGAACACAGCACGCCGGCACTGTGCACCCCTACTCCGCCCCCGGGAGTCCTCTTGGGTCACATCCACCACGCTGTCTACGGCTGGGTGACACCGGCGTTCTCGTACCTCGTCGCATGTCTGGGCGCCCTGGTGGCGCTCCGCAGCACCCGCTGGGCCCTGCTCACCGAGGGGCGCTCGCGGCGCAACTGGCTGCTGCTCGGCACGATCTCGCTCGGCGGCGGCATCTGGAGCATGCACTTCGTCGCCATGCTCGGCTTCGCCGTCAGCGGCGTCGAGATCCACTACAACGTGCCGCTGACCCTGGTCAGCCTGCTCGTGGCGATCGGCTTCGTCGGCATCGGCATCTTCACCGTGGGCCACAGCTCGAACCGGCGCAGCGCCCTGCTCATCGGCGGCGTCGCCACCGGGCTCGGGGTGGCCGCCATGCACTACCTGGGCATGGCCGCGATGCGGTTGCCCGGCCGGATCGGCTACGACCACGTCCTGGTCGGCGCCTCGGTCGGGATCGCCGTCCTCGCCGCGACCGCCGCGCTCTGGGCTGCGCTCAACATCCAGGGCACCGCGGCGGTGCTGGCCGCCTCCCCGGTGATGGGCGTGGCGGTGTGCGCCATGCACTACACCGGCATGATGGCCGTCTCGGTGCACCTCTCGGACAGCGAGCGCACGCCGCCCGGCCCGGTGGCGCTGCAGTTCGTCTTTCCGCTGGCGGTCGGCTTCGGCACGTACGTCTTCATCAGTGCGCTGGCCTTCGCGGTCGCGCCGAGCAAGCAGCGTCCGGTGGTCACCGGCCGGGCCGCACCGCTGCCGCCGAAGCCGGCGGCGCGTCGCGCCCCGGACGACTGGCCGCAGTGGCCGCTGCACGGCACCCCGCGGGAGACGGACCTGTTCTCCCCGGGCACCGGCTACAACGGGCAGACCGGCCAGGGCGCCCAGAGTGCCCAGAGCGGCCAGAGCGGTCGGCGGCGGGCCCGCCCGGCGCCGTCCGCCCCGGTGAGCGGCCGGATCGTGCCCGCCTGGTCGGGTCCGCAGCCCGACGGGCAGCCACAGCACTGAGACGGCCGCGAGGGCCGCACACGACGACGGGCCGGTCCGCCACGGGGGCGGACCGGCCCGCTGCCGTTCTGCGGGTCAGCCGCGGAGGTGCTCCGGGGTCGCGGTCGGGCAGACCTTGTGCACGAAGTCGCGGCGCAGCCGGTGGTAGGGCTCGTCCGGGGCGGTGAAGTTGCGCCGCATGTGCGTCAGTTCCTCGGCGCGGTAGGCGGCGAGCGGCTTGGCGGCCTCGTCGGCGGCCCGGCGGCGCTTCTTCTCCAGCAGCCGGGTGCCCAGCTCGGGCGAGTCGGCGAGCGCGGCCGCCTCCCGCTCCACCCAGCGGCGGAACTCGGCGGCGCTGCCCCGGCGCACCCGGTCGACCAGGCCGACCGACTCGGCCTCCTGCGGGCCGACCGGCAGCGCGGCGGTGGTGAGCCGGCGGGCGGTCTCCTCGCCGACCCGGCGGGGCAGGGTGTACGTCCAGTACTCGGAGCCGTACAGGCCCATCAGCCGGTAGTGCGGGTTGAGCACGGCGGAGGAGCGGCACCAGACCTCGTCGGCGGCGACGGCCAGCATCAGGCCGCCGGCGGCGGCGTTGCCGGCCAGCGCGGAGACGGTGAGCTTGTCGGTGGTGGTGAGGATCGCCTCGACGAGGTCGTCCATGGCGTTGATGTTCTGCCAGGACTCCTCGGCGGGGTCGGCGGCCGCCTCGATGGTGTTGAGGTGGATGCCGTTGGAGTAGAAGTCCCGGGCCGGGCCGAGCACCAGCACCGAGGTGGGCCGGGTGCAGGCCTCCCGGTAGGCGGCGAGCAGCCGCCGGCACTGCCCGGTGCTCATGGCACCGCCGGGGAAGGCGAACTCCAGGTACCCGACCCCGGCGTCCTCGCGGTAGCGCAGCTGGGAGTACGTGCTGCGCCGGGCCGCCTCCCAGGGGGTGACGGGCGCCTCGGGGACGCCGTCGAGGAGGTCACCGAGCGCCTGGTCGGCGGGCAGCTTGAAGGTGGCCGGGCCGCCGGGGGTGCGGCGCGGGCGCAGTTGCGGGATCCACACGGCGCCGTCGGTGGTGGCCCGGCAGATCGCGCCCTCGCGGGTGGCGAGGACGGCGCCGGGGGCGCCGCGCAGGCGGTCCTCGGGGTGGCCGCCGTGCAGGAAGTGCTCGCGGCCGTACAGCTCGTCGAGCACGCCGGGCTGGGAGTCGCCGGAGCGCAGCTTCCGCAGCACGGTGGCGGTGTCGTCGGCGGCCCAGTCGATCCGCCGGTACTCCTGGGCGTGGTACGGGCGGAGCGTGCCGCGGACGTCCCAGCGGGAGTAGTCGAGCGGCTCGGGTTCGAACCAGCCGCTGTCGTAGCGCTCGACGGCGAGCAGCACGGCCTCCAGGGCGGCGTCGGCGACCTCGGTGCGGTACGCCTCGCTCTTGCCGCAGGCGGGCAGGGTGAAGGGGACGGAGGCCCAGATCGGGCCGGCGTCCATCTCGGCGACGGCCTGGAGCACCGTCACGCCCCACTCCTCGGCGCCCTGGTGGATGGCCCAGTCGAGGGAGGAGGGCCCGCGGTCGCCCTTGGGCCCGGGGTGCACGATGAGGACGGGGTGTCCGCGCCAGACGTCCTCGGGCACGGCCCGGGTGAGCATCGGCGCGAGGACGAGGTCGGGTTCGAAGCGGCCGACGGCGGCGCGGACGGGCTCGTCCCCGAGGGCGAGTTCGACGGCCACGGTGTGGCCGCGGTCGCGCAGCTCGGTGTGGACACGCTGGGTGAGGCTGTTGAACGCGCTGGCGACCAGCAGGATGCGCAAGGTGGCCCTCCGACGACATGTCACGGTGGTGGGGGAGTCCCGACCGGTCGGCTCCGGATGCCGCAGATGCCTACCCGGGAGCGCGGCCGGCATCACCGGGTACGGGCGCCGGGGCAGGGGCGGGCCGGCCGGGGTCCGGCCATCCAAGCATGGTCATGGACACGCAAGTTGCCAGATCGGGGCGTGTTGACGGCCCCTGCACAACACCCGCCCGGAACACGCGCCCCCTCCGTCGAATGGACGCCGGATCGCCACCCGTACGCCCCCTCGCGCGCCGGTCCGCTCCCCCTCCTGGAGCACACCCGGGAACGCCGACGAGCCCTCCCCCGGCATCCGGGGAAGGGCCCTCAGGGCGGCGGCGGTCAGAGCAGGCCGAGCGCCGGCATCAGGTAGTAGAAGGCGAACACCGCGGACACCGCGTACATCGCCGCGGGCACCTCGCGGCCCCGGCCGGCGGCCAGGCGCAGCACGCAGAAGGCGATGAAGCCCATGCCGAGGCCGTTGGTGATCGAGTAGGTGAACGGCATCAGGACGATGGTCAGGAACGCCGGGATCGCGATGGTGTGGTCGGCCCAGTCGATGTCCTTGATCGAGTTGGCCAGGATCAGGAAGCCGACCGCGACCAGCGCCGGGGTGGCGGCCTGCGCCGGGACCATGGTGGCCACCGGGGTGAGGAAGAGCGCCAGCAGGAACAGCGTGCCGGTGACGATCGAGGCGAAGCCCGTCCGGGCGCCCTCGCCGACGCCCGCGGTGGACTCCACGTAGCAGGTGTTGGCGGAGCAGGAGGTGGCGCCGCCGGCGGCGGTGGCGATGCCGTCCACCAGGAGGATCTTGTTGATGCCCGGCAGGTCGCCCTTCTCGTCGAGCAGGTGCGCCTCGTCGGCGACGCCGAGGATGGTGCCCATCGCGTCGAAGAAGCAGGACATCAGCACGGTGAAGACGAAGAGCGCACCGGTCAGCGCGCCGGCGTGGTGGAACCCGCCGAACAGGCTGACCTTGCCGATCAGGCCGAAGTCCGGCGCGGCCACCGGGCTGCCGGGCCAGGTCGGGACGGTCAGGCCCCAGCCCTGGCCGAGGCCGACGACCTGCTCGATCACCAGGGCGACGGCGGTGGCGGCGACGATGCCGATCAGGATCGCGCCGGGCACCTTGCGGACCAGCAGGACGAGGGTGAGCAGCAGGCCGAGCACGAAGACCAGCACGGGCCAGCCGAGCAGGTGGCCGCTGCCGCCGAGCTGCAGCGGGACGGTGGTGTGCGCGGCGTCCGGGATCCGGCTGACGAAGCCGGCGTCGACCAGGCCGATCAGGGCGATGAACAGGCCGATGCCGATCGCGATGGCCTTGCGCAGGCCGAGCGGCACGGCGTTCATCACGCGCTCGCGCAGGCCGGTGGCGACCAGCAGCAGGATCGCGAAGCCGGCCAGCACGACCATGCCCATCGCCTCGGCCCAGGTCATCCGCGGGGCGAGCTGGAGGGCGACGATGCTGTTGACGCCGAGGCCTGCCGCGAGGGCGATCGGCACGTTGCCGATGACGCCCATCAGCAGCGTGGTGAGGCCGGCGGTGAGCGCGGTGGCGGTGACGAGCTGACCGCTGTCGAGGTGCGCGCCGGTCATGTCCGTGGCGTTGGCCAGGATGATCGGGTTCAGCACCAGGATGTAGGCCATGGTGAAGAAGGTGGCGACGCCGCCGCGGATCTCCCGGGGCAGCGTGGAGCCGCGCTCGGTGATCCTGAAGAAGCGGTCGAGCGCACCCGCGGGGGGCCGGGGTGCGGCGGAGGGCGCGGAGGTCGCGTCGAGCACGGACGTCGACTGGGCCTGCGGAGACATGCGGGGTCCTCGTCGGGTGGGGGCACGGGAGGAGGGACCTGGGGCGACGCTGACCTGGTCCGCCGGCGGCCTCGCCACGGTCGGGGATGACGCGCGTAGCAGCAACCGGAAGCCCCAGTATGTGTTTTCGCTCGTTCGCACGCCATCTTCGCGCGTAGAAAAAGGCCCTTACCGACAGCTCCCTACGAAACCGGTCGCACCGGGCCCGGTGCACCTGCCCCGGCGGTCGTCCGCCCCCGTACCCTAGGGGCCATGCCCAAGACCGCGCTGCGCCCCTCGCCCCCGCCCCTGGAGGCCAACGACGTCGCCATCGTCGGCGGTGGCACGGTGCTGTGGTTCGTCGCCTTCGTCGCCCTGCTGCCCTTCAAGGGCAGCCTGGAGGCCCACGGTCACGGCACCTGGCCGTGGATCTGCCTCTCCGGCGGCCTGCTCGGGCTGATCGGCCTCTGGTACTGCCGCTCCCGCCGGGACGCCATCCGCCGCGCCCGGGCCGCCGAGGCGGGCACCGAGGCAGGAACGGCCGCCGAGAGCCCCGAGGGCCCCGCCACTCGTCTGGACTGACCGCTCCTCGGCGGAGCGGCACCCGCCCAGGGCCCCACCTAGAGTCGGTCCCATGACGCATCCCGCGGAGGGCACGGCCGAGTCAGGACACCCGGGACCGCCCGGGCGTCGGGGCGGACTGACGGCGGCCGAGGTCGCCGAGCGGGTCGCCCGCGGCCAGGTCAACGACGTTCCGGTGCGCTCCAGCCGCTCCGTCCGCGAGATCGTCCGGGCCAACGTCTTCACCCGCTTCAACGCGATCATCGGCGTGATGTTCGCCATCATCCTGGTGGTCGGCCCGATCCAGGACGGCCTGTTCGGCCTGGTCATCGTGGCCAACACCGCGATCGGCATCGTCCAGGAGCTGCGTGCCAAGCGCACCCTCGACAGCCTCGCGCTGATCGGCGAGGCCAGGCCCCAGGTCCGCCGGGACGGCGCCGCCTCCTCCGTGCCCATCGCCGCCGTCGTGCTCGACGACACCGTGCTGCTCGGCACCGGCGACAAGGTCGTCGTGGACGGCTCCGTCACCGAGGCGGACGGTCTGGAGATCGACGAGTCGCTGCTCACCGGCGAGCCCGACTCGGTGCTGAAACGCCCCGGCGACCAGGTGATGTCCGGCAGCTTCGTAGTCGCCGGCTCCGGGGCGTTCACCGCCACCAAGGTCGGCCGGCAGGCCTACGCCGTCCGGCTCGCCGAGGAGGCCGCCAAGTTCACCCTCGTCCGCTCCGAGCTGCGCAGCGGCATCGACGAGATCCTCAAGTTCATCACCTGGCTGCTGGTGCCCACCGCGCTCGGCCTGATCATCAGCCAGCTCGCGGTGGAGCGCAACGACTGGCAGGAGGCCGTCCGCCGGATGGTGGCCGGCATCGTGCCGATGGTGCCCGAGGGCCTGGTGCTGCTGACCTCGGTCGCCTTCGCGATCGGTGTGATCCGCCTCGGCCGCCGCAAGTGCCTGGTGCAGGAGCTGCCCGCGATCGAGGGCCTCGCCCGGGTCGACACCGTCTGCCTGGACAAGACCGGCACCCTCACCGAGGGCGGCATGGACCTGCTGGAGCTGCGGCCGCTCGCCGACGGCCGGGCCGAGCACGGCGGGCCCGAGGCCCTCCAGGAGGCCCTCGGCGCGCTCGGCGGTGCGGACGCCCGGCCGAACCCCTCCATGCAGGCCGTGATCGACGCCTTCGGCCCGCCGCCGGACGGCCGCTGGCGGGTGGTCGAGTCGGTGCCCTTCTCCTCCGCCCGCAAGTGGAGCGCGGCCCGGCTCGCCGAGCCGCGGGGCGGCGAGGGCAGTTGGCTGCTCGGCGCTCCCGACGTGCTGCTGCCCGCCGGGCATCCCGCGCTGGCCGAGGCCGACGCGCTCGGCGCCCGCGGACTGCGGGTGCTGCTGCTCGGCCGCTCGCCGCTGCCGCTCGACGACCCCGACCCGGCCGCCGGGCTGGACCCGCTCGCCCTGGTGGTGCTCCAGCAGCGGCTGCGCTCGGACGCCGCCGACACCCTGCGCTACTTCGAGCGCCAGCAGGTCCGGGCCAAGGTGATCTCCGGCGACGCCGCGGTCGCGGTCGGCGCGGTCGCCTCCCACCTCGGCCTGCCCGGCGCCGGGGAGCCGGTGGACGCCCGCACCCTCCCCCACGACGACCCGGCCGCCTTCGCCGACGCCGCCGACGCCACCTCGGTGTTCGGCCGGGTCACCCCGCAGCAGAAGCGCGACCTGGTCGGCGCCCTCCAGTCCCGCGGGCACACCGTGGCGATGACCGGCGACGGCGTCAACGACGTGCTGGCCCTCAAGGACGCCGACATCGGCGTCGCCATGGGCACCGGCAGCGACGCGACCCGCGCGGTCGCCCAGATCGTGCTGCTCGACGACTCCTTCGCCACCCTGCCCTCGGTGGTCGCCGAGGGGCGCCGGGTGATCGGCAACATCGAACGGGTCGCCAACCTCTTCCTGGTGAAGACCGTCTACTCGGTGCTGCTCGCCCTGCTGGTGGTCTTCACTCACGTGCCGTACCCGTTCCTGCCGAGGCACTCCACCGTGCTCTCGACCCTGACGATCGGCGTGCCGGCCTTCTTCCTCGCGCTCGCGCCCAACAACGAGCGGGCCAGGACGGGCTTCGTCCGGCGGGTGCTGCGCTTCGCCGTGCCCGGCGGGGTGATCGCCGGCACGGCCACCTTCACCGCGTACATGCTGGCGCGGGCGAACAACGGCACCGACCTGAAGGCGGACACCAGCGTGGCGACGCTGACGCTCTTCCTGGTCGCGATGTGGGTGCTGGCGATCGTCGCCCGGCCGTACTCCTGGTGGCGGATCCTGCTGATCGCGGCGATGGGCGGGGCGTTCGCCCTGGTGCTGATGGTGCCCTGGCTGTCCGACTTCTTCCAGCTCGAACTGGCCGGGGTGCGCGACCCGTGGATCGGGGTGCTGATCGCCGGGATCGCGGGCGTGCTGCTGGAGATCAGCTGGCGGATGATCGTGCTCCGCTCCGAGCCCGCCGAGACCGACGCCGACTAGGCCCCGGGACCGGGGCCGCGGTGCGGCGGGCCCGGTCCCGGGCCGGTCAGGACTCGTAGTCGCGGGCGGCCAGCAGCTCGTAGGCGCGATCCGGCTCGGCCAGCGCGGCGAGGATCTCGAAGCGCCGGTGCCACTGGCCGACCGACCAGGCGAGGCCGGCCGCCAGGCCCTCCGGGGTGGCCGCGTGCAGCAGGCCCGGCACCGGCGGCACCTCGAACTCGTCGTCCTCGTCGCCCGCCTCGGCCTCCTCCGGGGCGTACGGCACCTCCGGGGTGCCAGCGGCGGTGTCCCAGCGCCAGTCGACGTGGGCCTCCTCGCCGTCCGGGCCGACCACCAGCAGTTCCTCGTGCTCCTCGTACGCGGCCGGGCAGCCCGGCAGCAGGTCGCGGACCACGGCCGGCACCCGGTGCAGCACGCCGTCGGAGAGCACCCGGCCGCCCGCCACCTCGCTGGCCAGCGACACGTGCAGCCGCTCGGCGAGCGCCACGGCCAGCTCGGGGGCGACCGGCAGCACCGGGTGGTCGTGCAGCAGCTCGACCAGGTCCGGGGCGTCGGCGACGACGGCCCGCGAGGCGTCCACGACCACCGTGGTGTCGGGGCGGCGGCCGGTCTCCTGGTCCAGCGGGGCGAGCGCCCGAACGACGTCCAGCGGCTCGACCCGTTCGGCCGGCAGCGCGGCCAGCTGGGTGTGGATGCCGTGCAGCTGGCGGTGGGTCACCTCGGAGGCGTCGTCCACCAGGCGGTCCAGCAGCTCCTCCGGGCCGTGCGGCTCGGCCAGCAGCGCGGCCAGCGTGGTCCGCACCCCGAGGGCGTGCAGGAACTGGTCGTCGAGGTCGGTGCGGGCCTCGTCGTACAGGCCGCGCAGCAGCGGGTCGGCGCCGGCCGCGCGCAGGCCGGCCGGCTCGCGGCCGTCCAGCACCGGATGGTCGCGCAGCCACCAGGCGGTGTACGGCGGCAGGTCGACGTAGCGGCCGTCCGGCAGCAGGGTGCGCACCGGGTTCACCACCGCGTCCCGGTACGGCGGGCGGGCGAGCACCGCCAGCGCCTGCGGCCAGGCCGCGTCGTCGACGAGGTCGAGGTCGCGGACGGCGAGCAGTTCGGCGGCGACCGGCGGCACGCCGATCTCCCCGCTGTCGTCGGCGTGCAGCGCCTCCAGGGTGTCCTCGCACCACTCGGCGAGGCCGTCCGGGGCCTCGTCGACCAGCCCCGTGGGGGCGCCGCCCGCGGCCCGGTCGGCGGGGACGGTCGGGTCGAGCCGCTCCAGGTCGTCCGGGTCCAGCACCACGTCCTCGGCGCGGACAAGCACGAAGCCGGCCAGCGCGCCGGCCGCGGCCAGCACCTGCGGCCCCCAGCGCTCCAGGAGGTCCTCGTCGACGTACGCGGCGTCGCCGTCCCGGGCCAGCTCGGCCAGCGGCGAGTCCGGGATGATCAGCTCGCCGGCCCGGGTCAGCTCGCCCTCGTCGTCCGGCAGCGCCAGCCGGGCCAGCCACGGGTGGTCACCCGGGCCCGCCTCGGCGGCCTTCACCAGGGCGAGCACCGCGTCCGCGAGGTCGACCGCGGCGTCGAAGTCGTCCTCGCCGACCTCCAGCGAGCGGGCGACCGCAGCCCGCACCTCCGGGGTGTCCAGCACCCCGGCCGGGGTCGCCGTCACAGCGCCGAGCTTGGCCAGCAGCGGGTGGGCGGCCTCAGGGTGGGCGAGCCGCAGGTCGAGCAGGCCGAGTGCCTCCGTCAGCGAGTCCGGGTAGCCCTCGTAGCCGGTCCAGTCCTCGGGGTCGGAGGGCAGCAGCACCCGGCGCGGGCCGGTGACCGTCCGGCCGTCGGCCAGCGGCACCGGCAGCGCGCCCAGTGCCTCCGGGTCGGCGCCGCCCAGCGCCGCGTACAGGTTGCGCCACCAGGCGGGCTCGCGCTCCAGGCCGCCGAGCTGGTCGACCACCTCGGCCAGCGGCACCCGCCGGACGTCCAGCGCGCGCAGCTCCGGGCGGCGCTCCAGGCCGGCCGGCAGCAGCCCCGGGAAGATCGGCGCCAGCGCGGCCACCACCGAGCTGTCGGCGCCCTCCAGCAGCGTCGCGTCGCGCGGCCGCAGGGCCGGGGTGCCCTCCTCGACCGGGCCGGGGTGCGGCAGGAACGCCGTGCCGGGCAGCCTGCCCAGGATCGCGGCGCGCAGCGCGTTGTCCAGCGCGCCGTGGCCGAGCCGGCCCGGCACCAGGGAGAGCGAGCCGAGGTCGGCGCCGCGGGCCTTCAGCAGCTCGGCGTAGGCGTCGGCGGCGCGCTCGGTGAGGAAGTCGGTGAGCGGGCCGGGGGCGACGTGCCGGCGGGTGGAGTCCAGCGGGTAGCCCGCGATCAGCAGCGCGGGCACGCCCAGCGGCTCGTCGCTCGGCGTCGGCGCGTGCACCACCGCGGTGGTCCGCAGCGGCTGCGGCACCCCGGTGTCGGAGACCGGCACGGCCCAGGTCACCGACCAGTACGGGCGGGCGCGCTCCTCGGTGGTCCGGTCGCTCAGCAGGCCGGCCGAGACGGTGCCCTCGGCGCCGACGGTCTGCCAGACGGTGGCGCGGTCGCCGTCGGTGATGGTGACGGTGGTGATGCCGTCCGGGCGCGGGGCGTCCGCGGAACGGGTCAGGGTCCGGACGCCCTCCGGCGTCTCCACCACGACCTCGGCCAGCCCGGGCAGGGTCAGCAGCAGCGCGTCGTCGATCTCGGCCAGCAGACGGCGGGTCAGGTCCTCGGCGGCGGCGTCCCGCAGCGGCAGCACCACCACCGTGTCGTAGCCGTCCGGGGCCGACCCCTCCGCGGGGAAGGGCAGGCGCAGCAGCGGCACGTGGCCCTCGCGGCGGCGGAGCTCCTCGCCCAGCTGCGGGCGGGCGGCGGCCAGCGCGAACGCCTCCGACAGCGACCAGCGGACGGCGCCGTGCGAGGAGACCACGGCGGGCTCGTCGGTGACCGTGAGCACGGCCGAGAAGCCGACGCCGAACCGGCCGACGGCCCGGGCGTCCTCGGGGCGCTTGGCGGAGGCGCGGAGGGTGGAGAGGGACTCCACCGCGGTGGCGTCCAGCGGGGCGCCGGTGTTGGCTGCGGCCAGCACGCCGTCCCGGAGGATCAGCCGCAGCCGGCCGGGGGCGGTGCCGTTGCGGGCGGCGGCGTCGGCGGCGTTCTGGGCGAGCTCGACGATCAGCCGGTCGCGGTAGCCGCCGAGGGCGAGCTCCTCCTCGGCGTTGGCGTCCTCCCGGAACCGTGCCGGGGCGGCCGTCCACGCGTCCAGGACACGGTGGCGCAGGCCCGCCGTGTCGAAGACGTCCGCCGTCTGCCCGTCCGTACCGCCGATGATCCGAGGCTCCACTGGCCCTGCCGCCTTCCGCCGTTCGCACCCTGCGTACGGTCCGCATTCTCCCCTGCCGGGGGGACGGCTCCGACCGCCCCCGTGGGGGTGCCCCCTCAGGAGTGGCCGAGCTCCTCGGTGGGGGCGTCGGGTTCGACGGAGCCGCCGGCGCGGTCGGGGTGGAGGGTGAGGGGCTCGACCACGGTCTCGTCGAGGATCAGTTCGGAGGGGGTGGGCGGGGCGGGCAGCACGGCCGCCTCGGAGTGGCCGCCGCAGCCGTAGCCGAAGGCCACGACCTGGCCGTCGGCGGGGCCGAACTCGTTGCCGCAGACGCCGAACGCCTGCCCCAGCGAGCCGCCGATCGGGATCAGGAAGCCGCAGGTGTCGCAGTTCGCCGGGGCGGCCTGCGCCATCGGCGTCTGCGGGCCGAAGGAGGTCTCCCAGCGCTCGGCGGCGAGGTGGAGGCCGAGCCGGGAGAGCACCCGCGGCCGGGCGAGGCCGAGTTCCTCGGCGACGGCGCCGATCCGGGCGCGGGCCGGCGCGGGCTGGATGTGCGGGTCGGTGAGGACGACGTCCTCCTCCGTGGCCTCGCTCATGGCGGAGTTGGGGGCGGGCTCGTCCTCGCCGCTCCAGCCGGGCTCCAGCCGCACGTCGTCGGCGCCGGTGGGCAGCAGGTCGCCGGGGCCCATGTCGCCGGGGCGCAGACGCTCGCTCCACGGCACCCACTGCGGGGCCAGCACGGCGTCGTCCCCGGGCAGCAGGACGGCCTCGTCGAGGGTGACGTTCTTCGCGCGCGGGGCGCGCGCCACGGTGACCGCCCAGTGCCAGCCGCGGTAGGCGGCGTCGAGGCACTCGAAGGTGTGGGTGACCACGCGGTCGGCGTCGGCGCGGGCGCCGAGGTGGGATCCGACGATCTCCGGTCCGACCATCTCGACGGCGGCCTGGCGGGCGAGTTCGACGGCCTCGGCGCAGAGACGGTCGGGGGTACGGCTTCGCATCGCAGCGCTCACGGCGTCGATTCTCTCCCAGTCCTGTTGTCCGGCGGCGGTCCCGCGCACGGCCGGGGCCGTCCGGGGGCGGTGCCCCGCCCGCCGAGGGCTGTACAAGGGGCACTTCTTATTCTGCGCGACCGGGTCCGTGCCCGGCACCAACCGCGCCGCCCCGCCCGGTCCGTCCCAGACCCCGTGCGCGCGTAGTGCAGGCTACCCGTCGGTCGGGGCCCCGGCACAGTCCGGGGCGGCGCGCGGCGCCGGTGGAACGCATGCGCGGTCAACAGTCGTACGGCGACCCATTCTCGGGCAGGATGGCGTATGTGGCGGACGAGACCCCCTCGCAGCACGGCGTGGACGCTCCGCAGCCGGAGGGTTCCTCGGGGGTGAGCGCTGTGCCGCCGCAGGAGTCGGCGGGCGGTGTCGGGTCGGTGCCGCCGAAGGCGGGGAAGTCCCGGAGCGCGCTGGTACGGGGGGCTTCTGCGGCGGGCGTGCGGACCGGCCGGGTGGTGCACGGCACGGGCCGGCGGATCCGCCGGGCGACGTCCGCGAAGGGGGCCGGAGAGTCGGGGCTCGCGAAGCTGATCGAGCTGCACGCGCTGAACTCCTTCGGCGACATGCTCATCACGATCGCACTGGCCTCCACCATCTTCTTCTCGGTGCCGACCGGGGAGGCCCGCGGCCGGGTGGCGCTCTACCTGCTGATCACCATGGCGCCGTTCGCCCTGCTGGCCCCGGTGATCGGCCCGCTGCTGGACCGGCTGCCGCACGGCCGCCGGTCGGCGATGGCGATGTCGATGCTGGCCCGCGCGGTGCTGGCGTGGACGATGGCCGGTTCGATCAGCGGCGGGGGGATCGCGCTCTATCCGGAGGCGCTGGGCGTGCTGGTGGCGTCCAAGGCGTACGGGGTGGTGCGCAGCGTGGTGGTGCCGCGGCTGCTGCCGCCGCAGTTGTCGCTGGTGAAGGCGAACTCGCGGGTGACGCTGGCCGGTCTGCTGGCGACGATGGTGGCGGCCGGGGTGGGCGGGCTGCTGCACCTGGCCGGGCCGGGGTGGCCGCTGCGCGGGGCGTTCCTGGTGTTCGTGATCGGCACGCTGATGGCGTTTCACCTGCCGCACAAGGTGGACTCGGCGAAGGGCGAGCAGCGTGCGGTGCTTCACGCGGAGGGGCACGGCGCGCGCTCGTCGAAGGCGATCCTGCGGACGGTGGGCCCGTCGGTGATCCTGGCGCTGCGCGGGGTGTCCTCGCTGCGGTGGCTGGTGGGCTTCCTGGTGATGTTCCTGGCGTTCCTGATCCGCAAGGAGCCGGTGAGCGGCGTGCCGGAGACGGCGGCGCTGGGGATCGTGGCCGCGGCGGCGGGGGTGGGCAACGCGCTGGGGTCGGTGTTCGGCTCGTTGCTGAAGACCCGCGGGTCGGAGGCGACGGTGGCGGCGATGCTGCTGCTGGCGGCGATGGCGACGGCCGCGGCAGCGATCTGGTACAGCCTGTTGACGATGGCGGTGGTGGCGGCGGCCTCGGGCATCGCGGCCTCGCTGGGCAAGCTGGCGCTGGACGCGGTGATCCAGCGGGACGTGCCGGAGGCGGTGCGGACGTCTGCCTTCGCGCGGTCCGAGACGGTCCTTCAGCTGTGCTGGGTGGCGGGCGGCGTGGTCGGCATCTCGCTGCCGCTGAACCCGACGCTCGGCCTGGCGCTGGCGGCGGCGGTGATGACGGTGGCGCTGCTGTGGACGCTGCGGTCGCTGTTCAAGGTGGGCCTGCGCGGGTCGGCCGCTCGGCCACGGGTGGCATAGCCGCGGCGACTCGGCGACCCCCGCATCGCGTGATCGCGAAAGCCCGGTAGCCTCTTGCCCATGAGCCTCAGCACCCGTGCAATCGCCGCCATCGGCGCCGTGGTCGTGATCGGCGCCGGCACGGTCGGCGGTTCCATCGCGTACGCCAGTAACAAGGGCAAGCCCGCCGAGCACGTCGCGACCCTGACGGTCGGCCGTTCGTCGATCACGTCCGCGCCGTTCTGCTACAACGACGGCAAGGCGCTGGCGCAGGACGTCCTCGCCAAGTGCCAGGTGGACGCGAAGAAGGCCCGCGAGGCCGGCAAGCTGCCGACGACCGACGTGCAGGCCAGCGACCGGGTCGGCGTGGGCGTTCCGCCGTCGGTCGCGGACACCGGCTGGTTCGCCTTCACGGACGGCGGCGCGCAGGGCCAGACCCCGCTCGCGCAGGACACCCGCGGCACCACCTGGTCCGGCTCGGTGGCGGCCTCGCAGCTGCTGAACTCCTCTGGCGACACCACGGTGACGGTCGTCGAGGCCGACCAGAAGAGCCAGGAGATCCTGGCCGTCTGGTTCTTCGACATGAAGACCCAGGACTGACCCGACCGGCGATGAGCCTTCGGTACGACGACGAGCAGTCCGGCCCCGGCGCCGGGCTGCTCGTCGTCGTCGCCGTGCAGGCCGAGGCGGACGCGGTGCTGCGCGGACTCGGCGGCGACGGCGGCGCCCTGGCGCTGCCGGGCGGCGGTCTGCGGCACGGCCGGCGGCCCGCGGGCGTGCCGGTGGACGTGCTGGCGGGCGGGGTCGGCCCGGCCGCGGTGGCCGCGGCGACGGCGGCGGCCCTGGCGTCCCGACGGTACCGGCTGACGGTGTCGGCCGGCATCGCGGGCGGCTTCGCCCCGCACGCGCCGGTCGGCGCGACGGTGGTGGCCTCGGAGATCGTCGCGGCCGACCTCGGCGCCGAGACCCCGGACGGCTTCCGGGACGTCTCCGCACTGGGCTTCGGCAGTGTCCGGCACCGGCCCGCGCCGGGTGCGGTCGACCTGGCCGCGAAGGCCCTGGACGCGGTGGCCGGCCCGGTGCTGACCGTCTCCACGGTGACCGGCAGCGCCGAGCGCGCCGCCGAGCTGGCGTCCCGTCATCCGGGTGCGGCCGCGGAGGCGATGGAGGGCTTCGGCGTGGCCGAGGCGGCCGCCCGGTTCGGCGTGCCCGCCCTCGAGATCAGGACCGTGTCCAACCCCGTCGGCCCGCGCGACCGCGCGGCCTGGCGGATCGGCGAGGCGCTCGCGGCCCTGGAGCGGGCCTTCGCGGCGCTGCCGTACCCCGAACTGCTCCAGGAGACCGCCGATGGCTGAGCCGATGCGGGTCGCGTACTCGCCGTGCCCGAACGACACCTTCGTCTTCCACGCCTGGGCGCACGGCCTGGTGCCCGGCACGGACGCGCCCGAGGTGCTGTTCGCCGACATCGACCTCACCAACGGCATGGCCGAGCGGGGCGAGCTCGACCTGCTGAAGATCAGCTACGGGCAGCTGCCCTGGGTGCTGGACGAGTACGCGCTGCTGCCCTGCGGCGGGGCGCTCGGCCGCGGCTGCGGCCCGCTGGTGCTGACCAGGGAGCCGGGCACCGACCTGGCCGGCGGCACGGTGGCGGTGCCGAGCGAGCGCTCGACGGCCTACCTGCTCTTCCGGCTGTGGGCGGCGAAGGCGGTGCCGGGCGGCTTCGGGAGGATCGTCGTGATGCCGTTCCACGAGATCATGCCCGCCGTGCGGGACGGCCTGGTCGACGCCGGCCTGGTGATCCACGAGGCCCGTTTCACGTACCACCGGTACGGGCTGCACAGCCTCGCCGACATGGGTGAGGCCTGGGAGCGGGAGACCGGGCTGCCGATCCCGCTCGGCGCGATCGTCGCCCGCCGCTCGCTGGGGGCGGACCGGCTGAAGGAGCTCGCCGACACCCTGCGGGCCTCCGTCCGGGCCGCCTGGGCCGCCCCGGAGGCCTCCCGGGAGTACGTGCTGGCGCACGCGCAGGAGATGGACCCGGCCGTCGCCGACCAGCACATCGGCCTGTACGTCAACGCGTTCACCGAGGACCTCGGTGCGGAGGGGTACGCGGCGGTCGAGACGCTGCTCACCCGGGCCGCCGCGGAAGGGCTGGTGCCCTCGGTCGACCCGGGTGCGCTGCGTTTCTGAGGTCCTGACGCCCTCGTCGGGCGGTGCGGTCAGACGTCGAACTGGTCCGCGACCGCCCGGAGCAGCACGGCGAGCTTCTGGCCGGCCGGCTTGGCGGGGTAGCGGCCGCGCTGCAGGCCCGGCAGGACGTCGTCCAGCGTGGTGATCAGGTCCTGCACGATCGGTGCCATGTCGTCGGGGCTGCGGCGCTGCGCGGCGGCGACCGACGGCAGGGCGTCGAGCAGCGTCACGCCCATCGCCTGGTCGCCGCGGTGGCCCGCGACGATCCCGAACTCGACGCGCTGGCCCGGCCGCAGCGTGGTGACCCCGGCGGGCAGCGCCTTGGTGTGGACGAAGACGTCGCCCCCGTCGTCGCGCGACAGGAAGCCGAATCCCTTCGTCTCGTTGAACCACTTGACCTGGCCGGTGGGCATCTCGAACTGTCCTCGATGTGGGTGTGGGCGGGCCGGCTGTGACCGGACCCGTCGGGTGGACCGCGAGCCGACACCCTACGCGGGTGATCGGCGACTCTCAGCGGATTAATGATCCCTCAGCCGCTCACTCCCGAGCGGCACGTCCGGACGGGGGCCTGGCACGGCACGGACGCGGCGCGGCGCAATCCACAGGCAGACACCCCCTCGGCGAAGCGGGGTACTCGATCACCCCGTGCGAGGGCTGCATACCCGGCCGGGCCCGCGGTCGAAACTTTGGGTCCCCGGGGAACTGCGGGCAGTGACGGACGGCACGTCGCGGCCGGTCCCCCGGCCCGCCGACCGGGGCCGGACACGGCCTAGGCTGGCGGTCATGGCTCTCACCGTCGGCTTCGACCTCGACATGACGCTGCTGGACACCCGCCCCGGGATCAAGGCCACCTACGACGCGCTCGCCGCCGAGACCGGCACCTGGATCGACAGCGACCTCGCGGTCAGCCGGCTCGGGCCCCCGCTGCTGCAGGAGCTCGCGCACTGGTTCCCGGCCGAGCGGCTGGACGTGATCGCGGACCGTTACCGGGTGATGTACCGGGAGTACGCGCTGCCGGCGACCCTGCTGCTGCCCGGCGCCCGGGAGGCGGTCGCCGCCGTGCGCGCCCGGGGCGGGCGGGTCGCGGTGATCACCGGCAAGTACGAGCCGAACGCCCGGCTGCACCTGGAGCACTTCGACCTGGAGGCGGACGTCCTGGTCGGGGACCTGTGGGCGGAGACCAAGGGCGACGCGCTGCGCGAGCACGGCGCCGGCGTCTACGTCGGGGACCATCTCGGCGACATCCGCGGCGCCCGGGCGGCGGGTGCCGTCGCGGTCGCGGTGGCCACCGGGCCGTACAGCGCCGGCGAACTGCGCGAGGCGGGCGCGGACGTCGTCCTGGACGACCTCACGGCCTTCCCCGGCTGGCTCGCCGACGCCCTGTAGCGGCCCCGTCGATCCCTGGGCCGCCGTCAGCCCCGGGCGCGGCGGCGCTCGGCGCGGGCGGTGGCCAGGACTCCGGCCAGGGACACCAGGAAGCCGAGCGGCATCAGCATGCAGATCCAGTACGCCGCGCTGGGCAGCCTGGTCAGGTCGAAGAACAGCGGGACGAAGGTGACCAGGGTCGCGACCGCGCCGACGGCGAAGACGATCGCCCCGGCACGGACCAGGGCGTCACCACGGTCGGCGGACTGCTTGCTCACAACGGGCTCCTCACGGCACGGACCCCGTCATTCTCCCAGCAAATCGGCCCCCGCCGTTCGGCGGGGGCCGATTCAGCCTGCGCGCCGAGTCCTCCCAGAAATCTCCCAGCGATCCTTGAAACTGAGAGCGGAACCGGGGTAACGGGGGAGCAGAGAGATGGGACTCACCAGCCACAAAGTGCTGGCGCTGTCCGCCCTGGTGGCGGTGGCGGCGATCGCGGGCACGGTCTGGCTGTGGCCCCGGCTGGCCGAGCGGACCTGGACGGCGGTGCTGGCCCGGCTCGGCACGATCGTCGGCACGCAGCTCGCGGTGATGTGCACGATCGGTCTGCTCGCCAACAACTACTTCGCGTTCTACAGCAGCTGGGACGACCTGCTGGGCACCGGCGACCAGGGGCCGGTGACGATCCAGAACCGGCTGGAGGGCCGGGAGCACGGTGTGCAGCGGCTCTCGGGGGAGAACGTCCGCGGCACCAACACCGTCGGCCGGGACGCGGCCCAGGTCGGCCGGCTGGAGCGGATCCGGATCCCCGGGGCGACCACCGGGCTGTCCACGGACGGCTACGTGTACCTGCCGCCGCAGTACTTCCAGCCGGAGTACCAGGACAAGCGCTTCCCCGCCGCGATCGCCATCACCGGCTTCCCCGGCGACGCCAAGAACCTGATCACCAAGCTGAACTACCCCGCCACCGAACTGCAGCTGATCCGGGACGGCAAGATGAAGCCGACCGTCCTGGTGCTGATGCGGCCCTCGCCGGCGATGCCGCGGGACACCGAGTGCGAGGACGTGCCGGGCGGTCCGAAGGCGGCGACCTACTTCAGCACCGACGTGCCGGCCGCGATCCGGGCCGCGTACCGGGTGGCCCAGGGTCCCGGCAGCTGGGGTGCGATCGGCAACTCCACCGGCGGGTACTGCGCGCTCAAGCTGGCGCTGCGCAGCCCGGACGTGTTCTCCGCGGCGGTCTCGCTCTCCGGCTACTACAGGGCGGCCGAGGACGCCACGACCGGCGACCTGTTCGGCGGCGACGGGCGGCGCCGCGAGGACGCCGACCTGACCTGGCGGCTCACCCACCTGCCCCGCCCTGCGGTGTCGCTGCTGGTCGGCGGCAGCCGCGAGGGCGACGGCGACTACTTCGGCAACACCGAGAAGTTCGTCGCGGCGGCCAAGGGCGGGCAGACGAAGGTCTCCTCGATCACGCTGGCGACCGGCGGCCACAACTTCAACACCTGGTCGCGGATGCTGCCGGCCTCGCTGGGCTGGCTGGGCGAACACCTCGCCGACCCGCGCTGACGTGTGCCGCCGCGGGGTGACGGCTCCTCAGAAGGATCGGGCATTTCGTCCATAATCGGACGGAGATGCCCGACTTCCGGGAGGTCCCGATGCCCAACCGGCCGACCCGCCGGGCGGTCCTGACCGCGATCGCCGCAGGCGCCGGCGCCGCCCTGGCCGGATGCACCGGTCCGCAGATCCGCGGCGGCGCGCCGGCCGCGACCGACGCCGAGGGCACGGCGAGCGGCAGCCCCAGCCCGCGGCCCTCCCCCAGCACCACGGTGACCGCCGCGAACGGCCCGGTCACCGTGCCCGGCGGCCCCGTCCGGGTGGTGGTGCTCGGCACCCCGGAGCTGGACTCCGCGATGACCCTCGGCATCACCCCGGTCGGTGCCACCCGCTCCGCCCTCGACCCCGGCCTCCCGGACTACTGGCCGGCCTCACGGCTCGCCGAGATCGCCTACGTCGGCGACACCGGCACCCCCGACCCGGAGCGGATCCGGGCCGTGCAGCCGCAGGTCGTCCTCGGCAGCCAGTCCCGCGACAGCGCCCACCTGGACGAGCTGCGGCAGATCGCGCCGACCGTGTTCAGCCGCACCCCGGGCCAGCCCTGGAAGGACAACTTCCAGCTGCACGCGCAGACCCTCGGCCGCCAGGAGCAGGCCGCCGCCGTCACCGCCGAGTACCGGCGGCACACCGAGCGGGCCACCCGGGCGATCCGGGACGCCGGCTCGGGCGGCCGCCGGATCAGCCTGCTGCGCTTCGTCGAGGGCCCGCTGCCCGGCATCCGCACCTACGGGCGGCAGAGCTGGCCGGGGAGCGTCCTCACCGATGTCGGCCTCGGGCGACCGGACGTGCAGAACACCGACCAGGACGAGATCGACCTGCCCCTCGACCAGCTGGCCCGCGCCGACGCCGACTTCCTCTTCTACGCCACCTACGGCGACCCGGAGCGGGCCGGGACCACGGCGGTGCTGCGCAGCCCGGCCTGGCTCGCGCTGGGCGCCGTCCGGGCGCACCGCGCCTTCCCGGTGGAGGACGGGCTGTGGTTCCAGGGCACCGGCTACACCGGCGCCAATCTGGTCCTCGGCGAGCTGCAGCGCTTCCTCGGCGGCTGAGCCTGCGGCCCCGCACGGCCCTGCGGGTGCCGGTCAGTCGGCCTTGCGGCGGCGCAGGGTCACCGTGAGGACGGCGAGCGCGGTGAGGACCGCGGCGGCCCGCAGCACACCGGGGGCGGCCGTCCAGACCGCGTGGTTCATCGCCGCGCCCTCGGCCAGCGGCTGCCCCCAGCGCCCCTTGGTGCGGCCCCAGTACCAGGCGGCGGAGCCGAACAGGGTGGCCAGCGGGATGCCGAGCACCAGGGTCTTGCGGGTGAGGTCGGAGAGCTGCCGGGAGAGGTAGGCCGCGCCCCAGCCGAGCAGCATCGCCAGCAGCTGGCCGGTGACGGCGCCGGCCAGCAGCGCGGCCGCGGCGACGAGCAGCAGCGGGGAGGGGCGGCGGCCGGCGAGCGGGCCGGCGGGCTTGGCCGGGGCGGCCTTGGGGTCGGCCCCGGCGGCTCCGCCGCCCTCCGCGGTATCGCCCTTGGCCTTGGCCTTGCGGCCGAGGCCCTTGCGGCCCTTGCGTCCATTCGGCGGTTCGGGCCGGGCGGGTGCCTCGGGGGCCGGGGCGTCCGCGGCCGGGGCCTCGGCGCGCTGCGCGGGGAGGTCGGCGACCGGCTGACCGAGCAGGTCGAGGCCGTCGTGGTACTCCACCACCTCCCAGCCGGGGAGGTTGAGGGTGCCGCCGGGCCCGGCGGGCAGCGGGCCGTCCGCCGGGGCCGGGCTCTTCGGCGGGGTGCGCGGGGGCTCCGCGGCGGGCGCCGCCGGGCTCTGCGGGGCGTACACGCTCTGCTCGTCGGCCGGGGTGTCGTCGGCGGCCGGGCGCGGCGGGCCGATCACCCGCCAGGGCTGCTCGGATCGCCACCACTCGCCGCCGGCCGCCCGGCCGCCCTGTCCGGCGCCGTCCGCCGCTCCGCCCGCCCCGTCGTCCGCCATCGCCCGCACCCCTGCTCGCTCACCGGCCCGCCCACCGCTGACGGTACCGACTGGCGTGCCGCGCACGCGAGAGGCGCCGCCGTCGCCGGGCGCGGAACGACGGCGGGGCGCGTGCGGGGCGGCGGCGGAGCGGGTGCGGGGCGGCGGTGGAGCGGGTGCGGTGGAAGGGATGCGGCGACCGGTCGCCGTCCGGCACTGGGCCCCGGCAACCCGGGCCGACTAACCTGGGTCGGATGACCACCCAGCAGAGCGGACCGTCCCGCGCCCGGGCCGCCGCACCCCGCACGCTCGCCGAGGAGCTCCGCGCCCGCAGCGACGAGGCCCTCACCGGGCTGCTGCGCGCGCGACCCGACCTGCTGAACCCGGTGCCGGGGGACCTGACCCAGCTGTCCGCGCGCCTCTCCAGCCGGGCCTCGGCGCTGCGCGCCCTGGAGCGGCTCGACCGGTTCACCCTGCAGGTCGCCGAGGCGCTGGCCGCCGCGCCGGACGGCAGCAGCGACACCGTCGTCCGCAATCTGCTGGCCGGCCCGGCCCGGGTGAAACCGCACCCGCGGGCCGAGCCGGTGGACCGGGCCGCGGTCACCGCCGCGCTGCCCGGGGCGCTGGAGACACTGCGGGTCAGGGCCCTGCTGTGGGGCCCGGAGTCGGGGCTGCGGCTGGTGCTGGCCGTCCGGGAGGCACTGGCGCCGAGCGCGGCCAACCCGGGCCGGACGGGCCTCGGCCCCACTGTGGCGGAGGCCACCGCCGGGATGTCCCCGGCCCGGCTGCAGGAGCTGCTGGCCGGGGCCGGGCTGCCCGCCACCCCCGACCCGGTGACCGCGGTGGCCGCCCTGGCCGACCTGTTCACCGACCGCAAGCGGTGCGCGGCCCTCCTGGAGCAGGCGCCGCCGCCGGCGCTCGCGCTGCTGGACCGGCTGGTCTGGGGCCCGCCGACCGGCACCCTGCCGGACGCCGCCCGCCCGGTCACCGCCGAGCAGGCGCACACCCCGCTGGAGTGGCTGCTCGCCCGCGGCCTGCTGCTGCCGTCCGGGCCGGGCTCGGTGGTGCTGCCGCGCGAGCTCGCCCTGCACCTGCGCGGCGGGCGCAGCCACCGCGCCGTGGAGCCGGCGCGGCCGGCCCTGGGGGCCGTCGCCGAGCGGGACCGTGCCACGGCGGACGCCACCGCGGCGGGCCAGGCCTACACCGCGGTGCGCACCGTCGAGGAGCTGCTGGAGGGCTGGGGGCTGCAGCCGCCGCCCACCCTGCGGGCGGGTGGCGTGGGCGTCCGCGACCTGAAGCGGGCGGCGCTGGCGCTGGACTGCTCCGAGCCGATCGCCGCGTTCTGGCTGGAACTCGCCTACGGCGCCGGCCTGCTCGCCCCGGACGGCGACGCGGACGAGCACTGGGCGCCGACCCCGGCGTACGACGGCTGGTTGCAGGACACCGTCGCCGAGCGGTGGACCGTGCTGGCCGCGAGCTGGCTCGCCGCGACCCGGGTGGCCGCGCTGACCGGCAGCCCGGACGCCAAGGGCAGGCCGCGGGCCGCGCTCGGCCCGGAGCTGGACCGCACGCTCGCGCCGTCCGTCCGCCGGGCGGTGCTGGGGCTGCTGGCCGAGCTGCCGCCGGGCGGCACGGCCGGGGCCGAGGAACTGCTGCCGGTGCTGCGCTGGCAGCGGCCGCTGCGCGGCGGGGCGACCGGGCCGGACGGCCGCGACCTGCGCGAGCACCTCACCGACTGGACGCTGCAGGAGGCGGAGCTGCTCGGGGTCACCGGCCGCGGCGCGCTCTCCTCGGCCGCCCGGGAGCTGCTGGCGGGCGGCGACCCGGTGCCCGCGCTCGACCCGCTGCTGCCGCAGCCGCTGGACCACGTCATCCTGCAGCCGGACCTCACGGCGATCGCGCCGGGCCCGCTGCTCACCCCGCTCTCCCAGGCGCTGGCGCTCAGCGCGGACATCGAGTCCAAGGGCGGGGCGACGGTGTACCGGTTCACCGCGGAGTCCGTCCGGCGGGCACTGGACGCCGGACGGACCGCCTCCGACCTGCACGCCTTCCTGGCGCAGCACTCGCGGACGCCGGTGCCGCAGCCGCTCACCTACCTGATCGACGACGTGGCGCGGCGGCACGGTGTGCTGCGGGTCGGGGCGGCCTCCTCGTACCTGCGCTGCGACGATCCCTCGCTGCTGAACGAGGTGCTGGCGGACCGCCGGGGCGCGGAGCTGCGGCTGCGGCTGCTGGCGCCGACGGTGCTGGCCGCGCAGGCGCCGCCGGACACGCTGCTCTCGGTGCTGCGGGCGATGGGCTACGCGCCGGCCGCGGAGTCCGCCGAGGGCGATGTGCTGATCACCCGGCCGGACAGCCGGCGCACGCCGCCGCGCAGCGCGCCCAAACCGGTGCCGGACGGGCCGCCGCGCCCGGACGGCGCGCTGCTCGGCGCGGCGGTGAAGGCGATCCGGGCCGGCGACCGGGCGGCAACCGCCGTCCGCCGGGAGACGGTGGCCGGGCCGGCCGCGCACCTGCCGCAGTCCGGCCCGGCCCGCACCGACCTGCGGCAGCTGCCGCGCACCGCGGCCGCCGACACGCTGGCCGCGCTGCAGACCGCGGTGCTGCTCGGCGAGCGGATGTGGATCGGCTACATCAACGCCGAGGGCATCGCCTCGCAGCGGGTGGTCGACCCGGTGAAGGTCGAGGGCGGCTTCGTCACCGCGTACGACCACCACGCGGACGAGGTGCGCACCTTCGCCCTGCACCGGATCACCGGGGTGGCCGAGGTCGACGAGCCGGCCTGAGGGGCGCCGGGGGGCGGGGTCAGTGGCCCTGCGCGGCCTTGGCGTCCTGCTCGGCCTTCTGCTGCTTGGCCTGCTCGACGAAGGACTGCGGGTCCGGGATCTTGGGCTGCACCCCGGTCAGCAGGCCGGTCGCGGTGAAGGCGGTGGCGCCGAGAAGGCCGCCCGGGTGGCTGATGTCGGCGACCTGGTCGAGGCCGGGCTCGGCGGCCTGGGCGGGGCTCGCGCCGAGGACGGTGGCGAAGGCCGCGCCGGAGAGGGCGAGGCCGGCGAGGAGGCGGTTCGGCTTGTTCATGCCCTGCCCAACGAGGCCGACCCCGCCCGGTCACCCGGAACCGCCCGGGTGCGGGACACTGGAAAGTCTGCGACACGACACACGGAGGGGTTGCCCGCGTGAACGACGGACCGCTGATCGTCCAGAGCGACAAGACGCTGCTGCTGGAGATCGACCACCCGAGAGCGGCGGACTGCCGGCGGGTGATCGCCCCGTTCGCCGAGCTGGAGCGCGCCCCCGAGCACGTGCACACCTACCGGGTGACACCGCTCGGCCTGTGGAACGCCCGGGCGGCCGGCCACGACGCCGAGCAGGTGGTGGACGCCCTGGTGAGCCACTCGCGCTACCCGGTGCCGCACGCCCTGCTGGTGGACATCGCCGACACCATGGCCCGCTACGGCCGGCTGCAGCTGCAGAAGCACCCGGTGCACGGGCTGGTCCTGTCCACCACCGACCGGCCGGTGCTGGAGGAGGTGCTCCGCTCCAAGAAGATCGCCCCGCTGGTCGGCGCCCGGATCGACCCGGACACCGTGGTGGTGCACCCTTCGGAGCGCGGCCAGATCAAGCAGGCGCTGCTGAAGCTCGGCTGGCCCGCCGAGGACCACGCCGGCTACGTGGACGGCGAGGCCCACCCGATCGACCTGCACGAGGACGGCTGGCAGCTGCGCCCGTACCAGAAGCAGGCGGTCGAGGGCTTCTGGCACGGCGGCAGCGGTGTGGTGGTGCTGCCCTGCGGCGCGGGCAAGACGCTGGTCGGCGCGGCGGCGATGGCGGAGGCCAAGTCGACCACGCTGATCCTGGTGACCAACACGGTCTCGGCCCGGCAGTGGAAGCACGAGCTGGTGAAGCGCACCTCGCTGACCGAGGACGAGATCGGCGAGTACAGCGGCACCCGCAAGGAGATCCGCCCGGTCACCATCGCCACCTACCAGGTGATGACGACCCGCCGGAAGGGCGTCTACCCGCACCTGGAGCTGTTCGACGCCCGCAACTGGGGCCTGGTGGTGTACGACGAGGTGCACCTGCTGCCGGCCCCGGTCTTCAAGTTCACCGCGGACCTGCAGGCCCGTCGCCGGCTCGGCCTGACGGCGACCCTGGTGCGCGAGGACGGCCGCGAGGGCGACGTGTTCTCGCTGATCGGCCCCAAGCGGTTCGACGCGCCGTGGAAGGAGATCGAGGCGCAGGGCTACATCGCGCCCGCGGACTGCGTGGAGGTGCGGGTGACGCTCTCCGACTCGGAGCGGCTGGCGTACGCGACCGCCGAGCCGGAGGAGCGGTACCGGTTCTGCTCCACCACGGCGACCAAGCGGCGGGTGGTGGAGTCACTGGTCCGCAAGCACGAGAAGGACCAGACGCTGATCATCGGCCAGTACATCGACCAGCTGGACGAGCTGGGCGAGGTGCTCGAAGCCCCGGTGATCAAGGGCGAGACGACCAACGCCCAGCGCGAGAAGCTGTTCGACGCGTTCCGGAACAAGGAGATCTCCGTGCTGGTGGTCTCCAAGGTGGCGAACTTCTCGATCGACCTGCCGGAGGCCACCGTGGCCATCCAGGTGTCGGGGACGTTCGGCTCCCGCCAGGAGGAGGCGCAGCGGCTCGGCCGGGTGCTGCGGCCCAAGGCGGACGGGCACATGGCCCACTTCTACTCGGTGGTCGCGCGGGACACCGTGGACCAGGACTTCGCGGCGCACCGGCAGCGCTTCCTGGCCGAGCAGGGCTACGCGTACCGGATCGTCGACGCGGACGACATCTGAGCGGACAGCATCCGGGCGGTCGCCCCCGAGCGAGGAGCGGCGGGCCGGGTCAGTAGGAGACGCCGTCGCGGCCGAGGAAGACGACGCGGGCGGCGGTGTCGAGCACGATGCCGACGTTGCGGACGGCCTTCGCCACCGGGCTGCGGTGGCGGGGGCCGGCCGGGGCGGTGCGGTCGGCGGACGGATGGTCGGCGGTGTGGCGGGTTCTCTCTCTCATGCCTCCACCGTAGGTTTTCGGCCATCCGAGCGCATCGGCCCGAAGTCCGTTTCCGCGGGCCGCGGGTGTCGTCCTCAAGGCGTAGGGCGACCCCGAGGTTCGGGGGTGACGACCCCGAGACCGCCACCGGACCGGAAGTGTGCGAAATGATTGGTGCGGCCGCGGGGAGCGGTCTATGATCGCCGGTCTGCCCCCTCCCGAACCGTGGTGCCCCGTCGTGCGGCAGCCGGGGGAGGTCCGGCCGGTCGGCAACCGGCCGGTGTCCTTCTGCCGTGGCCCAAACGATGAGTCCGCTGCCCCCGTACGGCCCGCCGTACGGGCGGGGCAGCCGGGAAGGTTCGCCGTGCACTCCCCCACCACCGACGCCGCCGATACGGATCCGCTGCAGCGCGAGCGGGACCACCTGACCTCCTCGCGCGCCGCGCTGCGCGCCATGCGCGAGGACGTCGAGTCGCTGGACCTCCGCGACGTGACCGGCACCTGGGTGTCGGCCGCCGTCCTGCACAACCAGATCCAGCAGCGGATCGCCGCACTGGCCGACCTGGCGCACACCCCGCTGTTCTTCGGCCGCCTGGACTACCTGCACGCGATCAGCGAGGAGCTCGCCGAGGGCGGCACCGGCGAGCAGTTCTACATCGGCCGCCGGCACGTCCACGACGCCGACGGCGACCCGATGGTGATCGACTGGCGGGCGCCGGTCTCGCAGCCGTTCTACCGGGCCAGCCGCAAGGACCCGATGGACGTCGAACGGCGCCGCCGGTTCGGCTACACGGCGGGCGAGCTGACGGCGTACGAGGACGAGCACCTGACCGACCCGGCCGAGGACGACACCCGCTCGGCGCTCCTCGCGGCGGAGATCGAGAAGCCGCGCGTCGGTCCGATGCGCGACATCGTCGCCACCATCCAGCCCGAGCAGGACGAGATCGTCCGGGCCGACATCACGGGCACGGTCTGCGTCCAGGGCGCCCCGGGCACCGGGAAGACCGCCGTCGGCCTGCACCGCGTCGCCTACCTGCTGTACGCGCACCGGGAGCGGCTGGCCCGCACCGGCACGCTGGTGATCGGCCCGAACAGCTCCTTCCTGCAGTACATCGAGCAGGTGCTGCCCGCGCTCGGCGAGCTGGACGTCGCCCAGGCGACCGTGCAGCAGCTGGTGGGACACGTCGAGGTGCGCGGCGAGGACTCCGCCGAGGCGGCACTGGTGAAGGGCGACGCCCGGATGGCGGAGGTGCTGCGCCGGGCGGTGCGCTCGGGTGTCACGCTGCCCGCCGAACCGTGCGTGGTCGTCCGCGGCGCCCGGCGCTGGCGGGTGCCGGTGCACGAACTCACCGAGATCATCGAGGAGTTGCAGGGCAGGGAGATCCGCTACGGGGCCGCGAGGGAGGCGCTTCCGCAGCGGATCGCGCACGCCGTCCTGGTGAAGATGGAGCAGTCCGGTGAGGCGCCGGACGACCGGGTGCAGGACGCGGTGGCCCGCAACGCGGCGGTCAAGGCGGCGGTCAAGGAGTGCTGGCCTCCGGTCGACCCGGTGAAGCTGGTGCACCGGCTGCTGTCGGACGCGGAGTTCCTCGCGCAGTGCGCGGACGGCGTGCTGACCGAGGAGGAGCAGCGGGCCGTCCGCTGGGAGAAGCCGGCCCGCTCGCCGAGGACGGCCCGCTGGTCGGCGGCGGACGCGGTCCTGGTGGACGAGGCCGCCGACCTGGTGCAGCGCACCGCCTCGCTCGGCCACGTGGTGCTCGACGAGGCCCAGGACCTGTCGCCGATGCAGTACCGCGCGGTGGGCCGCCGCTGCTCGACCGGCTCGGCGACCGTCCTCGGCGACCTCGCCCAGGGCACCACCCCGTGGGCGACCGCCGGCTGGACGGAGGCGCTGCACCACCTGGGCAAGCCGGGAGCGCACATCGAGGAGCTCACCCAGGGCTTCCGGGTGCCGGAGGAGGTCATCGCGTACGCCTCGCGGCTGCTGCCCGCCATCGCGCCCGGGCTGGCGCCCGCCACCTCCGTCCGCGACGCGCCCGGCTCGCTGACGGTCCGCCGGGTCGACGGCAACCAGGTCGCCGAGGTGGTGGCGGCCTGCCGGGCGGCGCTCGGCCACGAGGGCTCGACCGGCCTGATCGCCGCGGACTCCCGCATCCCGCTGTTCGCCGAGGCGCTGGCCGCGGCCGGCCTGTCCTTCGTCGAGCCCGGTACCGAGACCACCGCCGAGTCCCGGCTGACCCTGGTGCCCGCCTCACTGGCCAAGGGCCTCGAGTACGACTACGTGGTGCTGGACGAGCCCGCCGACGTGGTGGCCGGCGAACCCGACGAGCGGACCGGGCTGCGCCGGCTGTACGTCGCCCTCACCCGGGCGGTCTCCGGGCTGTACGTCCTGCACTCGGCGCCGCTGCCGGACCAGCTCGGCTGAGCGGCGCCCGGCCGCCCCGGCCCGGGTGGATCACCGCTGCGGAGCCGGGGTGTCAGGCGTCGGCCAGGGCGCGCCAGGAGGCGACCTTGGCGGGGTCGACCGGGGTGGACCAGCCGTCCACGCGGGCGGCGCCGCCGATGTGGAAGGCGTCGAAGCCGGCGGCCTTGAGGCCGGGCACGTGCTCGGCGCGCAGGCCGCCGCCGACCAGGATGCGCTGTGCGTAGCCGGGCTCGCCCGCCTTGCCGATCTCGCCCTCCAGCACGCCCTGTCCGGCGTCGACGCCGGCCGGGGCGCCGGAGGTGAGGAAGGTGTCCAGGCCGGGCAGCCCGGCCACCGCGGCCCGGACGGCGGCCCGGTCGGCGCTGTGGTCGAGCGCGCGGTGGAAGGTCCACGGGCAGCCCGCCACGGCCTCCGCGACCGCGGCGGTGGCCGCCAGGTCGACGGCGCCGTCCGCGCCCAGGAAGCCGAAGACGAACTCCTCGGCGCCCTCGGCCCGCAGCACGGCCGTGCGGGCGAGCAGGTCGTCCAGGTCGCCGGGGGTGAAGCCGTCGCGGATGCGCAGCATCACCCGCAGCGGCAGGGAGACCGCCGCCCGGATCTCGGCGAAGCCGGCCGCGGACGGGGTGAGCCCGTCCGCGGCCATGTCGGTGACCAGCTCCAAGCGGTCGGCACCGCCGGACTCGGCGGCCCGGGCATCCTGGGCGGTCAGCGCGATGACTTCGACAATTGGTCTAGACATATGCGTACCCTGCCACACGGGGGGCCCGCTGGGCGAGCCCCCCTCCCCGATCGGTCAGCCGACGGCCGGGGGCAGCTCCGCGGAACGGCCGCGGCGGATCAGCAGGGCCACGGACGCGACGAAGCCCACGGCGGCGACGAGCACCAGCACCGACGCCTGCAGATCGCCGAACATCACGTACATCCGTCCCAGGTTCTCGCCGACCATCCCCGGCAGCAGTGCCAGGACGACGGCGACCGGCAGGTGGTGGCCGCGGGCGGCGGCCGCCAGCCCGAGCGCCATCAGCCCCGCGGAGACCAGCGGCACCACGAGGAACATCTCCGAGCTGCCGTGCATGAACAGGCCGGAGCCGGAGTACAGCACCAGTGCGCCGACGGCGAGGGCCGCGGCACCGAACCCGCGTCGGGCGGACGCCCGGGGCAGCAGATCGGGCGGCGCGGCCAGCACGAAGACGGACCAGATCAGCGGCGGCAGGAGGGTCGACCCGAGCCACACGACCGCGCCGAAGGAGGACCCGGGGAAGGCCGGACTCAGCATCTGGGCGATCCGGAGGTACGCCACGCCGAGCGCGCCCAACACGGCCGGCAGCACGAGGAACCGGGCGAGTGTCCACCGTCCGGCGAGCCCTGCGACGGCGGCCGCGAACTGCCCGGCGGCGATGAGCACGAACAGCAGCATCTGGGTGTCGAGCCCGTGCCGCCACGGATTGCTCAGCACCGGCAGCAGCAGGTCGGGCAGCGCCGTCCCGGCCCCCGCCGCCAGGACCAGCGGTGCGGCGACGGCCAGCAACCGCCCGCCGGGTGCGGCCGAGGTGAGCCCGGTCCGCAGCCGCAGACCGTACCCGGCTATGCCGGCCAGCTCACGGGCGGCGGCGAGGCGTCCGGCGCCGGCCGTGGTGTCGGCATAGACGGCGGCGAGCTCCGGGCCGCGGCCGGCGCGGTAGGCGGCGGGGTAGAGCCGCAGCGCGGCGGAGAGCAGACGTGTCGTCACGCGAAGACCCCCTTGGCGCGCGGGCTGCTCTTGGGGCGGGCGGCCGCCATCCGGCGCTCCGCCTCGGCGGCCACGGCCCGCAGCCGCTCGGCCTCGGCGGCCAGCACCTCCCGGCCGGCGCCGGTGGCGCATAGCTGCGGCGGGCCCGGCCGTCGACCACCTCCTCGCGCTCGACCTCGATCAGCCCCTGCAGCAGCAGGCGGTCGAGGGCGCCGTACAGGGTGCCGGTGCGCATCCGGACCCGGCCGCCGGAGATCGCGGCGATCTCCTGGATCAGCGCGTACCCGTGTCGCGGGGCGTCCGCGAGCGCGGTGAGCAGGAGCAGCGTGGGCTCCTGCATGCTTCGTTCCGTCATGTCGACTACATATACCGGTCGCCGACTTATGGTGTCCGGCGAACCGGTGGAATCGGGCCGGGCGCAGAATGGGTGTCATGACCGATGCGCTGCTGGACCGTTGGAACGAACTGCTGCGCCGCTGCGGGGCGGCGGCAGACCCGGAGCCGTACGGGCGGGACCTGCTGGCCCGGTGGTCCGAGCCGCAGCGGCGGTACCACACCGTGGCGCACCTGACCGCCGTGCTCGACCACGTGGACGCGCTGGCCGGACGGGCCGAGAACGCCGACGCGGTGCGGCTGGCCGCCTGGTTCCACGACGCGGTCTACCGCCCGGACCGCTCGGAGAACGAGGAACGCAGCGCCCAACTCGCCGTCCGGGCACTGCGCGAGGCCGGACTGGCCGAGGAACTGGTCGACGAGACCGCCCGACTGGTACGGCTGACGGCAGGTCACGGCTGCGAGAGCGGCGACCGCAACGGCGAGGTGCTCTGCGACGCGGACCTCGCGATCCTCGGCACCGACCCGGACCGGTACGCGGCGTACACGGCGGCCGTGCGCGAGGAGTACGGCTTCGTCCCGGAAGAGGCCTTCCGGGCCGGGCGGGCGGCGATCCTGCGGCAGCTGCTGGAACTGCCCGCGCTCTACCGCACACCGGAGGCGCTGGCCCGGTTCGACGCCGCCGCCCGGGCCAACCTCGCGGCGGAGCTCAGGAGCCTGGAGAGCTGACCTTGCGGCGGCGCAGGCCGGCGGCGGTGAGCCGGGCGACCAGCTCCTTGCTGCCGACCGGCCGGGCGCCGAGGGCCACGGCCCGCTCGTACCAGTCCGCCGGTATGTCGTAGTGGTCGCGCTCGAAGCCGCGGGCGGGCGCGCCCAGCTCCGCGGCGAAGGCGTGCAGTTCCTCGTAGCTGACGTCGCTGACCAGGTGCGACCAGAACTTCCCGTGGCCGGGCCAGCTGGGCGGGTCGACGAGGATCACGACAGCTCTCCGACCGGGGCCACCACCACGCCGCGCTTGCCGCACACCCAGTGCGGGTCGGGGCCGAGTTCCGGCTCCACGCTGAGCGCGTGCGGATCGTCCTCGGCGGCGCAGTCGGCGCACAGCGGCCAGCGCCCGTACGCCTCCAGCAGCGCGTCCTGCACGTCCTGGGCGACCAGCCCGAGCACGAACTCGGTGCCGTCCGGCCACTGCTCGAGCCACCACCGCCGGTGCGTCACGGCGTCCTCCACCAGCGACACCACCGCGGCGTCCGCCACGTCCCGGGCGGTCAGGTCGGCGAGGATCAGTGCACGGGCGCCGTGCAGGGCGGCTTCGATCTCAGAGCTGGCCATCCGCCCATTCTCCCGCAGGTCACTTGGCGGCCGGGAACCCTTCCGTGCTCAGCTCGATCGCGAACGGCGCGGGCAACGCGACCGGCTGCCCGAAGGGCGTGCGGACACCCCGCTGGTACCGCCCCTGATCCGGTTCGGAGAACAGCGTGACCGTCGGCCCTTCCTCGTCGAAGCGGTCGACCAGCAGGAAGATCGGGACGGGCGCGTGGCCGTACGCCCAGAGCTTCTTGGTGCGGTCGAGCCGGGCGGTCCGCTTCGAGGTGATCTCCACCGCCATCAGCAGGCCGGACGCATCGATCGACGCCTCCTGCTCCACCAGGCGCGCATCGTCCACCACCACCAGGTCGGGCACGTACAGCTTCTCCAGCGGGACGATCTCCGTGCCCAGGGTCTGGTAGACGCCCACCTCGGGCGGCAGGCACGCGAGCAGCGCCCGGTGCACCTTTCCGGCAATCACGTTGTGGCCCACGTTGGGCGGCGGCACCAAGCGGATCTCCCCCTCGTCGATCTCCGCGCGCCAGCCCTCGGGGACGTCCAGCTCCAGCCAGGTGTTCAGCAGGTAGTCCCACTGACGCCCCGGCTCGACCGACATCGCAGTCACCGCCGACCTCCTGTCTCCCGTTCGACGCTCGTGGTCGTCACTGTACGGACCGTCCGAGGTGCCCCATTCCGTCATGGGCTCAGCGTCCCACGAACGAGTGAGCGGTGCGGGAATGCCGCGAGGGCGGCCTCCCCGTGTGGGGAGACCGCCCTCGCAGAGCGTTCCTGGTCCGCTGATCCTCGGGAGGATCAGAAGTCCATGTCACCGCCCGGCATGCCGCCGCCGGCGGCCGCGGAGGCCTTCTCCGGCTTGTCGGCGATGACGGCCTCGGTGGTGAGGAAGAGCGCCGCGATGGAGGCGGCGTTCTGCAGCGCGGAGCGGGTGACCTTGGCCGGGTCGATGATGCCCGCGGCGATGAGGTCGACGTACTCGTTGGTCGCGGCGTTCAGGCCGTGGCCGGCGGGGAGGTTGCGCACCTTCTCCACCACGACGCCGCCCTCGAGGCCGGCGTTGGTCGCGATCTGCTTGATCGGGGCCTCGAGCGCCACGCGGACGATGTTGGCACCGGTGGCCTCGTCGCCCTCGAGCTCCAGCTTGTCGAACGCGACACCGGCCTGCAGCAGCGCGACGCCACCACCGGCGACGATGCCCTCCTCGACGGCGGCCTTCGCGTTGCGGACGGCGTCCTCGATGCGGTGCTTGCGCTCCTTGAGCTCGACCTCGGTGGCCGCGCCGGCCTTGATGACGGCCACGCCGCCGGCCAGCTTGGCGAGGCGCTCCTGGAGCTTCTCGCGGTCGTAGTCCGAGTCGCTGTTCTCGATCTCGGCGCGGATCTGGTTCACGCGGCCGGCGACCTGGTCGCTGTCGCCGCCACCGTCGACGATGGTGGTCTCGTCCTTGGTGATGACCACCTTGCGGGCGGTGCCCAGCAGGTCGAGGCCCGCGTTCTCCAGCTTGAGGCCGACCTCCTCGGAGATGACGGTGCCGCCGGTGAGGATGGCGATGTCGCCGAGCATGGCCTTGCGGCGGTCGCCGAAGCCCGGGGCCTTGACGGCGACGGACTTGAAGGTGCCGCGGATCTTGTTCACGACCAGGGTCGACAGGGCCTCGCCCTCGACGTCCTCGGCGATGATGACGAGCGGCTTGCCGCTCTGCATGACCTTCTCCAGCAGCGGGAGGAGGTCCTTGACCGAGGAGATCTTGGAGTTGGCGATGAGGATGTACGGGTCCTCGAAGCTGGTCTCCATGCGCTCCAGGTCGGTGGCGAAGTACGCGGAGATGTAGCCCTTGTCGAAGCGCATGCCCTCGGTGAGCTCGAGCTCCAGACCGAAGGTGTTGCTCTCCTCGACGGTGATGACGCCTTCCTTGCCGACCTTGTCCATGGCCTCGGCGATGAGCTCGCCGATCTGGGTGTCGGCGGCCGAGATGGAGGCGGTGGAGGCGATCTGCTCCTTGGTCTCCACGTCCTTGGCCTGGGCGAGCAGCTGGTCGGAGACGGCCGAGACGGCCTTCTCGATGCCGCGCTTCAGGGCCATCGGGTTGGCGCCGGCGGCGACGTTGCGCAGACCCTCGCGGACGAGCGCCTGGGCGAGCACGGTGGCGGTGGTGGTGCCGTCACCCGCGACGTCGTCGGTCTTCTTGGCGACCTCCTTGACGAGCTCCGCGCCGATCTTCTCGTACGGGTCCTCGAGCTCGATCTCCTTGGCGATGGAGACACCGTCGTTGGTGATCGTGGGGGCGCCCCACTTCTTCTCAAGGACGACGTTGCGGCCCTTGGGGCCGAGCGTGACCTTGACGGCGTCGGCAAGCTGGTTCATGCCGCGCTCAAGGCCGCGGCGAGCTTCCTCATCAAAAGCGATGATCTTGGCCATCTGAAGTGGTCCTCCGGGACACGGTCGACTGCTCGGACCAGAGGTGCCCGCGACGGACGGCCCTGTGAGCGGGGGTCCTTTCCCCTACCGCTCGACGGGGCCTCACCGACCCGGTCCGCTTGTCACTCTCAAGCTGTGAGTGCTAACGCCAATGATTAGCACTCACGGGTGGCGAGTGCAAGCCCGATCGCCGTGTCCCGGCGGAACGGCCGCACCGGTTCCGGACATGACGCAGGCCCGTACGACGTGTCGTACGGGCCTGGCGCGAAGAAAGTCGCCGACCAGCTCGTGACGAGCCGAGGGCTCCGCAGGTCGAAGGTCAGCCCGCAGCGGCGCGAACCATGTCCGCCTGCGGCCCCTTCTGCCCCTGGGAGATCTCGAACTCGACCCGCTGGCCCTCCTCGAGGGTGCGGTAGCCGTCCATCTGGATCGCGCTGTAGTGGACGAACACGTCCGCACCACCGTCGACCGCGATGAAGCCGTAGCCCTTCTCCGCGTTGAACCACTTGACGGTGCCCTGAGCCATTCCGAACTCCCCTTGTGCTGTGCTGGCCATTCACGGGTCCGCAGTCTTTGCGGGCCCAGGTCCGGTGGGCCGGCCCGAGGGAACCCCCCCTGGGCACAGCCGTGCACGCCGCAGACCACCGCCCGGGGCCCCGGTACGGGCCCGACGGACGGGTGAATGCGTCGACCGCGGCTGAATGTATCCGGACAGGTGCCCTGTGCAACAGGGTCAACTTCGGGGAAATCCCGGGCTGCACCAAGGGATATGACGGGATGAAAGTGCCCGATCTCGGCATTTCACGCCGGACATAACGGGCAGAAAACGACATATTGCCGCAGGAATTCTGACACTTGCCTGACAGGTTCGCTCCCGTGCCGTCCGCTTCCCGTCTCAGCGGGCGGACGTGGCCGACGATCGGCGCCAGAGCCTTGCGCACACGATCCAGCCGCCCGGGCCGGGGTGCGCCATTCCTGGTATTACCGCTGATCAGAATGGGCGGCGCGGAGGGGAGCACTGCCACCGCCCCGAACTCTACTCCCCGTCAGGCGGTGCTTTTTCCACCCGACACGGCGAGAGCCGCCGCCGGACCGGAAAATAGGATTCCGGTCCCGGCGGCGGCTCGCCGCGGGCAGGGTGCGGGGCTCAGCAGCCGCCGGCCACCGCGGGGATGATCGACACCGTGGCGCCGTCCTTGATCGCCGTCTCCAGGCCCTCGGCGAAGCGCACGTCGTCGTCGTTCACGTAGACGTTGACGAAGCGGCGGAGCTTGCCGGCGTCGTCCAGGATGCGGGCGGAGATGCCGGTGTGGTTCTGCTCCAGGTCGGCCACGACGGCGGCCAGGGTGTCGCCCTCGGCGGTCACCTCGGCCGCACCGCCGGTGTAGGTGCGCAGGATGGTCGGGATGCGGACGGTGGCGCTCATGGGCGTGCTCCTTGGCGGAAGGGGTTGGCTGCTCAGGCGAGGCCGGCGGCGCGGAAGGACTCCAGCGTCGGGCGGATGGTGGCGGTCAGGCCGGAGTCGGCGACCGCGTCGAGGGTCTTCAGGCCGTCGCCGGTGTTGATGGCCACGGTCTCCTTCGACGGGTCCAGCTGCCCGGTCTCGACCAGCTTCTTCAGGACGCCGACGGTCACGCCGCCGGCGGTCTCGGCGAAGATGCCCTCGGTGCGCGCCAGCAGCTTGATGGCGGCCACCACCTCGGCGTCGGTGACGTCCTCGACCGCACCGCCGGTGCGGCGGGCGATGTCGAGCACGTACGGGCCGTCGGCCGGGTTGCCGATCGCCAGGGACTTGGCGATGGTCTGCGGCTTGACCGGGCGGATCACGTCGTGGCCGGCCTTGAAGGCGGCGGAGATCGGGGAGCAGCCCTCGGCCTGGGCGCCGAAGATCTTGTACGGGCGGTCCTCGACCAGGCCGAGCTTGATCAGTTCCTGCAGGCCCTTGTCGATCTTGGTGAGCTGCGAGCCGGAGGCGATCGGGATCACGATCTGCTCGGGCAGCCGCCAGCCGAGCTGCTCGCAGATCTCGAAGGCCAGCGTCTTGGAACCCTCGCCGTAGTACGGGCGGAGGTTGACGTTGACGAAGCCCCAGCCCTCGCCGGCCGGGTCGCCGATCAGCTCGGAGCAGAAGCGGTTCACGTCGTCGTAGTTGCCGTCGATGCCGATCAGGGCGCCGCCGTACACGCCGGCCATGACGATCTTGCCCTGCTCCAGGTCGTGCGGGATGAACACGCAGGACTTGAAGCCGGCCCGGGCGGCGGCCGCGCCGACCGCGCCGGCCAGGTTGCCGGTGGACGAGCAGGACAGGGTGGTGAAGTCGAAGGCGCGGGCGGCCTCGATGGCGCAGGCGACCACGCGGTCCTTGAAGGAGTGTGTCGGGTTGCCGGAGTCGTCCTTGACGTGCAGCTGGGCGGTGAAGCCGAGCTCACGGCCCAGGTTGTCGGCCTTGACCAGCGGGGTCCAGCCCGGGTTGAGGTTGGGCTTGCCGGCCACGTCGGCGGGCACCGGCAGCAGCGGGGCGTAGCGCCAGATGCTGGCCGGGCCGGCCTCGATGCGCTTGCGGAGTTCGGCGGCGTCGTAGCCGGAGTAGTCGTACGCGATCTCCAGCGGGCCGAAGCACTCGAGGCACGCGAAGCTCGGGCCGAGCGGGAAGCGGGTGCCGCACTCGCGACAGGAAAGGGCTGCGGCCGGACCGAGGTCGACGGTGGCAGCGGGTGCAGGGGTAGCGGTAGCCATGCTGGCGGAGGCCTCTCTCCTCATCTTCCCCGTGGCGCGGTTGCGCCACAGGCCGGAATTGGCACCTGTCCCGCGGGGGCCTGCGACCGCCACGCGAGAAGGTTGCCGGGACGTCGACGGGCCGTTCCCTCAGTCCCTCTGGATGAGCTCTGTGAAGTTGTGTGTTGTGCGCTGCGGCGACCCCGGCGTGCGAAGGCGCGACCGCAGTACGAAGACTGTATCCGAAGGCACCGGCGCCGAAAGGCGGCGTCCGATCCGCGAGATGGAAGTTACGAGGAGCGAGACCGTGACCGAGCAGCCCCGTCCCGACGTGCTCCCCGAGGTCGCGTCCTGGCTGCGTCGCCGCTCCTGGGCGGCGGCCGACTACCCGGTGGAGCGGCTGCTCGCCGCCAAGCGGGCGGCGGGGAGCGCGGGAACGGTCAGCGTGGTGCTGCCCGCCCTCGACGAGGAGCCCACCGTCGGGGAGATCGTCGCCACCGTCCGCACCGAGCTGATGGAGCGTCACCCGCTGGTCGACGAGCTGGTCGTGGTGGACTCGGGCTCGGTCGACCGGACGGCCGAGATCGCCCGGGCGGCCGGCGCCCGAGTGGTGCACCGCGACGACCTCCTGCCCCGGCTGCCGGCCGCCCCCGGCAAGGGCGAGGTGCTCTGGCGGTCGCTGCTGGCCACCTCCGGCGCGGTGGTCTGCTTCGTCGACGCGGACCTGCGCGAGTTCGACCCGGCCTTCGTCACCGGGATCGTCGGGCCGCTGCTCACCGACCCCGGGCTGCAGCTGGTCAAGGCGATGTACGACCGGCCGCTGGAGACCGCGGGCGCGGTGGTACCGGCCGGCGGCGGTCGGGTGACCGAGCTCGTCGCCCGCCCGCTGATCAACCTGCACTGGCCGCAGCTGGCCGGCTTCGTCCAGCCGCTCGGCGGCGAGTACGCGGCCCGCCGCTCGCTGCTGGAGCGGCTGCCCTTCCCGACCGGGTACGGGGTGGAGCTCGGGCTGCTGGTGGACGCTCTGGAGGCGGTCGGGCTGGACGCGCTGGCCCAGGTCGACGTCGGGGTCCGGCACCACCGCCACCAGGACGGGCAGGCGCTCGGGCGGATGGCCGCCACGATCTACCGCACCGCCCTGGAGCGGCTGGACCGCACCCACCGGCTGAAGGCCGGCGAGGACCTGGTGCACCCGCTGCTCACCCAGTTCAGCCGCGATCCGGGCACAGCCGGCTTCACCGCGCACACCCACGAGGTGACCGCCCTGGAGCGGCCGCCGATGCGCACCGTGCCCGAGTACCGGGAGCGCTGAGCGGCACCCGCCGCGGCCGCCGGATGGTTTGCCGCGGCGGTCGCGCGGCAAGCTAGGGGATATGGCCGATCTCGCGTTCGAACGCACGCAGCAGTCCGGCGCCGCCCCCGTCCTGGTGGCCTCGAACCGCGGCCCGGTGTCCTTCAGCAGCGGGGACGACGGCACGCTCACCCTGAAGAGAGGCGGCGGCGGCCTGGTGTCCGGGCTCTCCGCGATCGCCGACCCGTCGGCGGTCTGGGTCTGCGCCGCCCTCGGCGACGCCGACCGGCAGGCCGCCCGGCAGGCCCCGGACGGGCGGCTCGACCTGGCCGGCCACGACGTCGGCGGACAGGCCGTCCGGATGCTGGACATCGAGCCCGGCACCTTCGCCCGCGCCTACAACGGCATCGCCAACTCCACCCTGTGGTTCGTCCACCACCTGCTGTACGACACCCCGGTCAGCCCCGTCTTCGACGACCGGTTCCGGCGCGAGTGGGAGTCCTACACCGCGTACAACACCGCCTTCGCCGAGGCGCTGGCCGCCGAGGCCGCCCCCGGCGCCGCCGTCCTGGTGCAGGACTACCACCTGTCGCTCGCCCCGGCGCTGCTCCGCGCGCTCCGGCCGGACCTGCGGATCGGGCACTTCTCGCACACCCCGTGGGCGCCGCCGGAGTACTACCGCCTGCTGCCCGACGACGTCGCCGCCGAGGTGCTCGCCGGCATCCTGGGCGCCGACCGGGCCGGCTTCCTCACCGAACGGTGGGCGCTCGCCTTCGCCGACTGCTGCGAGGCGGTGCTCGGCGCCACCGTGGACCGCGCGGCCCGCACCGTCACCCACGACGGGCGCACCACGCGCCTGGGCGTGCACGGGCTCGGCGCCGACGCCGACTTCCTGCGCGAGCGCGCGCACCGGCCGGACGTGGACGCCCGGCTGGCGGCGCTCCGCGAGGCGGTGGGCGACCGGCGGACGATCGTCCGGGTCGACCGCACCGAACTCAGCAAGAACATCGTCCGCGGCCTGCTCGCCTACCGGCACCTGCTGCGCAGCCGGCCCGAGTGGCTGGAGCGGGTCGTCCACATCGCCTTCGCCTACCCCTCCCGGCACGACCTGCCGGAGTACCGCGAGTACACGGCGGCGGTGCAGCGGATCGCCCGGGAGATCACCGACGAGTTCGCCACGGCCGACTGGCAGCCGCTGATCCTGCACGTCAACGACGACTTCCCGCGGTCGCTGGCGGCCTACCGGCTGGCCGACGTGGCGCTGGTCAACCCGATCCGGGACGGCATGAACCTGGTCGCCAAGGAGGTCCCGGTGGTCTCCGACGCGGGCTGCGCCCTGGTGCTCTCCCGCGAGGCGGGCGCGTACGCGGAACTCGCCGAGGACGCGATCACGGTCAACCCGTACGACGTGATCGCCACCGCGGACGCGCTGCACCGGGCGCTGACCATGCCTGCGGAGGAGCGCGCCGACCGCACCAAGCGGCTCACCGCAGCGGCCACCGCGCTGCCTCCGCAGCAGTGGTTCCTCGACCAGCTCAACGCCCTCGGCTGACACCCGAGGCACATGGCTGACCACTCAGGGGCGCTACCTCTCAGCGCCCAGTTCCTCGGCGAGGGCCGCCAGCAGCTCCACCAGGCCGGCCGGGCCCGGGACGACGAGGTCCGCCCGGTCGGCCAGTTCGCGCACCGGCGCCTCGCCGGTGGTCGGGCCGCTGCAGACGAGCAGGCCGGACAGGCCCTCGCCGCGGCGCTTCTCGACGGCGGCGAAGGCGGCCAGGTCGCCGAGGTCGTCGCCGGCGTAGAGCACCGTGCGGGCGGACCGCTCGGCGAGGAAGGCCTCCAGGGCGCCGCCCTTGTCGACGCCGGGCGGGCGCAGCTCCAGCACGAACCGGCCGGGTTCGACGACGAGCCCGTGCTCGGCGGCGAAGGCGGCCAGCGGGGCGCGCAGCCGGTCCATGGCGGGCTGCGGTTCGGCGGTGCGGCGGGTGTGCACGGCGAGCGCGCGGCCCTTGTCCTCCGTCCAGGTGCCCTCGGGGGCGCCCTCGCGGGCCAGCAGGGCGGGCAGTGCGGCGCGGGCGGCGGCGACGCCGGGCGGCGGCTCGGGGGCGGTGAGCGCCCCGGTGTGCGCGTCCCAGCGCTCGGCGCCGTACTGGCCGAGCACGGTCAGGTGCTCCAGCCCCGGGACACCGTCGAAGCCGCCGAAGGCGACCGCGTCCGCCGCGGGGCGGCCGGTGACCACGGCCACCGCGCCGACCCGGGGGGCCAGCGCGGCCAGCACGACGGCGGCCTCGGGGTGTGCCCGGGCGGTGGTCGGGTCGGCGACGATCGGGGCCAGCGTCCCGTCGAAGTCGAGGGCTACCACGGCCTCGCCGGGTGCGGCCAGCAGCGCCGCCAGACCGTCCCGCCCGGCGGCCGTGCTCGGTGTGAACTGCTCAGGAATGCCCATGTCCGGGACGGTACCCAGGCTCGGGCGCCGGACACCGTCAGCGCTCGGCGCGCCGCCGCTCACGGATCCGGCGCAGCCGGTTGACCAGCACCGGGTCGGCGGCGAGCGCCTCCGGATTGTCCAGCAGGGCGTTGAGCAGCTGGTAGTAGCGGGTCGCGGAGACGTCCAGCTCGACGCGGATCGCCCGCTCCTTGGCGCCGGCGGTGCGCCAGGGCCGGGCCTCCAGGGCGAGCACCGCGCGGTCCCGCTCGGTCAGGGGGGCCATCGTCCACCTCCTCTTACGAGGTGTCATTCTGCCCGGCCGGTGCGACACACTCTGCCGACCCCGTCCGGGGGCCCGGCCCGGCTAGCGTCGTGGCATGACCTTCGCCGTGCACATCCCCGACGCCGAGCTGGAACCCGATCCGCTCGACCCCGACCAGATCGTCGCCGGTTCGCCCGAGGTGACCGGCAAGGTGCTGTGGTCCTCACCGGACGGCCGGCAGCTGCGCGGCCTGTGGCAGATCACCCCGGGCACGGTGACCGACACCGAGGCGGACGAGCTGTTCGTGGTGGTGAGCGGCCGGGCCACCATCGAGGTCGAGGGCGGCCCGGTCCTGGAGGTCGGCCCGGGCGACGCGGCCGTCCTGCACGCAGGCGACCGGACGACCTGGACGGTGCACGAGACCCTGCGCAAGGCGTACGCGATCACGCTGCCCTGAGCCGTCCCGTGCTCAGCGCCGGCTGCGGCCCGCCTCGGTGGCGGCGGCGGTCTGCAGGGCGGCGAGCGCGTCGTTGCCGTCGCGCTTCACCGCGGCGCCGATCTGCTGCTTCACCAGGCCGCTGACCTTGTCCCAGGACGGGTCGCCGTAGGGGTAGAAGTTGGCGGTCGGCAGGGCGTTGAGGAATTCGGCGAGGTCGCGGTGGCGGCCGCTGCCGGTCATCTCGGTGCGGGTCTCCTGGGTGACCGGCAGCAGGTTGTACTGCTCGTCGAAGGCGAGCTGGTTGTCGGTGCGGTAGAGGAAGCCGAGGAACTTCTTGATCTCGGTGCGGTGGCCGTTGGCCTTGAAGGCCATCATCCAGTCGGCCACGCCGAAGGTGGCCGGCTTGACCGAGGAGTCCTTGCGCGGGATCGCCGCCGTGCCGTAGTCGATCTTCGCGGCGGTGGCCTTGGCGACCAGGCCGGGGTGGCCGTTGAGCATCGCGACCTTGCCCGCCGCGAAGTCGCTGAAGGCGGTCTTGCGGTCGGTCGCGGCCGGGTCGGCGTAGGTGAGGTGCTTGTCGACCAGGTTGGTGCGCAGCCAGGCGAAGGTGGCCCGGTTCTGCGGGGAGTCGAAGGTGTAGTTGCCGGCGTTGTCGGCGAGGCCGCCGCCCCCGCCCATGGCCCAGATCATGGATTCGGCCTGGGCCTCCTCCGGGCCGAGCGGCAGCGCGTACGGGGTGACCCCGGGCACCTTGGCCCTGATGAGTTCGGCGTCCTTGCGCAGTTCGTCCCAGGTGGTGGGCGGGGCGGTGATGCCGGCCTTGGCGAAGACCGCCTTGTTGTAGAAGAAGACCCGGGTCGAGGCGACGAACGGGATGCCGTACTGGCTTCCGAGGACCTGGCCGGCGCGTGAGAAGGCGTCGATCATGCCGGCCTGGGTGTCGATGGAGAGGACCTCGGTGGCCGGGTAGAGCCGGTCGGCGGCGACCTGGTCGGCGAAGCCGCCGGTCTGCACGAGGTCGGGGGTGTGGCCGGAGGCGATCAGCTGGGCGACCCGCTTGTCGATGTCGTTCCAGCTCTGCAGGTCGAGTTCGACCTTGACGCCGGGATTGGCCTCCTCGAAGCGGTGGATCACGTCGTCCCAGAAGTGCGAGGTGCTGTTGACCTCGTTGTCGCCGTAGTCGGCGGCGACCAGGCGCAGGGTGACGTCTCCGCCGCCGTCGCCGGAGCCGAGGGTGCTGCAGCCGGTGGCGAGGACGAGGGCGAGTGCGGGCAGCAGGGTGCGACAGGAGCGGAGCGGGTTCGTGCGGGTGAGGGTGTTCACGCGGGACCGCCTTCGGAAGGGGAAGCTGCGCCACCCTCCCAAGCGTCCGCCGGTGTGGTCCAGACCTGTTCGCGCGGTAGTTATCGAAGTGTCAGACCTCGTTGCACCGGCTGCAATCGGAACCGGGCAGATCCGGGCATTCCGCGTGGCGGTTCAGACGGCGATCACCTGGACGCCGGCCTCCGTGAACGCCCGCGTCAGCTCCTCGTCGGCCGCGGAGTCGGTGACCAGGGTGTCGATCGCGTCCAGGCCACAGATCCGGGCGAAGGCGCGGCGGCCCAGCTTGGAGGAGTCGGCGGCGACGACCACCCGACGGGCGCGCTCGGCGAGCAGCCGGTTCACCCCGGCCTCGCCCTCGTGGTGGGCGGTCGCGCCGTGCTCGACGTCGATCGCGTCCACGCCGAGCACCGTGACGTCCAGGGCGAGTTCGCCCAGCAGCAGGCCGGCCAGCGGGCCGATCAGCTCGTAGGACTGCGGGCGAGCGACACCGCCGGTGACCACGATCTTCACCTGCGGACGGACCGTCAGCTCGTTGGCGATGTTGAGGGCGTTGGTGACCACGGTGAGGCCCTGCCCGCCGCCCTCCGCGGGCTCGGTCAGGTCGGGCCGGACGGCGAGCGCCCGGGCGACCTCGGTGGTGGTGGTGCCGCCGTTGAGGCCGACCACCTCGCCGGGCGCGACCAGGCCGGCCACCGCGGCGCCGATGCGCTGCTTGGCGTCGGCGTGCCGGGCTGTCTTGTAGCGCAGTGGCAGGTCGTAGGAGACGTGGTGGGCGACGGCGCCGCCACGGGTGCGGGTGACCATCTGCTGGCGGGCCAGCTGGTCCAGGTCTCGACGGATGGTCGCGGCGGAGACCTGCAGGGCCTCGGCGGCCTCCTCGACCTCCAGCCGACCGTGCTCGGCCAGCAGCTCCAGCAGTGCGTTCCACCGCTCGTACCTGGACACCGCGCGCCGCCCTCCCTACCTGATCCGACCGCTGCGCGCACCTGCGCGAAGCCTGCACAGCTTTGCACACCGGCGCGGCGCCGCGCCCGGGCGAAGGCCGGATTTCGGCGACGCACCGGAGCCACCGTTGCGCATTGCTGCGCGAAAGGGCTATAAATCAATCATCTTCACGCAGTTCCGGTCCGTTCCGGCGCATCAGCCCGAGGAGCCGCTCCATGCCCCAGCCATCCCTCACCGCCGAGGAGCTGGCCACCCAGCCCGCCGACTGGCGCACGGCGGCGGCCCTGGCCGCCGAGTCGCCCGCCGCCCTGCCGCAGCACGGGGAGCGGGTGGCCGTCGTCGGCTGCGGCACGTCCTGGTTCATGGCCCAGGCGTTCGCCGCCCTGCGGGAGGCCGGCGGCCACGGCGAGACCGACGCCTTCGCCGCCTCCGAGTTCCCGCACGAGCGCCGCTACGACCGGGTGCTGGCGATCAGCCGCTCGGGCACCACCACCGAGGTGCTGGACCTGCTGCGACAGGCGAAGGCGCCGACCACGGCGATCACCGCGGACGTCTCGCAGCCGATCACCGGGGTCGCCGGGGCGGTGGTCGACCTCGGCTTCGCGGACGAGCGGTCGGTGGTGCAGACCCGCTTCGCGACCACGACGCTCGCCCTGCTCCGCGCCCACCTGGAGAACGAGGGCGCCCTGCCGCCCGGCGTCCGAACCGTGGCCCGGGCCGCCGACGACGCGCTCGCCGCGGTGGAGGCCGCGCTGCCCCCGCAGCTCGTCGGCAGCGAGCAGTTCTCCTTCCTCGGCACCGGCTGGACGGGCGGCCTGGCCCAGGAGGCCGCGCTCAAGATGCGTGAGGCCTCGCTGTCCTGGACGGAGGCCTACCCGGCGATGGAGTACCGGCACGGGCCGATCAGCATCGCCGCCCCCGGCCGCGCGGTGGTCGTCTTCGGCGACCTCCCGGAGGGCCTGGCCGCGCAGGTCGGGGCGACCGGCGCCCTACTGGTGGCCGGTTCCGGCGCGGACGGCATCGACCCGCTGGCCGACCTCGTCCGGGCACAGCGTCTGGCGCTGGCGATCGCCGAGGCCCGCGGGCTGGACCCGGACCGGCCCCGGAACCTGACCCGGTCGGTGGTACTGGCCCCGGACGGGGCATGAGAAAGGGAGAAGGCCGGGAAGGAGCAAACCTCCCAGCTGCGGCGCAATGGCGACAAACGTCACCGCCATGGACCAGACCAATCACGCAACTGGACTAGACCTCTCGGACCGGCTCAAGGGAGACTGTCCCCCGTGAAGCACGTCATCGCACTCGATGTGGGCGGCACCGGCATGAAAGCCGCGCTGCTCGCCCAGGACGGCTCCGTGCTGCTCGAAGCACGCCGCCCGACCGGGCGGGAGCACGGCACGGACGCCGTCGTCGCCACCATCCTCGACTTCGCCGCCGAACTGGCGGACGAGGGCCGCACCCGTCTCGGGAGCGCTCCCGTCGCCGCCGGCGTCGCGGTGCCGGGGACGATCGACGAGAAGAACGGGATCGCGGTCTTCTCCGCCAACCTCGGCTGGCGCGACCTGCCGCTGCGCAAGCTCCTCGGCGAGCGCCTCGGCGGGCTGCCGGTCGCCCTCGGCCACGACGTCCGCTCCGGCGGGCTGGCCGAGGGACGGATCGGCGCCGGCCGCGGCGTGGACCGCTTCCTGTTCGTCGCGCTGGGCACCGGCATCGCCGGCGCCATCGGCATCGGCGGTCGGATCGAGGCGGGCGCGCACGGCTACGGCGGCGAGATCGGCCACGTGGTGGTCCGCCCCGGCGGACCGCTCTGCGGCTGCGGCGCCCGCGGCTGCCTGGAGACCCTGGCCTCGGCCTCCGCGGTCTCCCGGGCCTGGGCCGAGGCCTGCGGCGACCCGGACGCGGACGCGGCGGCCTGCGCGGCCGCCGTCGAGGCCGGCGACCCGCGGGCGGCGGAGGTGTGGCAGGTCGCGGTGGACGCCCTCGCGGACGGCATCGTGCTGGCCCAGAGCCTGCTCGACCCGTCCACGGTGATCGTCGGCGGCGGGCTGGCCGAGGCCGGTGACACGCTCTTCACACCGCTGCGTACGGCGGTCTCCGAGCGGCTGACCTTCCAGATGCCCCCCGTGGTCGTCCCGGCCATGCTCAGAGACACCGCCGCTTCCCTGGGCGCGGGTCTGCTCGCCTGGGATCTGCTCTCCACGGAGGTGACCGCGTGACCGCGGACCGCATTGCACTGGCCGGCGCCCGACTCGTCCTGCCGGGCGGCGTCGTCGAGAACGGCCGGCTCACCGTCGACGGCCCGCGCATCGCGGCCCTCGGCGGCGAGCCGGAGCTCTCCGACCTCGACCTCACCGGGTACACGGTCGTCCCCGGTTTCGTCGACCTGCACGTGCACGGCGGCGGCGGCGCCTCGTACGCCGCCGGCGACGCCGAGCAGGCGGTGGTCGCGGCCCGCACCCACCGGGCGCACGGCACCACCACCACGGTCGCCTCGACCGTCACCGGCGAGATCGACGAGGTCTGCCGGCAGGCGGCCGTCCTCTCCGAGCTGGTCGAGGACGGCGTGCTGGCCGGCGTGCACTTCGAGGGCCCGTTCATCTCGCCGGGCCGCTGCGGCGCGCACGACCCCGCCCTGCTGCGCGACCCCGACCCGGCGGTCGTCCGCAAGGTGGTGGACGCCGCCCGCGGCACCGCCCGTATGGTCACCCTCGCCCCCGAGCTCCCGGGCGGACTGGAGTCCGTGCGGATGCTCGCGGACCTCGGCGTGATCGCCGCGGTCGGCCACACCGACTCCGACTACGCCAAGACCCTGGAGGCCATCGAGGCCGGCGCGACCGTCGCCACCCACCTGTTCAACGCGATGCCCGCCATCGGCCACCGCGCCCCCGGTCCGATCGTCGCCCTGCTGGAGGACGAGCGGGTCACCGTGGAACTGATCAACGACGGCGTCCACCTGCACCCCTCGGTGCTGGACCTCGCCTACGGCTCCGCCGGCTCCGGCCGGGTCGCGCTGATCACCGACGCGATGGGCGCGGCCGGCATGGGCGACGGCCTCTACCCGCTCGGCCCGCTGGAGGTCCGGGTGGAGAACGGTGTCGCGCGGCTGGTCGAGGGCGGCTCCATCGCCGGCTCCACCCTCACCCTCGACGTGGCGTTCCGGCGCTCCGTCACCGTCAACGGCCTGAGCCTGAACCAGGCCGTCGAGTCCCTGTCCGCCGTTCCGGCCCGGCTGCTCGGCCTGTCGGACTCCGTCGGGTCGCTGGAGACGGGCAAGTACGCCGACCTCGTCGTCCTCGACTCCCTCACGTACGACCTCGTCGCGGTGATGCGCCGCGGCGAGTGGATCACCGGCGCGGACCGCCTCGCCAGGACCGTCTCGGTCTGACCCCCGTCCCACCGGGGGTGAGTGGCGGCACCGCGTCCCGTCACTCACCCCCTGGGGGACAGCCATGCCCATTGCCGCCACCGCCGACCTGCTCGCCGCAGCGACGGCCGACCGCCGCGGTCTGCCCGCCTTCAACGTGATCACCCTGGAGCACGCCGAGGCGGTCGCCGCGGGGGCCGAACAGGCCGGCACCGCCGCCGTGCTGCAGATCAGTCAGAACGCCGTCCGCTACCACGGCCGGCTGCTGCCGCTCGCCCGCGCCTGCGCCGAGATCGCCGCCGCCGCCGGGGTGCCGCTCTCGCTCCACCTCGACCACGTCGAGGACCTCGACCTGCTGCACGCCGCACCGGCGGCCGGATTCTCCTCCGCGATGTACGACGCCTCCCGGCTGCCGCACGACGACAACGTCAAGTCGACCGCGCAGGCCGCCTCCTGGGCGCACCGGCACGGGCTGCACCTGGAGGCCGAGCTCGGCCGGATCGGCGGCAAGGAGGGCGAGCCGCCGCTCTCCCCGCACGCCCCGGGCGCCCGCACCGACCCGGCGGAGGCGGAGCGGTACGTCGCGGACACCGGGGTGGACGCGCTCGCCGTCGCGGTCGGCAGCTCGCACGCGATGACCACCCGCACCGCCGCCCTGGACCACGACCTGATCGCCCGGCTGGCCGCGGCGGTGCCCGTTCCGCTGGTCCTGCACGGCAGTTCGGGGGTGCCGGACGGCCAGCTCGCGGCCGGCATCGCGGCCGGCCTGGTGAAGGTCAACATCGGGACGGCGCTCAACACCGCCTTCACCCCGGCGGTCCGCCGGCACCTGGCCGGGGACGAGCGGGTCACCGACCCGCGCCGCTACCTCGCCGAGGGGCGCGCGGCGATGACCGCCGCGGTCGCCCGCCTCGCCGCCGTGGTCAGCTCTTCGGGTAGTCGCTGACCGACATGTCGGTCAGCGCGACCTGGTCGAGCAGGATGCTGCCGCCGCCGGCCGGGATGGTCACCGTCAGGGTGTTCGTCCCGGCCACCAGCTGCGGCCATATGTTCGTGCTGTACCAGGCGCGGTCCGCGTCGGCGTTGCCCTTGGAGTAGTTCTTGAACGTCACCCCGTTGGGGTGCTCCTTGCCGTTGACGGTGACCTGCGCCGGCGTGTCCGAGCCGGTGTTGTTGAAGTGCAGCCAGAACTTGGCCTGCCCGGCCTGCTGGGCGACCACCGTCCAGGTCACCGTGGATCCGCCCTGCAGCGTCAGATAGCTGCCGTCCGCGGAGACCGCGCCCTTCACGCTGCTCGCGGCCGGGGCGTTCTGCGCCTGCAGCTTGGAGGCGTCGGAGACCGGCTTGCTGTCGGGCGTCGGACTCGCCGACGCGGAGGACGAGGCCGGGGCGCCGGTCGAGGCCTGCGCGGAGGCCGCGGTCGGGTTCGGCCCGGCCTTGTCCTTCTTGCCCGGGTCCCCGGTCGAGAGCGCGATGCCCGCGCCGATCGCCACCGCGGCGATCACCGCGATCGCGCCGATGACCGCGCCCTTGCCGCGCCCGGAGGTCTCCCGCTCCTCGCCCGCCTGCGGGCGGGAGCGCTCGGCGTACCGGCTCTGCTGCGGCGGCAGCGGCGTGGTCTGCTGCCCCTGGCCGTACGACTGCTGCGGAGGGTAGGGCTGCTGCTGGGGGCGCGCGGCCTGCTGGCCGTACTGCGCCCGGCCGACCTCCATCGGGCGGCTGTACGAGCTGCGCGGCTGGCTGGGCGCGGCCGAGCCGTCGGCGGGGCGGTAGAGGTAGGCGAACGGGTCGTCTTCGCCCGCGCCCTCGGGCGCGCCGTTGCTGCCGTCCGTGGTCACGGTGCTCACTCCCCGGGCAGATGATGGACGCTCGTACCAGCGGAACCCTACCTGCCGGGGCCGACCACAGGGAAAGCCGATCAGCGCACCTGTTACCCGGCGCGACGGTGGGAACGCTCCCCGCGCGCTCCCCTCACGGAACCTCCACGCGCCCGCTTCTCGTCGTACATCCGCTCGTCGGCGGCGTGCAGCACCTCCTCGATCGACATGCCGCAACCCGCCCAGCCGATGCCCAGGCTGACGCCGACCCGCATCGCGCGGTTGTCTATCCGCATCGGCGGGATGATCGCGTTGCGCAGCCGCCCGGCGAGGTCCTTCGCCTCCTCGCGGCCGATGCCGTCGGCGAGCACCACGAACTCGTCGCCGCCGAGCCGGGCCACCGTGTCGCCCTCCCGGACAGCCTGCTGCAGCCGGCGGGCGACCTCGATCAGCACCGCGTCGCCCGCGTTGTGGCCGAACCGGTCGTTGATGGACTTGAAGCCGTCCAGGTCGCAGAAGAGCACCGCCAGGCCCTTGTCCGGCATGCCGGGCCCGCGGTGCGCGCCGGTCCACGGCTCCGGGCCGTCCGGCGGCTCCGCGGGCACCACGGTGTGCAGGTGCGCCGGGTCGTGGTCGAAGCGGCTCAGCACCTCGCCCGCGGCGAAGGCCTCCAGGTCGCGGTCGAAGGCCGGGTCGGAGGAGCCGTAGCCGTGCGTCAGCGCGGTCGGGCCGCCCGGGCCGTCGAACGCGGTGTGCGCGCTGTACGAGAACCCGGGGTGGGCGAAGGCCGGGCCGTGGTCGTGCGCGGTGGGCGGCAGACTGCACAGCCGGCGGCCGAGGCGGGTGCGCAGCTCGGCGCCGTTCGGCAGGCCGGTCAGCGCGTCGTGGCTGGCCCGGTGCGCCAGCTGCAGCTCGTGCCGCTTGCGGTCCTCGATGTCCTCGACGTGGGTGAGCAGGAAGCTCGGGCCCTCGCCGGCGTCCGCCACCACCGAGTTGCGCAGGCAGACCCACTGGTAGCCGCCGTCCCGGCGGGAGAGCCGCAGCTCGGCCCGGCCGCCCTCGGCGCTGGTGCGGTGCAGCAGGGCGAGGTCCTCGGGGTGGACGAGGTCGGCGAAGCTCTGCCGGCGCAGGGTCGCCCGCGGCCGTCCGAGCAGCCGGCAGAGCGCGTCGTTGACCCGGGTGAGCTGGCCGCGGGCGGCGCCGTGCAGCTCGGTGATGGCCATCCCGCTGGGCGCGTACTCGAAGGCCTGACGGAAGCTCTCCTCGCTGGCCCGCAGCGCCTGCTGCTCCTTCTCCAGGCGGGCCAGCGCGCGCTGCATCTCGGCGCGCAGCCGGGCGTTGCCGATCGCGATGGAGGCCTGCAGGGAGAACATCTCCAGCGCCTCGCGGGTCCAGGCGCCGGGCCGTTTGCCGCCGCGCGGCCGGTCGACCGAGAGCACGCCGAGCAGGTCGCCGCCGGCGCTGTACATCGGGGCGAACAGGAAGTCCCGCGGGTGCCAGTCGTTGGCGTAGGTCGGCAGCGGGCCGTCGCCCGTCCAGGTCGGCACGTCGGTGCCGATCGCCCAGCCCCGGTCGTACGGCAGGAAGCGCAGCGTGCCCCAGTGGTCGCTGACGCTGAGCATGCGGTCCCAGGACTCGCGGGAGCCGACCTGGCCGAGCAGCACCGCCGGGCCGCCCACCCCGCTCTCCTCGAGCTCCCAGACCGCCGCCACCACCAGGTCGCCGTCGGGCCGGACGAGGCTCACCGCGGCCGCGTCGAACCCGAGCCCGTGCACGGCGCCCTCCACCACGGCCTGCAGGGTGCCGGCCAGGCTGCGGGCAGCGTTGAGGTCCGCCACGACCCGGTGCAAGGTGCGGAGGGTCGCGAGGCGGACGTAGGGCTCCGACTCGGCTTCCATGCGGGGGCTCCCCGGCTGCTTCGGATTGGCGGTGATGGTTATCGTCCGATTGCCAGAAGAACTGAATCACAGCGAGCACAGCGATAGGCACGCTCGGTCAGCAATAGGCCGTCACTTGTGACTCAAATCACATCACTTGCCCGTGCCCCGGCGCCGCCGGGCGGTCGCATACCGGGACGAACCGTGACATCGCCCCGCAGCCCGACCGCCCGTACCGGCCCGCGGTCCTACGACCAGGGCCCGATTCCGCTCCGCACGGGCGCGGACTACCGTGCGGTACGTGCACACCTCCTCGCAACCCTCGCCCACCCGTACGGCCGGCCCCGACGAATTCCGGGCCGCCCTCTCCCAGCTCGCCTCGGGCGTGGCCCTGGTGACCGCCAACGACCCCGAGGACGGCGAGGACGCGGGCATGACGGCGACCTCGTTCCTGTCGGTGTCGCTGGAGCCGCCGCTGGTGCTGATCTCGGTCCGCGAGGACTCCCGGATGGACGACGTGCTCACCCGTGCCGAGACCTGGGCGGTGTCCGTGCTCGCGGAGGAGCAGCGCACCGCCGCCTCCCGGTTCGCCATGAAGGGCCGGCTCAGCGACCGGCTGCTCTTCGCCGACACCCCGCACCGCCGCGGGGAGCACAGCGGTGCACCGCTGGTCGAGGGTGCTCTGGCGACCGTGGAGTGCCGCACCGAGCAGCGCGTTCCCGCCGGTGACCACGTCCTGGTGGTCGGCCGGGTGCTGGAGGCGCGGGTCGAGCAGCCCGGCGCGAAGCCGCTGCTCTACTTCCGCGGCGACTACCGCAGGCTCGGCTGACGGCACCGCCGGCCGCCGGCGCGGCGTCAGTCCGCCGGGCGGACCCGGCCCCGGCCCTGCTTCAGCTGCGCGCGGTGGCGCTTGTGCTCCAGCCGGCGCTCGACCATGCCGCGGGTCGGCCTGGTCGCCCGGCGGGCCTTCGGCGGCGGGGCGGTGGCCTCGCCGAGCAGCGCGGCCAGCCGCGCGGCGGCGGTCTCCCGGTTGCGCCACTGCGAGCGGTGCTCGGAGGCCCGGACGACCAGCACCCGGCCGTCCACCAGGCGGTGGGCGAGGCGCTCCAGGGCGCGCTCCTTCCACACCGGGGGCAGGGCCGCCGACGCCGCGAGGTCGTAGCGCAGCTCGACCTGGGTGTCGGAGGTGTTCACGTGCTGGCCGCCGGGGCCGGAGGAACGCGAGAAGCGCCAGACGAGCTCGGCGTCGGGGACGACCACCGACCCCCGTACGCGGATGGGCTCGGACATGCGTCCATCATCCCGCCCCGCCCGGCCCCGGGTCACGCGGTTATCGGCGAGAAGCCCGGTGGGCACCCCGGTGGCAGCCCGGTGGGCGGCACCTCGGGGGTGCGTCCCGCGCGCTTGAGAGAATGGCGTCGTGATCGAGCTCGGGTACTCCCTGTCCAACCGCTTCCCCGACCCGCCGCAGACGGACTACCGGCAGGCCCCTGTGCGGAGCCTGCGGCACGACCTGTTCTGCGGCGACGTCTACCTGGAGGTGGACGGCGAAGCCGTCGAGACGCGCTGGGGCTGGGTGCCGGTGCTCGACTTCGCGTGGGCGCTGTGCGACATCGCCGAGCAGGTGGACCTGGACCCGCAGGGCAGCCGCGCCGCGGCCGTGCAGACCGCCGACCTGGACTTCACCCAGAACACCGAGCTGCTCCGGTTCGCCCGCCGCTTCGGCTGGGTGGAGATCACCGCGACCTGGCTGCGGGACGCCGAGCCGCTGGTCGTCCGGCACGCCGACTTCCGCCGCGAGGCCCGCGACTTCCTGCAGGACGTGCTGGCCGATCTGACGGACCTGCACGAGGGCCTCGCCGACAATCCGAACATCTGGACCGTGCAGGGCCGTTTCCCCCGGGTCTGACCGGCGCCCGGCCGCCCCCGCGCGCCTACGGCACGCCGCCACGCGTCGGTTCGTACGAGAAATTCGGCCGGGCCTGGAACCATGGCCCCCGCGAGCAGCGTTCTTCCGAACAAAAGCGACCGAAGGGACACACACACCATGCCCGTGAGCCTCTCCAAGGGTGGCAACGTCTCGCTGACCAAGGAGGCCCCCGGCCTGAGCGCCGTCACCGTCGGCCTCGGTTGGGACATCCGCACCACCACCGGTGCGGAGTTCGACCTCGACGCCAGCGCGATCGTGCTGAACAACGACGGCAAGGTGTACTCCGACCGTCACTTCGTCTTCTTCAACAACACCAGCACCCCGGACAACTCGGTCGTCCACACCGGCGACAACCGGACGGGCGAGGGCGCCGGCGACGACGAGCAGATCAACGTGAACCTGGCCGCCCTGCCGGCCGACGTCACCCGGATCACCTTCCCGGTCTCCATCTACGACGCGGTCACCCGCGGCCAGAGCTTCGGCCAGGTCCGCAACGCCTACATCCGGGTGCTCAACGCGGCCGGCGGCGCCGAGATCGCCCGCTACGACCTGTCCGAGGACGCCGCCACCGAGACGGCCATGATCTTCGGCGAGCTGTACCGCAGCGGCGCGGAGTGGAAGTTCCGCGCCATCGGCCAGGGCTACGCCTCGGGCCTGGTCGGCATCGCACAGGACTTCGGCGTCAACGTCTGACGCACCGGCAGCCACCGGGCCGTCAACGTCCGGTGCTCCACGAACGGGCGATGCCCGGGAACCGTCGGGTTCCCGGGCATCGCCCGTTCGACGTTCTCCGGCGCCCCGTCAGGAGCGGCCCGCCCGCAGCTCGGGGAGCTGCAGCATCTCGGTGTCCTCGTGCGGCGTCAGGTCGACCACCTCGGGGCGGCCGTGCTCGGCCTCCTCCGCCGGGGCGGCCGGCGCCTGCTCGGCCTGCTGCGGCCGGTCGGCCGGGGCGGAGTAGCGCACGCTCTCGGCGAGCGCCTCGTCGCCCACCACGTCGGCCAGGTCGCCGACGGCGGGCGCCGGGGCGGCCGCGCGGAGCGCCGCGGCGGTGGCGGGCCGGCCGAAGAAGCTGAATCCGGCACCCCGGCCGACGGCCCGGACGCGCGCGGACGGCACGACGGTGCCCGTCCGCGGCCGCACGGCGGGCGGCGCGGTGAGCGGCTGCGGGGCGGTGGACGGCCGGTCGACGGCCGTCCCCACGACCGTGACGGGCTCGGCCGCCGGGGCCTGCGGCCGGGCGACCGGCACCGGCTGCGGCATCCGCGGCCGGAGGGCCAGCTGGGCCCGCGCCTCGCCCTCCTGGCGGCGCTCCTCCGCCTCGGTGCCGAGGCGTTCCAGGTGGCGCAGGGCGGCGGCGGCCCGCACGTACGCGGCCGGGCTGGCCGGGTGCTTCGGGCGGGCGGCCTCCTGGGCGCGCTTGGCCGCCTCGGCCTCGCGCATCGCCTGCTCGGCGACCATCACGGCACGCTCGCGCAGCAGGCGGGCGATCTCGGTCTCGGCCTTGGCGAGCCGGGACTTCTCGGCGGTCAGCCGCCGGCCGAAGCGGGTGGCCCGCTCCTCGGCGACCTCGGCCGCGTACTCGGCCTCGGCGAGCTGCTCCTCGAAGCGCTCCTCCAGGCGCAGCCGCCTGGTCGCGGCGAGCTGCAGGGCACCGCGGGCGGCACGGTCGCGCTGGCGCAGCAGGAGGCCGAGCCCGACGGCCGCGACCACGGCGGCGACGCCGACCGAACGTGCCACCACCGGATCGGGTGTGGCCACCAGTGCGGCCACGGCGGCGAGCACGAGCACCCCGATGGCGGCGGGTGGCACGTAGCGGCCGAGGACGGAGGAATGACGGTGGCGTCCACGAGACATGCCAAGAAACTAGCGTGCGAATCGGGGCCCTGTCAGCCTCGCCACTCATTCGGCTCTTGACAGGTCGTCGGAAATACCGGGCGCTTCACACCGGTCACGGGCCGTTACCATGACGGGCGTCCGTCCGACCGTTGAGCGAGGCGCCCGTGTCCCCCGGCTTCCGTGTTCACCCAGGCGAGTTGACCGCCGCCGGGCAGGCCGCCCGGCAGACCGCCGAACGGCTGCGCGCCGACGCCCGGGCGGTGCTCCCGCCGACCGACGCCGCGGTGGCGGCACTGCCCGGCTGGCGGACGGCCGCCGCGCTGCGGGACTGCGCGGAGGCCTGGCACCGGCTGTTCGAGCGGCTGGCGGACGACCTCGGCACGATCGGCGCCGACCTGGTGCGGACGGCCGAGGGCTACACCGCCGCCGACGAGTCCGTCCGGCGCAGCCTCACCGCGGCGGGCTGAGGTGGACGCCACCGCCCTGGCCGCCGCCCGCCCGGCCGAACTGCCCGCCGTCGCAGCGGCGTACGGCGCCCTGATCGCCGCGCTGGACGGCCACCACGACGCCTGGGCCGGACAGACCGCGGGCCGGGTGCACGGCTCCGGCTGGCAGGGCCGCGCGGCCGAGCTGGCGGGCGCCGCGGTCGACCGGGCCACCGGCCGGCTGCAGGCCGCGTGGATGGAGCTGACGATCGTCCAGGAGACGCTGCGTCAGGCCGCGGAGGCGTTCGGGGTGGCGCAGGCCGCGCTGTCCGCCGATCCGGCCGGCGCGCTCGCCGCGGCGGAGCGGGCCGACGCGGCGGCCGCCGAGCGGCTGGCGGCGCTGGCCGCGGCCGCCCGGGACGGCAGGGCGCTGACCCCGGCCGCGGCGATGGCGGGCCTGGGTCGGCTGGCCGACCCTCGGGAGCCGCTGAACGCCGCGCTTCGGGCGCTGCTGCCGCCGCCGGGGGCCGGGCCGGTGCAGGTGGCCGCCTGGTGGCGTGGCCTGGCCCCGGGCGCCCGGGAGGCGCTGCTGCAGGGGCGGCCCGAGCTGGTGGGCGCCCTGGACGGGCTGCCGGCCCGCGACCGGGACCGGGCCAACCGGCTGCAGCTCTCCCGCCTGCTGGAGCACCCGGACGTGCTGCCCGGCCCTGTGCGGGAGGGCCTGCGGGCGGTGGCCGCCCGGCTGGCCGAGGGCGACCCGGCGGGCGGTCCGCTCCTGCTGCTCGCGCTGGGCGCCGAGGGGCAGGGCAGGGCGGTGCTCTCGTACGGCGACCCGGACACCGCGGACGACGTGGCGGTGTACGTGCCGGGCTTCGGCACCGCGCTGGCCAACGCGGGCCGCGGGGACGCCGAACGGGCCGAGCGGATCCGCACGGCCGCGGCGGGCTGCGGGGGCGGCCGGACGACGGCGGCGATGGTGTGGCTGGGGTACGACGCCCCGCCGAACGAGGGGCTGAGCCTGCGCTCGGCCGAGGTGGCGGGCGACGGCCGGGCCCGGGCCGGCGCGGAGGACCTGAACCGCTTCCTGGGCGGGCTGCGGGCCGCCCGGCCCGGGAGCCCGGCGCACGTCACCGCGGTCGGGCACAGCTACGGCTCGCTGGTGGTGGGGCTCGCCGCCCGGCAGGACGGCGCCGGGATGGACGACGTGGTGCTGGTGGGCAGCCCGGGCGTCGGGGTGGACCGGGCCGACGGGCTGAAGGTGGGCGGCGACCACGTGTACGTCGGGGTGGCCGAGCACGACCCGGTCGGCCGGCTCCCGGCCGGCACGGCGGTGGCCGGCGGCATGCTGCTGGGTGGTCCTGCCGCGGCCCTGGCCGCCCAGGCGGCCGGCCCGGACCGGCTGTGGTTCGGCCGCGACCCGGCGGACGAAGGCTTCGGCGCGCACCGCTTCGAGGTGGCGCCCGGCGATCCGGAGCACGCCTTCGCGAGTCACTCCGCCTATTTCGACGTGACACCGGACGGCCCGTCCGCCTCCCTGGCGAACATCGGCCGGGTGGTCGCGGGCCACGGCCCCGAGACCACCCCGGCCCCGCACCGCTGAGCCGGGCACCGGGCCCGCCCCACCCTCGTCAGCGGGGTGAGGGCTCCGCCGGGTGGCCGGGGCCGTTGTGGTCCTCGGGCAGCTTGCAGATGTGCTGCAGCCAGAGCGCGGCGGCCATCACCGCGGCGCCGGCGAGCACGGCGAAGCCGGCGGTGACGGCCTGCGACTTGCGGGCCGCGATGTCGAGCTGCTCCAGCAGGTAGACCCCGGTGCCGGCGTAGATGCCGGTGACCACCGCGGCGACCAGGGCGCTGGCCTGGGCGAGCACCAGGGCCCGGGCGGCGTGCAGCGGGTCCACACCCTTGGCGTCGGGCCGCCGCTCGCGGACCGCCTTGAGCCGGGAGCGCAGCGAGATCGCGGTGGCGAGCAGCACGACGGCGACCGCCGCGAGCACCAGTGGTGCCGCGGCCGGCACGCCGGGCAGGCTGCCGAGCGATCCCCAGAGCTTGGCCCCGGACCAGGACAGCACGCCCGCCACGGCGGTGATGCCGAGCAGCAGGCGGAGACGGATCGGCTTCACGCGGACGATGTCCTTCCCGGCGGAGGCGACGGACTGCTGTCCCTGACGGACCGTCGCGGTGCGGCGGTGCCTGCCCACCGTACCGGGCCCTCGCACGCCACCTGTACGGACGGCCCGGCGGCCGGGGAAGTTCCCCGCCCGCCGGGCCGTCCGGCCGGGGTCACTCCGGCAGGCGCAGCTGCAGGTCGGCGCGGCGGCGGACGCCCTGGGCGTCCTCGCCGCCGAGGCCCTTGAGGAGGTCGGCGACGGGGCCGTGGCCGGGTACCTCGGCCGCCGGGTCGGCGTCGAGCCAGGGGGCGAGCACGAAGGCACGCTCGTGGGCGCGCGGGTGCGGCAGGATCAGCTCCGGGTCCTCGCTGAGGACGCCCTCCACGGCGAGGATGTCGACGTCGAGGGTGCGCGGGCCCCAGCGGACCTCGCGGACCCGCCCGAAGGCGTCCTCGACGGCGTTGCCGCGCTCCAGCAGGGACCGGGCGGGCAGCGTGGTGCGGAGCAGCACCACGGCGTTGAAGTAGGACGGCTGGTCGGCGGGGCCTCCGACGGCGTCCGTCTCGAAGACGCCGGACACGGAGGTGACCTTGATGCCGGGGGTGTCGGCGAGCGCGTCGACGGCGCCCTGCAGGGTCTCCAGCCGGTTGCCGAGGTTGGCGCCGAGCGCGATCGCGGCGTGGCGGACGGTCTGCAGGGTGGAGTCGGCACTGTCCACCCGGCGCTCCAGGTCGAACGTGGTCGGCGAGGCGGTCGGGTCGCTGGTGCTCATCGGGTTCCCTCTGCGGCTCGGGGGCGACGCGGCCGGCACGTCATGCGCGGCCCCGGTGAATGGTGACGGTCACATCGTCGAACGGGACGGTGATCGGGGCGTCCGGCTTGTGCACGGTGACCTCGACCTCCTGGACGGGCTCGTGCTTGAGGCACTGGTCGGCGATGCGCTGGGCGAGCGTCTCGATCAGGTCGACGGGGTCGCCGGCGATCACCGCGGTGACCTCCTCGGCGATCACGCCGTAGTGGGCGGTCTTGGTGAGATCGTCGCCCGCCGCGGCCGGCCGGGTGTCCAGGAAGAGCACGAGGTCGACGACGAAGGTCTGGCCCTCGATGCGCTCCCGTTCGAAGACGCCGTGGTGGCCGCGGGCACGCAGGCCCCGCAGGGTGACGCGGTCCAGCAAACGAATCACTGCTCCCAGGAAGACGGCCCCGACCGAGGGCAGGGCGAAGGCGGGCACCGTCGCCCGCCATCCCTCGAATCTACCTCCGGGTGCCCGCGGTCCAGACCGTCTACCCGGCAGGGCGGGGCGTCACGCGCGCCGGATCGGCGATTGACGTGAACGTTTCGTGCCGTTCCGGCGGCGGGGCGGGGCCGTCCTCCCCGGTCAGTCGTCGTCCTCGTCGTCTCCGCTGGTCAGTACGGGTGAGCCGTGGTGGGACCAGATCCGCCAGCCGTCCTGGGTGCGGCGGAAGAGGTTGGTCGAGACGACCTTGCCGCCGACCAGCGGGCCGAGTTCGCCCTCCTCCTCGGCCTCGCCGCCGGAGAGGATGTTCTCGGTGCAGGTGACAAGGGCCACATCGCCCTGCACCTCGCACTCGACGTCGGTCAGGAAGAACTGGATGTACTCGGTGTTGGCCATGATCAGCATGTACGAGCGGGTGACCTGGGCCCGCCCGCGCAGCACCGGCCAGCCCGGGTGGACGCAGACCACGCCGCTCTTGTCGTCGGCGTCCCCGGCGCCCAGCCAGATGGCTTCGACGGCCTCCAGGTCGCCGTTCTCCAGCGCCTCGTAGAGCGCATGGTTCGCCGCGAGTACGGCCTCGCGGTCCACTTCCAGGGCCGCCGCCCGGTCACCGCCGCTCATCGCGCCGCCTCCGCTCGGCGGGCCTGCCTCGCCCTCGTCCCGCACTGTGCCTCCTGCCGGGCTTCTGCCACGCCTACCCCCTTCGGGCGGCCTGCTGCCAGGCCGCGACCACTCGTACGGCGTCCGCCGTGCCGGCCACGTCGTGCACCCGGACGGCCCAGGCGCCGGCCCTGGCCGAGAGCACCGAGATCGCCGCCGTGGCGTCGTCCCGCTGCCTGGCCGGGCGCAGCTCCCCGGATTCCGGGTTGGCGAGCAGCGTACCCAGGAAGCGCTTGCGCGAAGCGGCGACGAGGACGGGGCGGCCGAGCGCGATGAGCGCGTCGAGCCGGCCGAGCAGGGCCCAGTTGTGCTCGCTGGTCTTGGCGAAGCCGAGTCCGGGGTCGAGGACGAGCTGTTCCTCCTTGACCCCGGCGGCGAGCAGGGCGCCCACCCGGGCGGTGAGTTCGGCGGTGACGTCGGCGACCACGTCGTCGTAGACGGCGAGGGAGTCCATGTCGGCGGACTGGCCGCGCCAGTGCATGACCACGAAGGGCGCGCCGGTGGCGGCCACCACCTCGGCCATCGCCGGGTCGGCGAGGCCGCCGGAGACGTCGTTGACCAGCCGGGCGCCGGCCTCCAAGGCGGCCGCGGCGACGCTCGCCCGCATGGTGTCCACGGAGACCACCGCGCCGGCCGCGGCGAGTTCGCGGACCACCGGGACGACCCGGCGCAGCTCCTCCGCCTCGGTGACCCGCTGGGCACCGGGCCGGGTGGACTCGCCGCCGACGTCGATCAGGTCGGCGCCCTGCGCGGTCAGCCGGAGCCCGTGCGCCACCGCGGCGGCCGGATCGAGCCACAGGCCGCCGTCGGAGAAGGAGTCCGGGGTGACGTTGACCACCCCCATCACGGCGCAGCGGTCGAGGGTCGGGAGGCCGGGCAGCGGGTTGTCCATGGGGCCATTATCGAGCCACCCGGCGGAGGCGGGACCGACCACCGCGGCGGCCGCACGAACGCCCGCGGCGGGCACCGGGAGCCGGTGCCCGCCGCGGGCGGTGGAGTGGGCGAGTGCGCCGCGGGCGGTCAGGCCGCCTCGGTGACCGCGGCCAGCCGGGCCTGGTCGGGCTCGGGCATCAGGCCCTGCCGCTGCCTGGGACGGCCCAGCCGGGGCATGCCGAGGGTGATGAAGGCCTCGGCCTGCATCGCCGCGAAGCCGATCCGCGGGAGGTCGCGGGTCTGCTTGTAGACGAGGAAGCGGGGCTCCCACATCGGCTGGAACTTGGCGTTGAACTTGTAGAGCGACTCGATCTGGAACCAGCGGGAGAGGAACACCAGCAGTCCGCGCCAGGCGCGCAGCACCGGGCCTGCGCCGATCCGCTCGCCGCGGGCGAGGGCGGAGCGGAACATCGCGAAGTTCAACGAGACCCGCTTGACGCCCATCGCGGGCACGGCCTGCAGGGCGGCGACGATGAGCAGCTCGTTGAGGCCGGGGTCGGCCTCGCGGTCGCGGCGCATCAGCTCCAGGGAGATGCCGTCCGGGCCCCAGGGGACGAAGTGCAGCACCGCCTTGAGGTCGCTGCCGGGCGGGCCGGCCGGCTCGCCCTCCTCCGCGGCCTTGTGGGCGGTGACGACGACGCACCGGTCGTCGGTGGGGTCGCCGAAGCGGCCGAGCGCCATGGAGAAGCCGCGCTCGGTGTCGGTGCCGCGCCAGCGGGAGGCGGCGTCGGCGATCACCCGGCGCTCCTCCAGGCTCAGGTCGCCGACCCGGCGGACCTGGCAGGAGTAGCCGTTGCGCTCGATCCGCTTGACCATCTGGCGGACGTTGCGCATGGCACGGCCGGCGAGCGAGAAGGTGGCGGTGTCGACGATCGCCTCGTCGCCCAGCTCCAGCGCGTCCAGGCCCGCCTCGCGGGTCCAGACCTCGCCGCCGACCTCGCTGCAGCCCATCACCGCGGGCACCCAGGCGTGCTCGCGGGCCTCCGCCATGAAGACCTTGATCGCGCCGGGCCAGGCCTCGACGTCGCCGACCGGGTCGCCGGAGGCGAGCATCACGCCGGAGACCACCCGGTAGGAGATGGCGGCCTTGCCGGAGGGAGAGAAGAGCACGCTCTTGTCGCGGCGGAGCGCGAAGTAGCCGAGCGAGTCCCGGGCGCCGTGGCGGGCGAGCAGCTCGCGGACCTTCACCTCGTCCTCGACGGTGAGCTCCGGCTCGGGCTTCTCCGGACGCAGCGCCAGGTAGGCGGTGGTGAACGCGGTCAGCAGGCCGAGCGCGCCGAGCGAGTAGGCGACCAGGTCGGAGATCCGGTCGGAGCCGTAGCGGATCGGGCCGTCGAAGCCGAAGAGGCCGTAGACCGTCTCCTGCAGGCGCTGGGCCATCGACGGGTCGCCGAGCTCCGACTTCGGGTGGACGCTCACGATCAGCAGGCCGAGCAGGACGCTGAAGGCGCCCATCACGACGAGGTTGGCGGCCGCGCGCCAGCGGGTGCGCGGGTCGGCCTTGGCGTAGAACTCGCGACGGTGGATCAGGATGACCGCGAACAGCACCAGCGAGATCACGGCCGGGCCGGTCTGGTGCCAGCGCAGCAGGTGCAGGGCGGCACCCACCGGCAGCAGGACGACGACGGCGCGCCAGGCCCGCCGCTTGCGGCGGCGCAGCGCGTGGGCGAGCAGCACCAGCAGGACGCCGACCATGAGCGTGCCGGCCGCGGCGAGCGTGGTGGTCGCGCCCGGCAGCTGCCCGGCGAAGGTGTGCATCCGGGTATGGCGCAGCTTCGGGAAGACGGCGCTGCAGATGTCGAGCAGGCCGATCAGGAGGCAGGCGTAGCCCACCACGCCCGGAAGCCAGGCGCGGGGGACGGCCGCGGCCTGGGTGCGCAGCGTCTGCAGCCCGCCCTTGCGGGGCTGCTCGGTCGACGGCTCAACGGACACGGGAACGCTCATGGAAGTTCAGCGTAGGGGCTGATCCGGCTCGTCCTGTCACTCCGAAGTAGGAGTTGTGATGGACCTTCATGACTATTCCTTGATCGAGCAAACCGCTGGTCAAGGAGGGCCCTCCGGCGGGCAGGCCGGGCGGGCGCCTCCCGGGCCGAGGGAAGCCTGGGGACGGGTGGTGACCGTCCTCGCCGGGCCGGTGTGGGACCGGGGGGCCGGGCGGACGGTCGCGGGTGACGGCACGCAGCGGCCGTCGCGTCAGGGACGGTGGTTCACGCACTGCACTCGGTGGACGCCGCATTCTAGGGCCTCGGTTGCACCCGGACGAGCACCTGCGACGGGGGCGGAATCCGACGCCCGGTCAGGCTAGCCCCGGTGGCCCGGGACCGTGGGCGAACGGACGATGAACCCTGGCCCCACCCCCGCCCGACGGAAGGCGCGCCATGGAACTGACCAGCAGGTCGCTGGTGTACTCGCTGATCGCGACGGCGGCCGTGGCCCTGGTCGCCACCCTCTGGCTGTGGCCCCGGCTGGCCCGCCAGCGGCCGCTGCCGATGCTGGGGCGCCTCGGCCTGCTGACGGTGGTTCAGGTCTCGGTGCTGGGCGCGATGGCGCTGGCGGTGAACAACTCGTACAGCTTCTACACCTCGTGGAACGACCTGCTGCACCCGGGCGGGGCGGCGCTGGCGCTGACCAGCTCGGAGCAGGCCAAGGGCGCGGCGCCGGACTCCCAGAAGCTGGTCGAGCCGAGCTCCGAGGGCGGGCTGGAGACGGTGAAGGACGTGCTGCCCGCCGGCAAGCCGGAGGAGGTGGGGCGGGTCGACTCGGTGAAGGTGACGGGCAGCGAGTCCGGGCTGTCCGACCAGGTCTTCGTCTACCTGCCGCCGGAGTACTTCATCCCCAAGTACGCACGCGAACGGTTCCCGGTGATGCTGGCCATCGGCGGCTACCCGGGGCCCTCGCTGCACCTGGTGGAGGGCCTGCGGGTGCCGCAGACGGTGTCGGAGCTGGAGAAGGCCGGCCGGATGTCCCCCTCGATCGTGGTGATGGCCCGGCCGACGGTGGCGCCGCCGCGGAACACCGAGTGCGTGGACGTGCCCGGCGGGCCCCACTCGGAGACCTGGTTCTCCAAGGACATCCCGACCGCGATCAGGTCCGCCTACCGGGCGAGCCACTCCTCCGCCTCCTGGGGGGTGTTCGGGTACTCCACAGGGGGGAGCTGCGCCCTCCGGATGGCGATGCGCAATCCGGACGCCTTCCCGAACGCGGCCGCCTTGCACGCGGACTACCAGGTGCCGAACGACCGCTGGACGGACGGCGACCTCTTCCACGGCGACGCGCAGGCCGCCTCGCAGTCGGACCTGAACTGGCGGCTGAAGAACCTGCCGGCCCCGCACGCGGCGCTGCTGGTGGTCAGCACCAGGACCGAGGACAACTACCAGGCGACCCAGCAGTTCCTGGCCTCGGCCCAGCAGGTCGCGGCGAACAACCCGGACTTCACCGTGGACTCGCTCTTCCTGGACGACGGCGGGCACAGCTTCGAGACCTGGCGGCGGGAGCTGCCGGCGGCGCTGGAGTGGATGAGCGACCACCTGGCCCCGCCGCCGGACCGCGAGCCGCGGCAGTAGCGGGAGCGTCCGGACACGCGTCCGGCGGGCCGGTTCTCCACCGGCCCGCCGGACGCGGGCGTGCTGCGTGCTGCGCCGGGCCGCTACCTCGCGGCGATCAGGCTCATCGCCTCGGCGCGGGTGGCCGGGTCGCGCAGCTGGCCGCGGACGGCCGAGGTGATGGTCTTGGCGCCGGGCTTGCGGATGCCGCGCATCGACATGCACATGTGCTCGCACTCGATGACGACGATCGCGCCGCGCGGCTCCAGGATGCGCATCAGGGCGTCGGCGACCTGGCTGGTCAGCCGCTCCTGGACCTGGGGGCGGCGGGCGTAGACGTCGACCAGCCGGGCGAGCTTCGACAGCCCGGTGATCTTGCCGGTGGTGGCCGGGATGTAGCCGACGTGCGCGACACCGCGGAACGGCACCAGGTGGTGCTCGCAGGTCGAGAACACCTCGATGTCCTTCACCAGCACCATCTCGTCGTGGCCGATGTCGAAGGTGGTGGTGAGCACGTCCTCGGGCTCCTGCCACAGCCCCGCGAATATCTCCTGGTAGGCGCGCGCCACGCGGGCCGGCGTCTCCAGCAGGCCCTCGCGGTCCGGGTCCTCGCCGACGGCGATGAGCAGCTCGCGCACCGCGTTCTCGGCACGCTTCTGGTCGAAGTGCCCGATGGCGGGCTCGCCCTCGAGGGTCACCGGGTCGATCATGCGGGCCTCACTTGCCTCATTGCCAGTAGAAGTCGGTCGTCGGGCAGGGCCCGGCAGCACGAATGCCGCGCCTCCAGGGTACAAACCCCGGTGGCGCGGCATTCATTCCGTACGGGCGGCCGCTCAGCTCTCGGTGGTGCCCTCGGCGGGCGGCAGCTTCATGACGTCCACCGGGGTGGCCTCGTGGGAGGAGGCGACGCCGTTGGTCAGCGCCAGCTCCTTCGGGGACTGCACCGGCGGGCGGGTGGAGGGGGTGCGGCGGGAGGAGCCCGTCCACGCCGGGCGGGCGGGGCGCTTCACGATCGTGGAGAAGACCTCGGCGATCTGCTCCTTGTTCAGCGTCTCCTTCTCCAGCAGCTCCAGCACCAGGTTGTCGAGCACGTCGCGGTTCTCGACCAGGATCTCCCAGGCCTCGTTGTGCGCGTTCTCGATGAGCTTCTTGACCTCCTCGTCCACCAGCCCGGCGACCTCCTCGGAGTAGTCGCGCTGGTGGGCCATCTCGCGGCCCAGGAACGGCTCGGAGTCGCCCGAGCCGAACTTGATCGCGCCGAGGCGCTCGCTCATGCCGTACTGGGTGACCATCGCACGGGCGGTGGCGGTGGCCTTCTCGATGTCGTTCGAGGCGCCGGTGGTCGGGTCGTGGAAGACCAGCTCCTCCGCCGCGCGGCCGCCCATCATGTAGGCGAGCTGGTCGAGCATCTCGTTGCGGGTGGTGGAGTACTTGTCCTCGTCCGGCAGGACCATGGTGTAGCCGAGCGCGCGGCCGCGGGACAGGATCGTGATCTTGTGCACCGGGTCGGCGTTCGGAGAGGCCGCCGCGACCAGGGCGTGGCCGCCCTCGTGGTACGCGGTGATCTTCTTCTCGCGGTCCGACATGATCCGGGTGCGCTTCTGCGGGCCGGCCACGACGCGGTCGATCGCCTCGTCCAGGACGAAGTTGTCGATCAGCTTCTTGTCCGACCGGGCCGTCAGCAGGGCGGCCTCGTTGAGGACGTTGCTGAGGTCGGCGCCGGTGAAGCCGGGGGTGCGCTTGGCGACGGCCGAGAGGTCGACGTCGGGCGCGATCGGCTTGCCCTTCTGGTGCACCTTGAGGATGTCCAGGCGGCCCTGGAGGTCGGGGCGCTCGACGGCGATCTGCCGGTCGAAGCGGCCCGGGCGCAGCAGCGCCGGGTCCAGGATGTCCGGGCGGTTGGTGGCGGCGATCAGGATCACGCCGCCCTTGACGTCGAAGCCGTCCATCTCGACGAGCAGCTGGTTCAGCGTCTGCTCGCGCTCGTCGTGGCCGCCGCCGAGGCCCGCACCGCGGTGCCGGCCGACGGCGTCGATCTCGTCGACGAAGATGATCGCCGGGGCGTTCGCCTTGGCCTGCTCGAACAGGTCGCGCACCCGGGAGGCGCCGACGCCGACGAACATCTCGACGAAGTCGGAACCGGAGATGGAGTAGAACGGCACGCCGGCCTCGCCGGCCACGGCGCGGGCCAGCAGGGTCTTGCCGGTGCCGGGCGGGCCGTAGAGCAGCACGCCCTTGGGGATCTTGGCGCCCACGGCCTGGAACTTCGACGGCTCCTGCAAGAACTCCTTGATCTCCTGGAGCTCCTCCACCGCCTCGTCCGCGCCGGCCACGTCCGAGAACGTGGTCTTCGGGGTGTCCTTGGTGAGCAGCTTGGCCTTGGACTTGCCGAACTGCATGACCCGGGAGCCGCCGCCCTGCATCTGGTTCATCAGGAAGAGGAAGACCAGGACGATGATGACGATCGGCAGCATCGACAGCAGGAGGCTGACGAAGGTCGACTGCCGCTCCGGGGTGACGGTGTAGTTGTTGGGCAGCTGGCCGCTCTTGAACGACTGCTGCAGCGTGTCGGCGATGCTGTTCGCCTGGCCGTCCGAGACGTACGACGCCTGGAACTTGCTGCCGCTGGGGGCCTTGCCGTTGGCCTTGGCCGGCAGCTGCTGGCCGTCCTTCAGCTCGATCTTGATGAGGTTCGAGTCACCGGTGGTGAGCTGCGCCTGCTTGACCTGGTTGTTGTTGATCGCCGCAATGACCTGGCCTGTGTCCGCCGTCTTGTAGCCGCTCGAGTCCGAGACGACCTGCATCAAAACGATGACGGCGAGGACGGCCAGCACGATCCACATGATCGGCGCACGGAAGTATCGCTTGACGTCCATCCATGCGGGGCGTTGCCGCCCCGTCCCTCCTGCCACTCGACGGCGCTGCGCGGCCTGGGCCGCGGCGCATCCGGTATCTGCTCATGAGAAGAGCGGTTCATTGGACCGTACCGCAGTACCACCCGCCCGCGGCGGGAGCACGACGGCACGACGTATTTTCCTACCTCGGCACAACGGGTGGGAACGGTGTGCTGTTCCCACCCGTCGCCCGGACGGTGTCAGCCGCCGTAGACGTGCGGCGCCAGGGTGCCGATGAACGGCAGGTTGCGCAGCTTCTCGGCGTAGTCGAGGCCGTAGCCGACCACGAACTCGTTGGGGATGTCGAAGCCGACGTACTTGACGTCGATCTCCACCTTGGCGGCGTCCGGCTTGCGCAGCAGGGTGCACACCTCGAGCGAGGCGGGCCGGCGCGAGCCGAGGTTGCCGAGCAGCCAGGACAGCGTCAGACCGGAGTCGATGATGTCCTCGACGATCAGCACGTCCTTGCCGGCGATGTCGGTGTCGAGGTCCTTGAGGATCCGCACCACGCCGGAGGACTTGGTGCCCATCCCGTACGACGAGACGGCCATCCAGTCCATGGTCACCTGGGAGTGCAGCACCCGGGCGAGGTCGGCCATCACCATGACGGCGCCCTTGAGCACGCCGACCAGCAGCAGGTCCCGCCCGGCGTAGTCCCGGTCGATCCGCTCGGCCAGCTCAAGCAGCTTGGCGTCGATCTCGTCCTTGCTGATGAGCACCTTCGCCAGGTCGGCGCCCATGTCGTTCTGATCCACCGGGGATACGTCCTCAAACGTTCGGGGTCTGTGTCGGCGGCGGCTCTGCGACCGGTTTGCCGCTAGTCGCTCTGCCGCCGAAACACCAGCGTGCCACACCTGCGGCTCGCTTCGACCCCCCCGGGTAGGTGCAGCGGCCCCTGGCCGCGCCAGCCGGTCACGAGGAGGTCGACGCTCTCCAGGTGCCGGGCGAACAGGTCGCCGGCGGGGCAGCCCGCACGCAGCGCGGCCCTGCGCAGCACCCGGCGGCGGACGGCCGGGGGCAGTTCGGCGAGCCGGCCGACGTCGAGGGCGCCTTCGGCCGTTCGGAGGTCGCGCTCGGCGAGGGCGGCCCACTGGTCGAGGGCGTCGGCGTCGTCGCGGAACAGGCGGGCGGTGCGGGCGAGCGCCTCGACCACGCCGCCGCCGAGGTGCTTCTCCAGCACCGGCAGCACCTCGTGGCGGACCCGGGCGCGGGTGTAGGCCGGGTCGGAGTTGTGCGGGTCGTCCCAGACCGGGATGGACTGCGCCGAGCAGGCCTGGCGGGTGGCGGCGCGGTCGAGTTCGAGCAGCGGGCGGCGGTAGCGGCCCTTCTGGGCGGGCATGCCGGCCAGCGAGCGGGCTCCGGAGCCGCGGGCGAGGCCCAGCAGGACGGTCTCGGCCTGGTCGTCGCGGGTGTGGCCGAGCAGGACGGCGAGTGCGCCGAGCCGGTCGGCGGCGTCGTCGAGGGCGGCGTAGCGGGCGTCCCGGGCGGCGTTCTCCGGGCCGCCGCCCCGGCCGACCTGGACGGGGATCGCCTCGACCGGGTCGAGGCCGAGCTCGCGCAGCCGGACGGCGACCTGCTCGGCCCGTTCGGTGGAGCCGGGCTGGAGGCCGTGGTCGACGGTGACGGCGCCCACCCGCAGGCCGAGCTTGGGCGCCTCGAAGGCGGTGGCGGTGGCCAGGGCCATCGAGTCGGCGCCGCCGCTGACGGCCACCAGGACGAGCGGGGAGCCGGGAGCGGCGGGGGTGCGCGGCAGCCCGGAGGGATGGCGGCGGGCGTTGCCGATCAGGGCGGTGGCGCCGGCCGGGACGAGCGCGGCGGCGGCGGGCCGGCTCTGCGGCGCGCGGACCGGGGCGGCGACGGGGACGCCCGCCTCGGCCGCGAGGTCGGCGAGGGTACGACGGACGGCGAGGCGTATCGCCGCGACGGCAGGGTGAGGGCCCACGGGGTGCACTCCTTGACGGAGACGGGGAGGGACGGCGGCCGGCCCGGGCGGCGGGGCGGGGAACCTCGCACGCTCACGGTCACCGGGCGCTCACAGATGGTCGCAGAAAGCGGCCCGCTGCCAGGCCGTGCACGCCAGCGCCGGGTCAACGGTCCCACGTACGGGTGAATGGAAAAACGTTCATTCGCCCGTCGTCCGCCCGGCTGGGGCAGGTGTGCGGGCGCCTCGGCGGGCCACGGACGCCCTCAGCGGGCCACCCGGGCGACCCAGGCGGCCGGGTCGTGGATCTCCTCCTTGGTGGGCAGGGTGTTCGGCGACGTCCAGACCCGGTTGAACCCGGCCATGCCGACCCGGTCCACCACGCCGCGGACGAAGACCGCGCCGTCCTGGTACTGGCGCAGTTTGGCGTCCATCCCGAGCAGCCGGCGCAGCACCAGGTCGAGCCGGCTCGCGCCGCGGTCGCGGCGGCGCTGGAACTTCTCCCGGATCTCGGCGACGCTCGGCACCACGGCCGGCCCGACTCCGTCCATCACCACGTCGGCGTGGCCCTCCAGCAGTGACATCACCGCGGTCAGCCGGCCGAGCACCTCGCGCTGGCCGGGCGACTGGACGGCCTCCAGCAGGGTCTGCGGGCCGGAGCCGTCACCACGGCCGCCGAGGCCGGGGAAGCCGTCCGCGACGACCTCGCGGGCCCGCTCCAGCAGCGCGCCCGGGTCGATGTCGGTCTGCGCCAGGAAGGACTGCACCTCGGACTGGATGTGGTCGCGCAGCCAGGGCACCGCGCTGAACTGGGTGCGGTGGGTCTCCTCGTGCAGGCACACCCAGAGCCGGAAGTCGTGCGGGTCCACGTCGAGCTCCCGCTCGACCTGGACGATGTTCGGCGCCACCAGCAGCAGCCGGCCCGGGCCGGGCGGCTCGGGGCCGCGGCGCGGCTTGTCGAAGAGCCCGGCGGGGCTGTCCGGCGCGGGCGGCAGCTCGGCCGGGGCGAAGGTCTCGTACTGGCCGAGCACCTTGGTGGAGAGGAAGGCCAGCAGCGCCCCGACCTCGATGCCGGTGGCCTTCTCGCCGATGCTGCCGAACACCTGGGCGCCGGCACCCTCGCCACGGCGGGCCTGCAGGCGGTCGACCAGCGGCTGGACGATGGTGCGGAAGCCCGCCACGTTGGCGCGCACCCAGCCGGACCGGTCCACCACCAGCACCGGGGTGGCCTCGGCGTCGGACAGCCGGGCGGGCTGCAGCCCGGTGTAGCCTCGCACGTGCTCCTCGGCCTCCAGGGCGTGCCGGCGCAGTTCGGCGACGACCTTCACGGCCTCCTCGCGGGTCACCTCCGGTCCCGGCCTGGCCAGCCGGGTGGCGGTCGCGACCGCGAGGTTCCAGTCCACCATTCCTGCTCCGCCGCTCGCGCTCGTCATGCCCTCACCGTACGTGCTCCGGGGCGGCGGAGGGAGGGAACCTGCCGGGCCGCGGCGCCGGGGCTCCACGGCGGGCGGATCAGCGGCAGCCGCAGGCCGCGATCCGGGCGACGATCCGGTCCACCGCGGCGCGGGCGTCGCCCGCGCCGGACCGGCTCATCAGCGCGAAGACCAGCACCCGGCCGTCCGCGTCGACGACCGTGCCGGCCAGCGTGACCACGCCGGAGAGCGTGCCGGTCTTGGCCCGGACGATGCCGGCCGCCTCGGCGGCACCGGAGCGGGCGCCGTAGCGGTTGACCAGGGTGCCGGTGAAGCCGGCGACCGGCAGGCCGGTGAGCACCGGGCGCAGCTCGGGGTGGTCCGGCGCGGCGGCGCGGGCGAGCAGTTCGGTGAGGGTGATCGGCGGGATCAGGTTGGTCTTGCTGAGGCCGCTGCCGTCGGCGAGCGCCACGCCCGCGGTCGGCACGCCGAGTGCGGTGAGCGCCTGCAGGGTGGCCGCGGAGGCGCCCTCGAAGCTCGCCGGGCGGTGCGCGGCGATGGCGACCTGCCGGGCGACGGCCTCGGCGAGGGTGTTGTCGGAGGTGGTGAGCAGCCGCTCGACGAGCCGGGGGACGGTGGGCGAGCGGACGGTGGCGAGGACGGCCGCGCCGGCCGGGGCGGTGGTCTGCGCGGGGGTGCCGTCCACGGTGACGCCCTCGGCGCGCAGCCGGTCGGCGAAGGCCGCGGCGGCCTGCCCGGCGGGGTCGTAGACCCGGGCGGGGGCCTCGTCGGGGGACTTCGGGTCGACCCGGCCCTCGTCGACCATCAGCGGGGTGACGGCGGCGATGTTCATGGCGTCGTGCTCGGGGTGCAGCAGCGGGCCGGTGTAGAGCGAGGTGTCGTAGCCGAGCCGGACGGTCGTGGTGCCGGCGGCCTTGAGCGCGGCGGCGGTGCGGGCGGCGAGGTCGGCGAGCGAGGCGGGGGCGGTGTCCGCGTCGACCGGCTGGCCGCCGACCCGGATCTGGTCGGCGGGCAGCACGGTGAGGGTCGGGTCGCCGCCGCCGACCAGGGTGATGCTGCCGGGGGTGCTGCCGCGGACGACGGTCGTGCTGATCCGGGTGGTCGGCGGGATCAGCGAGAGCGCGGCGACGGAGGTGGCGAGCTTGGTGGTGGAGGCGGGGGTGGCCGGGGTGTTCTCGCCGGAGCCGAGCAGCAGCCTGCCGGTGGCGGCGTCGGCGACCGCCCAGTTGAGGGTGCCGAGGGCGCCGTCGTGGACGGCGGCGCCGAGCGACCGCTGTATGCCCTCGCCGGTGGGCACGCCGGCGGCGTCCGCGACGGCGGCGAGCACCGGGCCCTTCACCGGGGCACTGCGCGGGCGCCGGGCCGTGCCCTGGCCGGGCCCGGCGTCGTTTTTCTTGTCGGTCCTGTCGTCGCCGGCGCCGTCGCGGCGGGCGCCGTCCGCGCCGTCGCCCGAGCGGTGGCGGTCCTGCCGGCCGGCGGCGGGGCCTGGATCGGCCGCCGCGGTGGGGACGGTGAGCGGTCCGGCGACCGCGAGCACCGTCGCGGCGGCTCCGGCGGCGACCGCCCTGCGGCCCCTCCACACCCGTGCACGCGCGTTCACCGACCGGCCCCTTTCCCGAGCACTACCTGCCGTGCGAGACACTGGATTCTGTCAGTTTCTACCTTGGAGGAACCTTGGAGTTCGACGTCCTGATCGAGATCCCGAAGGGCTCGCGCAACAAGTACGAGGTCGACCACGAGACCGGCCGGCTCCGTCTCGACCGGATGCTCTTCACCTCGACCCGCTACCCGGCCGACTACGGCTACGTCGAGGGCACGCTCGGCGAGGACGGCGACCCGCTGGACGCGCTGGTCATCCTGGACGAGCCGACCTTCCCGGGCTGCCTGATCAAGTGCCGCGCCATCGGCATGTTCCACATGACCGACGAGGCCGGCGGCGACGACAAGTTGCTCTGCGTCCCGGCGACCGACCCGCGCTGGGAGCACCTGCGGGACATCCACCACGTCTCGGAGTTCGACCGCCTGGAGATCCAGCACTTCTTCGAGGTCTACAAGGACCTGGAGCCCGGCAAGTCGGTCGAGGGCGCCAACTGGGTCGGCCGCGTCGAGGCCGAGGCCGAGATCGAGGCGTCGATCAAGCGCCTGGAGGAGACGGGCGGCCACTGAGCCGTCCCTCCACTCGGTTCTCCGAGGTGACGAGGGCCGGGGCGAGCAGCTGTGCTCGCCCCGGCCCTCGTGCGTGCGCGGGTCAGTCCGCGTCGTCCAGCCGGAAGCCGACCTTGAGCCCGACCTGGTAGTGCTCGATCCGGCCGTCCACGAGGTGTCCGCGGACCTGGGTCACCTCGAACCAGTCGAGGTTCCGCAGCGTCCTGGAGGCCCGCTCGATGCCGTTGCGGATCGCGTTGTCGATGCCCTCGGAGGAGGAGCCGACGATCTCGGTGACTCGGTAGACGTGGTCGGTCATGGCGCATCTCCCAGCTGTGGGTGACGAGGGACGGTGTGCGGGCCCTCGTCCACCGTGCCGCAGGACGCCGCGACCCGCGCGCCGAGCCGCCCCCGGGCGACCGCCCCGCGGCCGCCCGGGGGACACCCGGGGCACACCCGGGCCCCCGCCCCTGGCGCGCCGGGATCAGAACGCGGCGCGCACCTCGCCGACCACCGCGCCGCCGCCGTGCAGCGGCTCGGCACCGATCCGGCCCAGCACCTCGTGCTCGACGCCGAGGCGGCGCAGCGCGGCGGCGAGCACCGGTCCACGGGCCCGCTCGGCGCCGTCGTCGATCTTGAAGGCGAGTGCCCGGCCGTCGGCCAGCGCGACCACCTGGACGGCCTCGGCCCCCATCTTGGACAGCGCGCCGGGCACCGCCCGCATCAGCCAGGTGTCGGCGCGGCGGGTGCCGGCCACGTACTCCGGGTGGGCGCGCATCGCGTCGGCGACGCGGCGCTGCGGGCTGCCGGGCTCGGCGAGCACCAGGGAGCGGTAGCCGCGGGCCAGGCCGGTCAGCGAGACGGCGAGCAGCGGGGCGCCGCAGCCGTCGGTGCCGATGTGGGTGGCGCTCTCGCCGGTGGCCTCCTCCAGGGCCTCGCGGGCCAGCACCTGGATCGGGTGGGCGGCGTCGAGGTAGCCGGCGGTGTCCCAGCCGTTGGCGGCGCTGGCGGCGAGCCAGCCGGCGTGCTTGCCGGAGCAGTCCATGAGGATCGGGGCGGCGGCTCCGCCGGAGCGCAGCAGCAGCTCGGCCTCGACCCGGTCGAGCGGGAGGTCCGCGGGGGTGCGCAGGGCGTCCTCGGTGAGGCCCGCGGCGGCGAGGATCGCGCGGACGGCGTCGCGGTGGAAGTCCTCCGCGGAGTGGCTGGAGGCGGCCAGGGCGAGCGCGGCGCCGTCGAGGGCGAGGCCGGCCCGGAGGGTGGCCACCGCCTGGAAGGGCTTGGCGGTGGAGCGCGGGAAGACCGGTGCGTCCGGTGCGCCGAGCGCGTACTCGACCGTGCCGTCGGCGGCGAGCAGCACCAGGGAGCCGCGGTGGCGCCCCTCGGTGAAGCCGGAGCGTATGACCTCGGCGAGGGCGGGCAGGGCGGACAGCGGCATGGAGTACTCCTGACGGCGAGTGCACTGGGTGAGGGTGGCCCGGCCGCCGCCCGCTCCTCAGCCCCCCGTGAGCAGGTCGTCGACCCGTGCTTCCCCTTCACGGTACCTGCGGGTGATTTCGGCACTGCAGTCGTCCGCCGTCCGCTGCAGCAGCTGGCGGCGGCCGGAGACCTCGCGCTCGTGCCGGGTGAGCCGCTCGACGGCGGCCAGCAGGGCGGAGGTGGGGTGCGCCGCGAGGTCGGCGAGCCGGACGTCGCCCATCAGCGTGTCGGCCTCCCGCTGGTACTGCTCGCCGCGCGGCGGCCCGAGCGTGACGTGCCGGGCCGGGCGGCGGACGGAGGAGGGCAGGTCGGCCAGGATCGCCGGCAGCCGGTCGACCAGGTCGGCGGGGGCGGGCGGGGCGAGGTCGTGCGGCACCCGGCGGCGGGCGAGCTCGGCCCGCAGGATGTCCATCCGGCCCTGCAGCAGACGGCGGAGGTACGAGAGGTCGGCCTCCTGTTCCTGTGCGTCGCGCCGCAGCGTCCGTAGCTGGTCGAGGCCCAGCCCGCCGATGTCGCTCGCGTCCATCCACCACCTGCCGTTGTTCCTGCGTCCGGGGCCGGTGCGGCCCGTACGTGAGCACGCCCGGCAGCCCCCGGGGGGTTCCCGGCGGGGGCCGGTGCCACCCGCTCGGGCTATCGGCGGCCCGCACCGTGGCCGGTGCGGCCGGGCCGTGCGCGGGCGGCCGTCGACAGCGTCCCACCCCGGTGGGCGGCCGCGCACCGCCCGGCACCCGAACGGCCCCCCTGGCGAACCGCCATGGCTGGTACGACAATTGGCGGCTGCGCGCTGACCTGCGCCGACCTCGGCGCACGCGCGCGCCACCCGGCGCACGCCGATGCGCCGCGCGCCTCCGGCAGAATGGCGGCATGCGAGCAGTGGTGCAGCGGGTGTCGGAGGCGGCCGTCCGGGTGGACGGCGAGTGCGTGGGCGCGTTCGAGGGGCCCGGGCTGTGCGTCCTGGTCGGCGCGACGCACGAGGACACCCCGGCGAAGGCGGCCCAGCTGGCCCGCAAGCTGTGGACGCTGCGGCTCTTCCCCGGCACGCCGGAGCTGTCCTGCGAGGAGCTGGGCGCGCCGCTGCTGGTGATCAGTCAGTTCACGCTGTACGGCGACGCGCGCAAGGGCCGCCGGCCCACCTGGAACGCCGCGGCGCCCGGCCCGGTCGCCGAGCCGCTGGTGGACGCGGTCGTGGCCGAGCTGCGGGCGCTGGGCGCCAAGGTGGAGACCGGGCGGTTCGGCGCCGACATGAAGGTGTCCCTGGTGAACGACGGCCCGTTCACCGTGCTGCTGGAGGTCTGAGCCCCCGGCGGCTACTGCGGGACGATCACGTCCTGGGTGCCGGGCACGCCGTCGGCGAGCAGCACGGCGTCGACCGGGACGTTCCGCTTCACCAGCGCCATGGCGATCGGCCCGAGCTCCCAGTGGCGGGCCGAGGAGGTCACGAAGCCGAGCGGCCGCCCGTCCTCGCCGTCCGAGGCGAGCCGGACCTGGGCGCCGTGCGGCGGCAGCTTCTCCTCGGTGCCGTCCAGGTGCAGGAAGACCAGCCGGCGCGGCGGGCGGCCGAGGTTGTGCACCCGGGCGACCGTCTCCTGGCCGCGGTAGCAGCCCTTCTGCAGGTGGACGGCGGTGGCCAGCCAGTCGACCTCGTGCGGGATGGTGCGGTGGTCGGTCTCGAAGCCGAGCCGCGGGCGGTGGCCCTCGATCCGGAGCGCCTCGTACGCCCAGACGCCGGCCGCGGGCCCGTAACCGGCCGTCAGCTTCTCCAGCTCGGCCCGCGGGAGGAACAGGTCGCGGCCGTAGGGGAGTTCGCGGACGGCGGCGGCGCCGTCGGCCGAGGCGGCGGAGCCGGCCGGCAGGTGCACCACGGCGTAGTCGGCGGTCGCGTCGGCGATCTCCACCCGGTAGAAGAACTTCATGCTCTCCAGGTAGCCGAGCAGCGCGGGCACGGTGCCGGGCTCGACGTGCGCCCAGGTGGTCTCGCCGTCGTCGACCAGGAAGAGGGCGTGCTCGACGTGCCCGTGCGGGGAGAGGATCAGGGCGTCCGTCGCCTGCTGCGGGGGCAGCGCGCTGACGTGCTGGGTGAGCAGCAGGTGCAGCCAGGAGAGCCGGTCGGGGCCGCTGACGGTGACCACACCGCGGTGCGACAGGTCGACGAAGCCGCGGCCGGCGGCGAGCTCGCGCTGTTCACGGAAGAGGTCGCCGTAGTGGGCGGCGACACCCTCGTCGGGTCCCTCGGCGGGGACGGCGCCGGGCAGGGCGAGCAGCGGGCTCTTGGTTCCGGTCATACCGGCCAGCTTACGACTGCGCGCCGGCCCGCTTTTCGGTGCAGTCGGCGCAGCGGCCGAAGATCGCGAAGTGCTTGAGGTCGGTGTCGAAGCCGTGCTCGGCGCGCAGGCTCTCGATCAGCGGGGCGGCGATCGCGGTGTCGGTCTCGGTGACCTTGTCGCAGTCCCGGCAGACCAGGTGCAGGTGGGTGTGGCGGCCGGCCAGGTGGTAGGTCGGGGCGCCGTGGCCGAGGTGGGCGTGCGAGACCAGGCCGAGCTCCTCCAGCAGCTCCAGCGTCCGGTAGACGGTGGAGATGTTGACCCCGCTGGCGGTCTTGCGGACGTGCCCGAGGATCTCGTCCGGGGTGGCGTGGTCCAGCACGTCGACCGCCTCCAGGACGAGCTGGCGCTGCGGGGTCAGCCGGTAGCCGCGCTGCCGCAGGTCGCTCTTCCAGTCGGTGGGGGTTTCGGTGTTCGCCACGGTAGGTCCCTGCCCGGTTCGAGGTGATGGGACAAGTGTAGGGACCGACCGCGGGTCGGTCCCTACGTCGTGCGGCCCTGCGGCCCGGCCGGGCGGACCCGGCGGGCGGTCAGCGGAAGAACGCGATGCCGTCGTCCGGCAGGTCGTTGATGTCCTGGATCAGCTTCGCCGGGCTGAGCACCTTCTTGAGCTGCGCGGACATGTACGGCCGGAGCGGAACCGCGGGGGCGGCCTTCTCGCCGACCCAGAGGAGCTCCTCCTTGACCATGCCGAAGAGGCGCTTGCCGCCGGAGTAGGCCGGGGCGCCCTCGATCCGGGCGACCGCGTCGGTGGCGAGGTCGATCTGCGGCTTGCCGTCGTGCAGCTTGCCGTACCAGATCTCGACCGTGCCGTCGTCGCGGACGGACGAGACCTCGATCTCGCGCTCGCCCGAGGTGCCCTGCGCATTGGTGGTGATCCGCCAGAAGGCGTGCTCGTTCTCCAGCGGACGGACCTTCTCGCCCTGCTCGTCCAGCACCCAGGTGCGGGAGCGGAACTCGAGGAACGGGCGGCCGTCGTGCCGGAAGACGACTTCCTGGCCGAAGTTGCACTTCTCGGTGCCCGGGAAGTCGTAGACGCCGGCGCCCTCCCACGTGCCGAGGAGGAAGGCCAGCGGGACGACGTCACGGTGGAGGTCGGAGGGGATCTCGATCATTTTCCTGCTGCTGTCGTCGGGGTCTGCTCACCCCAACGTTACGGCAGTTCCGGCCGCCTCAGCGCAGTTCGGGCCGCGTCAGCGCTGGCCCTGGTAGAGCTTCATCACCGAGAAGATGGCGAACCAGGTGATCAGGACGGCCATCAGCGCGAGCAGGGCGTCGAAGAAGATTTCCAGACCGGACACGAGGCGCTCCATTGCGGGCGGGCGGGCAGATGATGAACGACGCCCGAGTCTATCGGCCGCCCCCCGCCGGGTCTCGGTGAGCCCCGCCACGCCGTCGCTACGCTGTCGCCATGTCGAAGAAGCTGGTCATCAAGGTCACGGCCGGGGCGGACGCGCCGGAGCGCTGCTCGCAGGCCTTCACGGTGGCGGCGGTCGCGGTCGCCAGTGGTGTCGAGGTGTCGCTCTGGCTGACCGGGGAGTCGTCCTGGTTCGCGCTGCCGGGGCGGGCGGCCGAGTTCGAGCTGCCGCACGCCGCCCCGCTGCCCGACCTGCTGGAGTCGGTCCTGGCGGCCGGCACGGTGACCCTGTGCACCCAGTGCGCGGCGCGCCGGGGCATCGATGAGAAGGACACCGTCGAGGGCGTCCGGATCGCGGGCGCCCAGGTCTTCCTGAGCGAGATCATGGCGGACGGGGCGCAGGCCCTCGTCTACTGACGGGCCCGCTATCCGCGGGGCTCGTGGTCGGGGTGGTCCCGGTCGTGGCCGGGGCGGTTCCAGCCGGGGTCGTCCCAGCGCGGGTCGTTCCACCAGTCGTCGTCCGGGTCCCGCTTGTTGGCGAAGACCGCCGCGAGCGGGGGGATGACCATGGCCAGGACGCACATCCCGATCGCCGCCGGGACGGACCAGAAGCGCACCACTCCCCACGCCAGGACGAACAGCCCGAGACAGACGCCCATCATGACGAAGTAGCGGACGTGCCGCTGGTGTGCCTGCACGTCTCCAGGGTATGGCCGAGGCCCCCTGCACTGCAGGGGGCCTCGGCACCGGTCCTCGGAGGTCAGACCGCGATCGCGACCTCGGTGAACTCGCCCTGGGCGGCGACGACCTGGCGGTCGACGGTCGCCCCCGGCACCAGTGCACGCAGCGTCCACTTGCCCGGACGGGCGAAGAAGCGGAACTGCCCGGTGGCCGAGGTGGGCACCTCGGCGGTGAACTCGCCGCCCTCGTCGAGCAGTCGGACGTAGCCGTTGACCGGCTCGCCGTCTCGGGTCACCGAACCCTGGATGATCGTCTCACTCGCCACGTCTACTCCTGCCAGGTCCGGGCCGCCGGCCTTCGCACCGCACATGTCTTGTCTTCCCTTCCTACGGTTCGAGCCGGGGGCTCAGTTGGAGCCGAGCTCGATCGGCACGCCGACGAGGCTGCCGTACTCGGTCCAGGAGCCGTCGTAGTTCTTCACGTTCGGCTGGTCGAGCAGCTCGTGCAGGACGAACCAGGTGAGCGCGGAGCGCTCGCCGATCCGGCAGTAGGCGATGGTGTCCTTGGCCAGGTCCACGCCCTCCTCCTGGTAGAGCGCGCGGAGCTCGTCGTCGCTCTTGAAGGTGCCGTCGTCGTTGGCGTTCTTGGCCCACGGGATGTTCTTCGCGGACGGGACGTGGCCCGGGCGCTGCGACTGCTCCTGCGGGAGGTGCGCCGGGGCGAGCAGCTTGCCGGAGAACTCGTCGGGCGAGCGCACGTCGACCAGGTTGAGGTTGCCGATCGCGTCGATCACGTCGTCGCGGAAGGCACGGATCGAGCTGTCGACGGCCTGCGCCGTGTAGGCGGTGGCGGCGCGCTCGGGCACCTCGACGACCAGCTCGCGGGAGTCCAGCTCCCACTTCTTGCGGCCGCCGTCCAGCAGGCGGACGTCGCCGTGGCCGTACAGCTTGAAGTACCAGTAGGCGTACGAGGCGAACCAGTTGTTGTTGCCGCCGTAGAGCACCACGGTCTGGTCGTTGGCGATGCCCTTGGCGCTGAGCAGCGCCTCGAAGCCGGCCTGGTCGATGAAGTCGCGGCGCACCGGGTCCTGGAGGTCCTTCTTCCAGTCGATGCGGACGGCGTTGCGGATGTGGTTCTTCTCGTAGGCGGAGGTGTCCTCGTCGACCTCGACGATGACGACCTTCGGGTCGTCCAGGCGGGCCTGGACCCAGTCGGCGTCGACCAGGACGTCGCTGCGGCTCATGGTGATGTCTCCATCCGGGGGCGGTTTGCGGAAGGCTGCTGGGGGTCGCTCGCGGGCCCGGTTCCGAATAGGTGTCCACGATTCGGACACCACAGGTCATGGGCCTGTCGCGCGGTTCGAGTCAGGGGGGCCGGAGGCCGTCGGCCCGTGGAACGGGCCCTCGCGGCGGCCGGCCTGCGCGGTGGGCGGGCCTGACGGGCTGGTCAGAGCTGCCCGGTCAGCGCATTCGACACAGGCAGGTGGACACGCGGCACAGGTCTACCGCCCGCCGCTTCGTGAGATCCGCCTGTCGCTTCATGACGACGATGCTAGGGACACCGCACGCCTGCTGTCATCAGTGTGTCAAATAATGAGACCGAATGGCCCGAATACTGGGATTTGCCGATTTACCGCCGCCCCGGCCAGCACGAATGCCGCCCCGGCGCGGTCGCGGGACGGCGGGGGACGGCGGCGCGGGGACCGATGCTGGACAGCCCGTCTCGCACTTCGGGACGGCTGCGGGGGTGGGCCGGGGTGGACGGGACGGCGGGAACGCGGCCGGGAACCCGGCCCGGTCAGCCGATCAGGCGGACGTTCTCGCCCCGGAAGGTGAGCTGGAGGCCGTCCGGCTGCGGCACGGCGCCGGCGAGGTTCAGCCCCGCGGGCAGCTCGGTGAGGGTGAAGCTGCGGGCGGCCAGCTTCCCGGCCAGGGCGCCGTTCAGCACCGAGGCCATGCCGGTCAGCTTGAAGCCGTCCGCGGTGATGGTGTTGCCCGAGCTGTGCACGTCGCCCTGGCCTATCGAGACGCCCATCAGCGAGGCCTTGATCCTGCCGGGCCCGGCGTACGAGAGCTCCAGGCGGTCCGCGCCCGGCACCCCGGACTGCGGCGCCGCCAGCCGGGCCGCGTCGGCGTAGCTGATCAGCCCGGTGCCGCTGCCGTGCCGGACGGTGGCGCTGCGGTAGCCGTCGCCCACCGCCACGCCCGACAGCTGCGCGCTGAAGGAGCGCAGCGCGACCTGCTCGCTGCCGTTGCCGACCGTCATGCCCTCGCCGGAGAGCCTGACGTCGTCGAACTCCCTGGCGAGGGCCTGGGTGAGGAAGGGGAAGCCGTCGATGTGCACGGTCGGCCGCTCGGCCATCCGGCCGCTGCCGGCCAGCTTGTCGGCGGCCTCGTCCTCGGCGACGCCCGCGGCCACCCGGTCCGCCCCGACGAGCAGGCCGGCCAGGGCCGCCAGGCCGATGGTCGCCTTCAGCCAGCCGCGCATCTTCTCTCCCCGATGATCGCTCCGAGTCGTCGTGCCGTTCGGAGTGCTACGACGATCGGCCGACCGCTGTGGTTCCTGGGCGCCGGGCCCGCTCAGCCGCCGGCGAAGGGCGGCAGCACCTCCACGGTGCCGCCCTCGGTCAGCGGCACCTCCGCCCGGTCGCGGGCGCCGACCTGCTCGCCGTCGACCAGGAAGGAGCAGTGTCCGAGCACCTGGAGCAGCCGCGGCCGGTCGGCGTGCCGCTCGTGCACCGCGGCCAGCGCCTCGGCGAGCGTGGCGGCCTCGTACGGCTCCTCGGCGGTGCCCGCCTCGGCCTTGGCGGCGGCCCAGAAGCGGATCGTGCCGGTCACCCGAGCGGCGGTCGGGGTCACTCCCCGGGGTGAAGCAGCGGCGGTGGTGCCCATGGCAAGCCCTCCTCGTCGTCCCTCGCCCGGTGCAGCGGCCCGGCTCCGTCCGCCGGCCCGCCCACGCCAAAGGTGTACACGTACGGTGCGGCCGGTGCTGCACCCATGATGGACCGGGCGCCCACCGGGACGTCAACGCCGCAGCTCGGACGGGAGGACCGCGGCCCTCCGGATCGGCCGGGGGCGCACACGGCGTGATCCAGCACTCGCCGCGCGCCCCTCCCGGAGCGGGGTGTGGTCGGCTATTCTCGAGGCGTAAGGGATCCGGGCAGAGTCGCCCCCGGGTCCTTTTGTGCTTTCAGGACGCCAGTACGGACGTTCTTGCGAACGGCGCCCCACCCGCGCCGGAGGCGGGAACACCCCGGGGACAGCGGCACAACGGAGTGCCCGCGGCCCGACGGGGCGTCAGGACCGGCGCCGGGCCACGCCCGGCGCGGGAGCAGACCGGAAGGTTCGCGGATGGGCAGGGCAGGAACGGTACGCCAGGGGTTGCGGGACTCCTGCCGTGCGCCCCGCTGTGCCGTGCGCACCGGCGAATCCACCGGAGCTCCCACCGGACGCCCTACGAGCGCCTCCTCCACCTTCAACGCCTCCGCGCCCGCCGGCCCCCGCCGCAGGCGCGGTGCGACCGCGACGACCCGGAAAGGGGACTACCGGGTATGAGTTCTCTCCTCCTGTTGACCAACGCTCTGCAACCGTCCGCCGAGGTACTGCCCGCGCTCGGCCTGCTCCTGCACAACGTCCGGGTCGCCCCGGCCGAGGGTTCGGCCCTGGTCGACACCCCCAGCGCCGACGTGATCCTGGTCGACGGACGGCGCGACCTGCCGCAGATCCGCAGCCTCTGCCAGCTGCTGCGGTCGACCGGCATCGGCTGCCCACTGGTGCTGATCGTCACCGAGGGCGGCCTGGCCGCGGTGACGGCCGAGTGGGGCATCGACGACGTCCTGCTCGACACCGCCGGCCCGGCCGAGGTCGAGGCCCGGATCCGGCTCGCCATGGGCCGCCTGCAGGTCACCGCCGACGACTCCCCGATGGAGATCCGCAACGGCGACCTGTCGGTGGACGAGGCCACCTACTCCGCCAAGCTCAAGGGCCGGGTGCTGGACCTCACCTTCAAGGAGTTCGAGCTGCTCAAGTACCTCGCGCAGCACCCCGGCCGGGTCTTCACCCGGGCGCAGCTGCTGCAGGAGGTCTGGGGCTACGACTACTTCGGCGGCACCCGCACGGTCGACGTCCACGTCCGCCGGCTGCGGGCCAAGCTCGGCGTCGAGCACGAGCAGCTGATCGGCACCGTGCGCAACGTCGGCTACCGGTTCGTCGTCCCGGAGAAGCCGGACAAGGGCGAGCGGCCCGGCACCGAGCAGCGCGCCGCAGCCGTCCAGGAGGTCTGAGCCCGGGCGGCGGCCGGCCGGTCCGGCCGCCGCCCGCGCGCGATCCGCCCGGCTTGTCCGGGAAGGGGCGATAACACCCGCCCGCAGCCGGCAGGTAACTCTCCGGTACGTGAGACTCCTCCTACCGTCCACCTGCCACCCGCGTAGACTCCCTCCGTGGCCAAGGTGACGCGCGACGATGTAGCCCGACTGGCTGGGACCTCGACCGCGGTCGTCAGCTACGTGATCAACAACGGACCCCGCCCGGTCGCCCCGGCGACCCGCGAGAAGGTCCTCGCGGCGATCGAGCAGCTCGGCTACCGGCCGAACAGCGTCGCCCAGGCGATGGCCTCGCGCCGCACCAACCTGATCGGGATGGTCGTCCCCGACGCCCGGCAGCCCTTCTTCGCGGAGATGGCGCACGCGGTGGAACGCGCCGCCTCCGAGCGCGGCAAGCTCGTCCTGATCGGCAACTCCGACTACGTGGACGACCGCGAGGTGCACTACGTGCGGGCCTTCCTCGGCATGCGGGTGGCCGGCCTGATCCTGGTCAGCCAGGGCCCCTCGCAGCGGGCCGCCGAGGAGTTCGCCGCGATGGAGGGCGCCAAGGTCGTCCTGCTGCACCGCCGGCCCGAGGCGATCGACGACGTCGCCGTCGTCACCGACGACGTCGGCGGCTCCGAGCTCGCCGTCCGCCACCTGCTGGAGGTGCACGGCCACCCGTACGTGGTCTGCTTCGGCGGCCCGGTGGAGTCCCCCGCGCCCGGCGACCCGGTCATCGACCACGTCGAGGGCTGGCAGCGCGCCATGGCCGCGCACGGCCTGCCGGCCGAGCCGCACCTGGTCGACGCACCGTTCCACCGGTACGGCGCCTACGAGGTGGCGGTGGAGCTGCTGCGCTCCCCGAACCGCCCGCCGGCCATCTTCTGCTCCACCGACGACCAGGCGATCGGCGTGCTGCGGGCCGCCCGCGAGGTGGGCCTGCGGGTGCCGGAGGACCTCGCCGTGGCCGGGTTCGACGACGTGCCCGAGGCGGCCCTCGCCGACCCGCCGCTCACCACCGTCGCCTCCGACCGGGACGCGATGGCCCGCGCCGCCGTGGACCTGGTGCTCGACGACTCGCTGATGGTGCCCGGTTCGGACACCGAGCGGGTCCGCAAATTCGAATCGCGCCTGGTCGTCCGGCGTTCCTGCGGCTGCACCGGCCAGGAGCCCGCGCCGGTGGCCTGACCAGGCTTTATGAGAACCTGACGGGCTTCTCGGAGCGTTCTGAGCGCGTTCTCATCAAACGTTCATCCGGCGGGCGGAGCGTGGTCGTCATGAGCGACCCGTACCGCAGCAGCGAGGACCCGTACCGCACCGCCGACGGCCACCTGGTGTGGCCAGCCGAGCACCCGGCCCGGCCGGACCACGAGCCGACCGCGCACCCGGCCGACGCCCACCCGGCCGCCGGCACCGGACCGACCGGCCACGCCGCGGACGGCGGGCAGCTCCCGCCGCCGTACTCCGCCGCCTCGGCGGAGCCCCCCGAGCCGCCCGTCCCGCCCGAGGGCACGGCCGGCGCGGCCGGCTCCGGCGGGCACGCCCGGCGGAGCTTCCTGCGCAGCCGGCTCGCCCTGGCCGCGGCCGTCGCCGCCGCGGCCGCGGTGCTCGGCGGAGTGGCCGGCGGCGTGGTCACCAGGGCCGGGGACGGCACGTCGGTCGCAGCGAGCACCCTGGTCAGCCCGGTCGCCGCCAAGTCCGACGGCACCGCCGACGTCACCGCCATCGCCGGCGCGGTCTCCCCGAGCGTCGTCCAGATCACCGTGCAGGACGGCAGCGGCACCGCCACCGGCACCGGCGTCGTGCTCACCGCCAAGGGCCGGATCCTCACCAACTACCACGTGATAGCGGGCGCGGTGGACGGCGGGCGGATGACCGTCACCTTCCACGACGGCAGCACCGCCGAGGCCACCGTCACCGGCACCGACAAGTCCCTGGACGTCGCCGTGATCACCGCCACCGGCGTCAGCGGGCTCACCCCCGCCGTACTCGGCGACTCGTCCGGCGTGCGGATCGGCGACCCGGTCGTCGCCATCGGCAATCCCGAGGGCCTCACCGGCACCGTCACCTCCGGCATCATCAGCGCCGAGAACCGCGAGGTCACCGTCCAGGTCGACGAGGGCACCACCCGCGGCAACGGCGGCTTCGGCTTCCCGCAGCTGCCCGGCCTCCAGGGCGGCACCGGCTCCAACGGCTCCGACAGTTCCGGCAGTTCCGGCAACTCCGCCACCTACAAGGCGCTGCAGACCGACGCGGCGCTCAACCCCGGCAACTCCGGCGGCCCGCTGATCAACGCCAACGGCCAGGTCATCGGCATCAACTCGGCGATGTACTCGGCGAGCGGCTCCAACTCCACGGCCGACTCGAGCAACGCCGGCAGCGTCGGCCTCGGCTTCGCCATCCCCATCGACACCGTCAAGCAGGTGCTCTCGGCGATGCAGTCCGGCCAGAACCTGTGACCGCGCTCCTCCCGCACCCGGGCACCTCCCGCAGGACAATGGCAGCACCCCCACCGCCCCGCCCCCACGAGAGCCAGAAAGGGCCCCAGCCCATGACTCCCCCCGCCGACGACCGCACCCCTGCCGAGACCGCCGGCTCCGGCCCCGCGCGGCTCCTCGTGGTCGACGACGAACCCGCCCTGCGGGACGCCCTGGAGAGCAGCCTCGCCTTCGAGGGCTACGAGGTCACCACCGCCACCGACGGCTTCGAGGCCCTGGAGGCCGTCGAACGCGACCGGCCCGACCTGGTGCTGCTCGACATCATGATGCCGCGGATGGACGGCCTCACCGCCGTCCGCCGGATGCGCTCGCGCGGCGACACCGCGCCGGTGCTCATGCTCACCGCCCGCGACGCCGTCGGCGACCGCGTCACCGGCCTCGACGTCGGCGCCGACGACTACCTCGCCAAGCCCTTCGAACTCGACGAACTGCTCGCCCGGGTCCGCGCCCTGCTCCGCCGCAGCGCCCTCGCCAGCGAGGCGGCCGCCCGCGCGGCCGCCGCCGAGGACGACGGCGAGGTGCTCTCCTTCGCCGACCTGCGGATGAACACCGCCACCCGCGAGGTCACCCGCGAGGGCCGGCCGATCGAACTCACCCGCACGGAGTTCATGCTGCTGGAGATGTTCCTCTCGCACCCGCGGCAGGTGCTGACCCGCGAGCAGATCCTCAAGGCCGTCTGGGGCTTCGACTTCGAGCCGTCCTCCAACTCGCTCGACGTGTACGTGATGTACCTGCGGCGCAAGACCGAGCAGGGCGGCATGCCCCGGCTCATCCAGACCGTGCGCGGCGTGGGCTACGCGCTGCGGCCCGCCAGCGGCGCAGCGGCGTGAAGGCGATCGGCCGGCTGACGGGGTGGTTCCGCGGGCGCTCGCTGCGGAGCAGGCTGGCCATGCTCACCGCCGCCGCGGTCGCGGTGGCGATCGCGCTGTCGGCCCTGGCGTGCTGGTTCTTCGTCAAGGATCAGCTGTACCACCAGGTCCGCACCAACCTGGCCGGGGCACCGTACGACTTCCGGACCATCGCGAACGGCCAGTTGGCCGGCGACACGCTCCAGAGCTGCGGCACCACGCCCCAGCAGGCGCTGACCAAGTCGCTCGCCGCCAACACGCTGTTCGCCGCCACCCACCCCAACCGGAGCGGGCCGGACCACGGCGGGCCGAACCGCTGGGACAACCAGCTGGTGACCTCCGCCGGGACGGTCTGTCTGCCGCTCGGGGCCACCAAGGCCATCGAGACCGACCCCGCCGACCGGTCGATCCTGACCGAGCCGGACAACACGGCCCACTACCGGGACGGCGCGTTCGTCGGCGGCAAACCGGCCATGGTGCGGGTGACCAAGGTCTACCTCGTGCCGTCCCAGGAACCCGCGATCATGCTGACCGCGCAGGACGTCTCCGCCGTCGAGAACTCACTGCAGCGGCTCGGCCTCATCCTCGTCGGCGTGGCCTCGGTCGGCGTGGTCGGAGCGGGGTTCATCGGCCGGATCGTGGCGCGGTCGGCGCTCAAGCCGGTGGACCAGTTGACGGACGCGGTGGAGCACATCGCGCGGACGGAGGAGGTCGGGACGACCATCCCCGTCCACGGGAGCGACGAGATCGCGCGGCTGTCGACCTCGTTCAACTCGATGTCCACCGCGCTGCTCAACTCCCGCGAGCGGCAGACCCGGCTGATCGCCGACGCCGGACACGAACTGCGCACCCCGCTGACCTCGCTGCGGACCAACGTCGATCTGCTGATCCGCAGCGACGAGACGGGCCGGCCACTGCCGCCGGCCACCCGCAGCCGGCTGCTCGGCAACATGAAGGCGCAGATGCAGGAGCTGACGCTGCTGATCGGCGACCTCCTGCAGCTGTCCCGGCCGGACTCCCCGAAGCCGGGTCAGAACCTGGCCGTGGTGGCCCTGCACGAGATCGCCGGGCGGGCCGTGGAGCGGGCCCGGCTGCGCGGCCCGGGGCTGGAGTTCCGGGTGGCGGTGCACCCCTGGTACGTGCACGGGGACGCGGCGGCGCTGGAGCGGGCGGTGATCAACCTGCTGGACAACGCGGTGAAGTACAGCCCGCCGGGCGGTCCGGTCGAGGTGGCGCTGGCGGACGGCCGGCTGACCGTCCGGGACCACGGGCCGGGCATCCCGCAGGACGAGCTGCCGTACGTCTTCGACCGGTTCTGGCGCTCGCCGTCCTCGCGGCAGCTGCCCGGTTCGGGGCTGGGGCTGTCGATCGTGGCGCAGACCGTCCGGGACGCCGGGGGCGAGGTGACGCTGGGCCCGGCCGTGGACGGCGGCCCGGGGGCACTGGCCACCCTGCGACTGCCCGGGCAGTCGGACCGGCCGGAGTAGCCCTCCGCGGGACCCGGGAGATGGCGGAGGGCGGGACACCCCCTCAGGTGTCCCGCCCTCCGTGTCCTGTGCGGCGGTGCGTCAGTCCTTGTCGGTGCCGTTGCCGACCAGGGCGATGCGGTCGCGGGCCGGCGGGGCCAGCGGCGCGGCGGCCGTGCCGGTGGCGGTCAGGTAGGCGTTGAACAGCTCCAGGTCGGACGGGCCGACGAGGGTGTTGGTGCCCGAGGTGAAGGCCGGGAAGCCGTCACCGCCGCCCGCCAGGAACTCGTTGGCGGCGACCCGGTAGGAGGCGGCCGGGTCGATCGCGATGCCGTTGAGCTTGACCGAGGGGACGACCACGCGGCCGGCACCGGTCTTGGTCATGTCCAGGGTGTAGGTGAAGCCCTTGGAGACCTGCAGGATCTTCGGCGCGGCGTCGTTCGGGCCGCTGACCTGCTGCTGCAGCAGCTGGATGATCTGGGCGCCGGTCAGCGTCTTGACCTGCATCATGTTGGTGAACGGCTGGACGGTGAACGCCTCGCCGTAGGTCACCACGCCGTCGCCCTCGGCGGCGGACGCCTTGTAGACCAGGTCCGAGCGGATGCCGCCGGGGTTCATGAAGGCGATCTGGGCGCCGCCCTTGTCGGCGGGCGCCATGCCGGCCAGCTGGGCGTCGGCGATGACGTCACCGAGCGGCTTCTCCAGGTCGGCGGAGCCGCGGCCGTTGATGTCGGCGGAGATGTGGCCGATCGGACGGTTGGCGATCGGCGCCGCCATCTTGTTGTACGTGTCGATCAGCTTGGTCATGTCCGGCGCCTTGGCCACGGTGCGGCGCACCACGTGGTTGGCGGCGGTGACCGACGGGCGGACGATGGCGCCCGAGCGCTTGTCGATCTGCAGGTTGATCTCGGTGTACAGGCGCCCGAAGGAGGCGGCGCTGGTGACCGAGCGCGGCACGCCGTTCTTGTCCGGGATGGCGCAGGCGTACGCGTTGTGGGTGTGACCGGTGACGATCGCGCCGACCGCGGGGTCGATGTTCTTCGCGATGTCGACGATCGGGCCGGAGACGCCGGAGCCGCCCGCGCCGCAGTCGAAGTTGTAGGTGGTGGAGGCCGGGTAGCCGCCCTCGTGGATCAGGGCCACGATCGCGTTCACGCCCTTGCGCTTCAGCACGGCCGTGTACTTGTTGATCGTCTCGACCTCGTCGCCGAACTTGAGGCCCTTGACGCCCGCGGCGGTGACGATGTTCGGCGTGCCCTCCAGGGTGACGCCGATGAAGCCGACCTTCTCGCCGTGCACCTCGGTGATCCAGTACGGGTCGAGGATCGGGCGGCCGGTCTTCTCGTTGGTGACGTTGGCGGCCAGGTACTGGAAGTCGGCGCCCTTGAACTTGCGGCCCTTGGTGTAGCAGCCGTCGGTCGGGTGGCAGCCGCCGTCCTGCAGGCGCAGCAGTTCCTTGGCGCCCTCGTCGAACTCGTGGTTGCCCACGCTGGTGACGTCGAGGCCGAGCTTGTTCATCGCCTCGACGGTCGGCTCGTCGTGGAACAGGCCGGAGAGCAGGGGGCTCGCGCCGACGATGTCGCCGGCGGCCACGGTCAGCGTGTTCCGGTGGCCCTTGCGGGCCTCGCGCAGTGCGGTGGCCAGGTACTCGACACCGCCGGCCGGGGTGGAGACCACCTGGCCGGTCGCCGGGTCGACCTCCTTGATGGTGCCGGAGGACCCGGCCGGGGGCTCGAGGTTGCCGTGGAAGTCGTTGATGGCGAGGAGCTGGAGGTCCTCGACCTTCGGCTTGTGGTGGCCGTGCGCCTCGGCGACGCTCGGCACGAGCAGCGTGCCGAGCAGGCCCGCGGCCGCGGCCGCGGCGAGCGCCGTGCGGCGGTATCTGCCGGTCTGACCGGATGTGGACATGAGGGTACCCCGTACCGTCTGGGGCCCGGCAGACGCCGGGGCCATCGTGGCATGACGGGTGAAGCCTAGGGTCAACGCGCGTAGCTGTCAGGTCCTCTGACGTAACGAGAGGGTTTCCGCCAGCTGACATGATGTCGAGCAACGACCCCCGGGAGCGCCGTGGCGCCGCCGGGGGTCGTTGTCGCGGGAGTCGTGTTCGCGGGGTCGTGCTGGTGGAGTCGTTGTCGCCCGGACTCCGCCGCTCAGATCATCGGTTCGGCGGCCAGTTGCTGTTCGGCCCGCTGGCGCTCGGCGACGGCGTCCTCGGTCATCGCCCGGTCGGTGTAGACGAGCGGGCGCTCCGACTCGGTGATGATGTGCTTGACCACCTGGACGTTGCCGTTGACGTCCCACACCGCGATACCGGGCGACAGGGTGGGGATGATCTCCACCGCCCACCGGGGCAGGCCGAGCACCCGGCCGGTGGCTCTCGCCTCCTCGGCCTTCTGCATGTAGATGGTGCGGGTGGACGCCATCTTGAGGATCGCCGAGGCCTCCTTGGCGGCCGCGCCGTCCACCACGTCCGAGAGGTGGTGGACCACCGCCACGAAGGAGAGGCCCAGGCGGCGGCCGAACTTCAGCAGCCGCTGGAAGAGCTGGGCCACGAAGGGGCTGTTGATGATGTGCCAGGCCTCTTCGACCAGGAAGATCCGCTTCACCCGGTCCGGCCGCAGCCAGGTGTGCTCCAGCCAGACACCGACGATCGCCATCAGGATCGGCATCGCGATGGAGTTCCGGTCGATGTGCGACAGGTCGAAGACGATCAGCGGCGCGTCCAGGTCGATACCGGCCGTGGTCGGGCCGTCGAACATGCCGCGCAGGTCGCCGTCGACCAGCCGATCCAGCACCAGGGCCACGTCCAGGCCCCAGGACTGCACGTCGTCGACGGCCACCCCGAGCGACTCCAGCGAGGAGAGTTCGGGGTTGCGCAGGGTGGTGATGATGTCGTCCAGCACGGGCTGGCGATCCTTCACCGTGGCGTACACATGGGCGTGCGCCGCCTTCAGCGCGAAGCCGGCCCGCTCCTCCAGGCCCCGCCCCATCGCCACCTCGATGATGGTGCGCAGCAGCGACAGCTGCCCGGTGGTGGTGATCGACGGGTCCAGCGGGTTGAGCTTCACCCCGCCGTCCCGGGCCGCCATCGGATCGAGCCGGATGGACTTTATGCCCAGCGCGTTGGCGATCAGGTTCCACTCGCCGACGCCGTCCTCGCCCTGCGCGTCCAGCACCACCACCTGCCGGTCGCGGAAGCGCAGCTGGCGCAGCACGTACGTCTTCTCCAGCGCCGACTTGCCGTTGCCGGACTCGCCGAGCACCAGCCAGTGCGGGGCCGGCAGCTGCTGGCCGTACAGCTGGAACGGGTCGTAGACGTAGCCCTTGCCGCTGTACACCTCTCGGCCGATGATCACGCCCGAGTCGCCGAGGCCCGGCGCGGCCGTCGGCAGGTAGACCGCCTGGGCCTGCCCGGTCGAGGTGCGGACGGGCAGCCGGGTGGTCTCCACCTTGCCGAACATCAGGCTGGTGAAGGCGTCGGTCAGGTTGCCGATCACGGGGTCCCCTCCCTCAGCGGCGGATGCCGGTCGCGAACGGCAGCGTGTTGACGAAAGCCCGGTGGTGCTCGCGGTCGCACCACTCCAGCTTGAGGTAGCTCTTGCCGGCCGAGGCGCGGATGGTCCGCTTGTCGCGCGCCAGCGCCTCGGGGGTGCGGGCGGAGACCGTGATGTACCCGACCAGGTTGACGCCGGCCGCGCCGGAGGCGAGGTCGTCGCCGCGCTGGTCGACCCGGCCGGTGTGGGCCAGGTCGCGCGGGTCGACGGTGCGGTTCATCTTGGCGGCGCGACTGGCCTCCGCCTCGTCGTTGGTCTTCTCGGTGAGCATCCGCTCGATGGCGACGTCGGTCGGCTCCAGGTCCATCGTGACGGCGACCGTGCGGATCACGTCCGGGGTGTGCACCAGCAGCGGCGCCAGGAAGTTGACGCCGACCGGGGTCAGCGGCCACTCCTTGACCCAGGCGGTGGCGTGGCACCACGGCTCCCGGGTCGCCGACTCGCGGGTCTTCGCCTGCAGGAGCTGCGGGTGCGTGGCGTCCAGCTCGGCCGGCCAGGCGTTGCGCCGGCTCATCGCCTGGATGTGGTCGATCGGGTGGTCCGGGTCGTACATCGAGTGCACCAGCGAGGCCAGCCGGGCCTGGCCCAGCGGCTGCCGGACCCGGATGTCCGCCTCGGCCAGCCGCGCGCAGATGTCCGTCAGCTCACGGGCCATCACCGTCGCCAGGCCCTCGTCGTCGCGCTGTCGCCGGCCGTCGGCCGTCCGCCCCATGGCATGTGCCTCGGCCGCCAGGTCCCGGGTGTAGTGCATGCAGGCCACCAGGTAGGCCCGGTGCTGCTCGGAGGAGGTCGACACCATCGACTGCAGCTGGTCGTACGACTCCTTGAGCCAGCGCGGCGCCTCGTCGTCGCCGCGGCGCTCCACGTCCTTGGCGTGCGCGTCCGGGTCGGCGGGCAGCGTCCGGGCCAGCATCTGGAGCCGGGTCACGAAGCCGTCGCCGTTCGCCACGTGCTTGAGCAGCGTGCCGAACCGGTCGACCAGCGTCTCCTGGTCCTCCGAGTCGCGCAGGCCGACGCCCGGGCCCTCGATCTCGATCGCGGCGGTGACGGTGCGGCGCTCCAGGTGCATCAGCACCCCGACCTCGTCCGGCCCGAACGGCGCGGACAGCCAGCGGAGCCGGCCCACGCCCGGTGGCGGTCCGACCTCCACCTCGCGCCCGTCGAGGCGCGTCCCGGCGTCGATCACCTCGGACTTCCACACCGCCCGCCCGGAGCGCACCGTCCGCCGGTACGTGCGGTTGATCTCCACCCACTTGTAGAAGGTGCGGCGGCGGTACGGCACGTACACAGCCATGATCGCCAACAGCGGGAGGCCGACCAGGCCGGCGATCCGCAGCGGCAGGATCGGCATCAGCAGACCCCACATCATGCCGAGGAAGGCACCGAAGATGATCAGCACGATCTCGCCGGATTCGCGGTTGCGCCCGATCGGCGCGTTCGGCCGCGACTTGCCGATGAGGTAGGTGCGGCGCTGGTGCGCGTACGGCTGGGCGTACTGGGCGCCGAACTGGCCGAGCTGATCGCTGCTCACCCGTCACCCTCCCTTCGTGGGGTTGTTGATCGGGGCGGGGGGCTGGGCGGGCGGCGCGGAAGCACGGCCGGCGTGCGCGGCGATGCCCGGAGCGACTCCGCCGCCACCGGAGCCGGAGGAGGCGTTGGCCGCCTGCGGGCCGCCGCGCGAGCCGTGCGCGGAGATGCCCTGCTTCACCAGGTTCGCCGGACCGTTGATCATCGCCGAACCGGCCGAGACGGCACTCGCCCTGGCCCGGCGCACCTGCTGCAGCTCGTCGCCGAAGCCCGGCACGAAGCGGTAGACGGCCGCGCTGGAGAAGATCGACAGGAAGAGGATCGCCAGACCGGACAGCACCCGGGCGAAGTCGTCGCTCGCCCCGGCCCCGGTGGCGACCGCGCCGGCCAGGCCCAGGATGACCACGATGATCGGCTTGGCGAGGTCGACCGCCAGCATCAGGCCGGCCCAGCGGCGGACGTGCTTCCACAACTGCTTGTCGACCAGGCCCGCGTACACGGCGGTGCCGAGCAGCGCACCCACGTACAGCATCGCGGCCCGGATCAGCAGCTCGATCCAGAGCACGGCCGCGGCCAGCACCGCCACCAGCGAGACGATGATCAGGATCAGCGGACCGCCGCCGAGGGAGCCCTTCTCCAGGGTGTCCGCGAATCCGCCCAGGTAGGTGCCGGTGTCCGACTTGGTGCCGGCCGCGATCGCCGCGGTCAGCCCGTCCGTCGCCGAGACCACCGTGTAGAGGATCAGCGGGGTGAACGCCGAGGCGATCACCGTCAGCCAGAGGAAGCCGATCGCCTCCGAGAAGGCCTGCGCCAGCGGCGCACCGCGCACCGCCCGCTTGGTCACCGCCAGCAGCCACAGCACCAGCGTGATCACCGTCGAACCGGCGAACACCACCGCGTACTGCTGCAGGAAGGCGGCGTTGGTGAAGTCCACCTGCGTCGTGCCGTCGATCGCCCCGCCCAGCTTGCGCACCACCCACGCGGCAGCCTGCGCACACCCCTTGGCGAGCGACCCCAGCGGGTCGGTGGCCGCCCCGACGCCTTCGGTCCCGGGAATGACGGTGCTGTTGGGCGGGGGACAGAGCTTGTTGCCGCCCAGCCAGTCCGCACCGCCCTGCCCGGTGCAGGTCGAGGCCGAGGGCGACGGCGACGGCGACGGGTCGGCGAACACCCGTTGTGCGGTGATCAGCGCGGTCGCCTGCAGGCCCGCGAGTGCGCCGCCCAGCGCGCCGGCCCTCCGGACGAGGGATCTGGTCGAGCCGTCACCGCGCATAGCGGAAGCCTCCGAACCTCTGGACTGCGTCAGTGATCTGCTGGGCCGTGGCCGCCTGCTGATCGCCCGGAACGGGGGCAGGGCCCGAAGCCCGGTCGAAGTCGGTCACCTTCCAGTCGCTGCCGTTCCAGCGCATGGTGACGGTGAGGGTGTACCAGTCCTGGGAGACCGGCCTGGTCGAGCCGTCGCCCGCCAGCCCGTGCAGCCCCGTGCACCACACCTCCACCTTCGTCGCCGTGTCGGCGTAGTTGGCGGTGCGGGTGCCGACGGGGATGGTGCGGCTGACGAAGGTGAGGCCCTTGGGGGCCTCACCCTGGGCGTCGAGGCCGAAGCGGCCGTTGTTCTCGGCGGTGAAGGCGGCGTCGAGCCGCTGCTGGAGCTGGGCGGCGACGGTGGGGTCGGAGACGGTGTCGACGACGGTGTGGCGGCTGGTGGTCTGGAACATCTCCGCGGAGCCGAGGGCGGTCGCGTAGTTGGCGGCGGCCGACTGGGCACCCTGGTCGGTGTGCGGGAAGCCGTTGGCGATGCCGTTGTCGGTGGTGTCGACGGGTTTGGTCCCGCTCGGGGCGGTGGCGGCCGAGCCGGCCTGGGCGCCGTCCCCCGAGCCGGAGGTGGCGTTGCCGCTGCCGGTGGGGCCGGGGTCGGGTTTGCCGCGGTTGGCGATGGAGACCGCGATCACCAGCAGGGTGACCACGAGCAGGACGGTCAGCAGGGTCCGGACCGGACGTGGCTGACGTGTGGTCATCTGGTGGGGCTGTTCGGCGACCGGCAGCCGCGTCCGGGTGTGCGGCTGGTCGTCGGACAACGGCACGGCGGCCCTCCTGGTGCGGGGAGCCCCGTGGGGCCCCGGTGACGCGAACACGACTGTGCCGGCAGAGACGCATGGCCGCCCCGCCGGGATGACTATCCGATCCGTACGATCGTCAGATCGCCATGCCATAGACAATGGTGAACAGGGTGCCCAGCGATCCGATGATGAACACGCCGGTCAGTCCCGCGATGATCAGTCCCTTGCCCTGCTCGGCACTGAACGTGTCGCGCATGGCCGTGGCACCGATGCGCTGCTTGGCGGCTCCCCAGACCGCGATGGCGAGGCAGGCCAGGATGGCGACCGCCATCACGACCTCGACCATCACCCGCGCCTCGGAGCCGAGGGTGGCGAACGGCCCCCAGTCCGGGGCGATGCCGCCGATGATGGTGTCGATGTTGGCCTTCTTGGGTGGGTCCTCGGCCAGGTAGCCGATCACCTTGCTGTCCACGCTGCTCAGGTTCATTCCATCTCACCGCCCGATCAGGGAAATTCAAGGCCCCGGAACACGGCTGCGCGAAGGGGCAGGACCTATTCTTGGCCAGATCTGATGTCGACTTGGCTATATCTCGCGGATTGGTCGTGAGTCATGGGACACGTACGACAGGATGTCCACCGTACGAAGGATACCGCTCACTCTTCGTATCTGTGTTGATTGCGCTGAGCAACGCCTTCCGGGACAATCGCAACTGACGCCACGTCGGGATGGTGCTGATGGTACTCCGCAGAGCGGGCGCGGCCGCTGCCGCCGCAGCGGTGGTGACGGTCGGTTTCGTCGGCCTGATCACCGTCGGGACCTTCGCCGCCAGCGGCACGCCCCGGTCGAACACCAACCACCTCGGCATCTCCTCGGGCACGGTCCCGGCCGCCTACCGCCCGCTGATCGAGAAGTGGGGCACCCTCTGCCCCGAGATCTCTCCTCCGATGCTCGCGGCGCAGCTGTACCAGGAGAGCGGTTTCGACCCGACCGCCAAGAGTCCGGCCAAGGCGTACGGGATGGCGCAGTTCCTGGAGGGCACCTGGGCCAGTTACGGGGTGGACGCCAACGGGGACGGCCGGCGCGACATCTGGGACCCGGCGGACGCCATCGCCTCGGCCGCGACCTACGACTGCGCGCTCGCCAAGGACGTCTCCACCGTGCCCGGCGACCGGCAGGCGAACATGCTCGCCGCCTACAACGCCGGGCCGTACGCGGTGATAAGGGCGGGCGGCGTCCCGGGCTACCGGGAGACCCAGGGCTATGTGAAGAACATCCAGTCGCTGGCCAGGAGCTTCACCGCGCCGGCCCCGCAGGCCGCGATCGGTCTCTCCCAGCAGGCGGCCGGCGCCATCTACTTCGCGCAGACCAAGCTCGGCACGCCGTACCTGTGGGGCGGCGAGGGTCTGCCCTCGCAGCAGGGGCGGTTCGACTGCTCGGGTCTGACCCAGGCCGCGTTCGCGAGCGTCGGCATCACCCTGCCCCGGGTGGCCAACGACCAGTGGTACGCCGGCGAGCACCCCTCCCGGGACCAACTCCGCCCGGGTGACCTGGTGTTCTTCGCGAACGACCTGAGCGATCCGCGGTCCATCCACCACGTCGGGATCTACGTCGGCGGCGGGTACATGATCGACGCCCCGCACACCGGCGCGGTGATCCGCTACGACACCATCAACCAGCGGGACTACATCGGTGCCACCCGGGTCACGCCGGACGGTGCCGCGGCTCTGCCGGTCCGGAACGCCGACGGTACGATCAGCGGCGGCCAGGGCCCGGCACAGAGCTGAGCCGCCGGCCCGCCCCGGGTGTGGGCGGGCGGTGGACGGTGGGTCAATTTTCCGTGACGAGCGGTCTCCGTGGAACCCTGTGCCCTGCTCAGGACGTTGTTGCTCCGTACCGGACCTGTTCCGGGGGTGCGACCGCGGTGCGCCGACCCGGCGTTCCGGACACGAGAGAGAGGTGCGGCGTGTCGACGCTGCTCGCCGACACGGGCAACCCGGACCTGGGCCTGCTCCGCGCGATCAACGGCCTGGCCGTCTCGGCCCCTGGCTGGCTGGACTCCGCGGTCTCGTGGGTCGGCGAGTACGGCATCCTGCTGGGCCTGGCCGCGGTCTGCCTGGTCGCCTGGCTGCAGGCGCGCAGGCGGCCGGACGCCCCGGTGGCGGTGGCCGGCCTGCTCTGGGCCCCGCTGGCGGTGGCGATCGCGGAGCTGGCCAACCTGCCGATCTCGGCGATCGTGGACCGGCCGCGTCCCTTCGTGGACCATCCCGAGCTGGAGGTCCTGGTGGAGGGCAAGGAGGGCACCCTCTCCTTCGTGAGTGACCACTCGGCGATGTCGATGGGCATCGCGGTCGCCCTGCTGCTGGTGAACCGCCGGCTCGGCCTGGTCGCGGGCGGGCTCGCGCTGGTGCAGGGCTTCTGCCGGATGTACATGGGTGTGCACTACCCGACGGACGTGATCGGCGGCTTCGCGCTGGCCACCGCGGTGGTGCTGCTGCTGGCGCCGCTGGCGATGGCGGTGCTGGTGCCGTTCTGCCACGCGCTCACCAGGACGGCCGCCGCGCCGCTGGTGGTCGCCCGCCGGCGGGACGCGGGCGGGGCCGGCGTCGGGGGCGGCCGCAGCCGCCGGCGGCGGGAGCCGGCCGCGGCCGAGCAGCAGGCGCCCGAGTCCGACCTGGCCGCCTGAGCGAAGGCCGCCACGGGCCGGTCAGGGCCGGCCGTCGCGCTCGTGCTCGTCGGCGTCCCGCCGGGCGCGGTCGCGGGAGCGCCGCCCCGGGGCGAACCAGCCGCAGCTGCAGCTGGCGAAGCAGAAGGATCCGCGTTCTTCGAGGGCCACCCGGTGGGCGGCGAGCGGAATGAACGCGGACTCCGCCGGGACGTCGCTGGACACGTGTTTCACGGTAACGCGCCGCGCGGGGGCGCGCGGACGATTCCGTACGCCGGGACGGCCGTAACCCGTGCGGCTCGGGCTCGTTGGGCCCGGGAGAGCTCTGCCCATCCGGGGTGGCTGCTTGCCGGGCATCGGGGCCCGAGGGGGTTGTGTCGATCGTGAAGAAGCTGAAGCACGTCCGTACCGCCGCGGCGGTGGCGCTGCTGGCCGCCGCTCTGTCCGCCTGTGCCGGCGGCGGTGCCGAGCCGCAGGGCGGCTCCGCGGACGTGCTCTCCGCCGACCCGCTGACGGCGGTGCGCTCCGCGGCCGACATCACCGGCCGGACGGGCTCCGCCCGGACCAGCACCGAGCTGGTCACCGAGTCCGCGGACAAGAAGGCCGTGTTCAAGGGCACCGGCGGCTACGACTACGTGAAGCGGATCGGCACGCTGGAGATCGACGTGCCGCCCGGGGCCGCCACCACCGGCACGATCAAGGAGGTCCTCCTGCCGGGCACGGTCTACCTGCAGAACAGCGGGGCGAAGGTGCCGGCCGGCAAGTGGGTCCGGCTGGACGTCCGCCAGCTCCCCGACGGCAATCTGGTCAGCAGCGGCGCCACCGACCCGTCGAGCGCCGCCGGCGCGCTGCGCGGGGCGGAGACGGCCGAGCTGGTCGGCACCGAGACGGTCGACGGCACCGAGCTCAAGCACTACAAGGGCACCCTGGACCTCGCCAAGGCCGCCGAGGCCACCGGCGGGCGGGGGGCGGACGGCCTGCGGATGGCCGCGCAGACCTTCACGGTGAAGCAGGTGCCGTACGAGGTGTGGCTGGACGCCCAGGGGCGGGTGCACAAGGTGGTGGAGACCTTCGCCTTCGCGGGGGTGGCCGGCTCCAAGGAGTCGAAGGACCAGGTGAAGGTGGTCTCGACCACTTCGCTGGCCGATTTCGGCGCCCCGGTGCAGGCGGCCGAGCCGGCCACCACCGACATCTACTCACCGAAGGCCTCGGCGCCCGCGAAGTGACGGGCCTAGTGCCTGTGGCCGAAGAGATGACCCGTCCGTGCCATACGGCGGGGCCGTGCTCCTGCCTACCCTGGAGGACGGGGTACCCGCCGTCCTGGCCGGGAGGCGGCGCTGGAGGGGTGGTGCAGGTGGCATCCTCGGAGGGCCGCGCGGGCGGCCACGACAAGACCGCGCTCGACGAGATCGAGCTGGCCGGCGAGCTCATGATCGCCGCATCGACCAGTTCCGACGAGAAGCTGGCCACCGAGCAGATCGACCGGGTGCTGCTCGACCGGGTGTCGGCCGCCGTGCCGGGTCAGGACGGCGCCGGGCGGGCGGCCGCAGCGGGCTGACCCCTGGCGGCCGCCCGGGCGCCGCATCCCGCCGCGCGGGCGCGCCCCGCCCGGGCGCCGCATCCCGCCGCGCGGGCGCGCGTTGACCGGTGCTCAGACCGGTGCTCGGACCGGTGTTCAGGTGCGCAGCAGCCGGGAGATGGCCGCGGTGGCCTCGGCGACCTTGCCGTCGAGTTCGGCGCCGCCCTGCTCGGCGGCGGCGGCCACGCAGTGCCGCAGGTGCTCCTCCAGGAGGGAGAGCGCGAAGGACTGCAGCGCCTTGGTGCCGGCGGAGACCTGGGTGAGGATGTCGATGCAGTAGACGTCCTCGTCGACCATGCGCTGCAGGCCCCGGATCTGGCCCTCGATCCGGCGGAGCCGCTTGAGGTGCTCGTTCTTCTGGGCGCTGTAGCCGTGCGGACCGTGCGGCCGGGCGGCGCCCGCCTGGGCGGTGATGTCGTCGCCGTCGGCCGCGGTGTCGGGGGTGCCGGTCGCGGTCGCGGTGTCGGGGGTGCTGGTGTCCTCGGTGCGCGTCTGAATCGTGGTCATCCGGCCCGCCTCTGTCTCCCTGCTCGCCGTCCCTGGACCTCCAGTGTCCAACACGGTGGCTGTCCTGCATGTTCCGCCGTCCGGGCGTCAGCTCGGATCTCCCCGTGCACGGCAGGAGCAAACCGGCTGTGGTTCCGCCAGACTGGGGAACCGCGTCAACACCCCGTTTGCACTCCCGGGACGGCGAACGCCTAGAGTCGTTCAGTCCCTACCCCGCACATCGGAGATTTCCGTGCGTTTTAGCCTGACCCCGAAGGAGACGAGCTTCTACGACATGTTCGCCGCCGCGGCGGAGAACCTCGTCGTCGGGTCGAAGCTCCTGCTGGAACTGCTGGGATCAGACGTGTCGGCCCGCGCGGAGATCGTCGAGCGCATGCGCGCCGCCGAGCACGCGGGCGACGACACCACCCATGCGATCTTCCACCAGCTGAACTCCTCCTTCATCACGCCCTTCGACCGCGAGGACATCTACAGCCTCGCCGGGTCGCTGGACGACATCATGGACTTCATGGAGGAGGCGGTCGACCTGGTCGTCCTCTACGACATCGAGTCCCTGCCGAAGGGTGTCGAGCAGCAGATCGAGGTGCTGGCCCGGGCCGCCGAGCTGACCGCCGCGGCGATGCCGAACCTGCGGTCGATGCAGAACCTCACCGAGTACTGGATCGAGATCAACCGGCTGGAGAACCAGGCCGACCAGATCCACCGCAAGCTGCTGGCCCACCTGTTCTCCGGCCAGTACGACGCGATCGAGGTGCTCAAGCTGAAGCAGGTCGTCGACGTCCTGGAAGAGGCTGCCGACGCCTTCGAGCACGTGGCGAACACGGTGGAGACCATCGCGGTCAAGGAGTCCTGACCTCCGTGGATACGGCAGCACTGATCGCCGTCCTCGGCGTGGCCTTCTTCTTCACCTACACCAACGGCTTCCACGACTCCGCGAACGCGATCGCCACCTCGGTCTCGACCCGGGCACTGACCCCGCGGGCGGCCCTGGCGATGGCCGCGGTCATGAACCTTGCGGGCGCCTTCCTCGGTTCGGGGGTGGCGAAGACGGTGTCCAGCGGCATCATCGAGACGCCCTCGGGCAGCCAGGGTATGGCGATCCTCTTCGCCGCGCTGGTGGGCGCGATCACCTGGAACCTGACCACCTGGTACTTCGGCCTTCCGTCCTCCTCCTCGCACGCGCTGTTCGGCGGCCTGGTGGGTGCGGCGCTGGCCGGCGGCACGGGGGTGATCTGGAGCGGCGTGGTCGACAAGATCATCATCCCGATGGTGGTCTCGCCGGTGGTCGGCCTGATCGGCGGCTTCCTGGTGATGCTGGCGATCCTGTGGATCTTCCGCAGGGCCAACCCGCACCGCGCCAAGCGCAACTTCCGGGTCGCGCAGACCGCCTCGGCCGCCGCCATGGCCCTGGCCCACGGCCTGCAGGACGCCCAGAAGACCATGGGCATCGTGGTGATGGCGCTCACCATCTCCGGCCACCAGACCGGCAGCGACATCCCGATCTGGGTGAAGGTCTCCTGCGCGACGATGCTGTCGCTGGGCACCTACGCGGGCGGCTGGCGGATCATGCGGACCCTCGGCCGGAAGATCATCGAGCTCGACCCGCCGCAGGGCTTCGCCGCCGAGGCCACCGCGTCGAGCGTCATGTACATCACCTCGTTCGTCTACGCGGCGCCGATCTCCACCACGCATGTGATCACCTCGGCGATCATGGGTGTGGGTGCCACCAAGCGGATCCGCGCGGTCCGCTGGGGTGTCGCCAAGAACATCGTGATGGGCTGGTTCATCACCATGCCGGCCGCCGCCCTGGTGGCCGCGGCGATGTACGGCATCGTGGATCTGCTCTTCCTCTGACCGGCGGGCAACCGCCCCGCGCAGGCCGCCCGGAAAGGGTGCAGGGCCCGCCCCCACATCACGGGGGCGGGCCCTGCGTACTTCGCGGCGGCACCGCCATGCAGCACCGCGAAGTAGTCGGTGGGGCTCCGGGGAGCCCGGCTCGGTCAGCCGAAGCGGCCGGAGATGTAGTCCTCGGTCGCCTGGACGGACGGGTTGGAGAAGATCCGCTGGGTGTCGTCCAGCTCGATCAGCTTGCCCGGCTGGCCGACGCCGGCCAGGTTGAAGAAGGCGGTGCGGTCCGAGACGCGGGCTGCCTGCTGCATGTTGTGGGTCACGATGACGATCGTGTACTGGGACTTCAGCTCGCCGATCAGGTCCTCGATGGCGAGGGTGGAGATCGGGTCGAGCGCGGAGCAGGGCTCGTCCATCAGCAGGACCTGGGGCTCGACCGCGATGGCGCGGGCGATGCACAGGCGCTGCTGCTGGCCGCCGGAGAGGCCGGCGCCAGGCTTGTTGAGCCGGTCCTTGACCTCGTTCCAGAGGTTGGCGCCCTTGAGGGACTTCTCCGCGACGCCGTCCAGCACGGACTTCTTCCGCACGCCGGCGAGCTTGAGGCCGGCCACCACGTTGTCGTAGATCGACATGGTCGGGAAGGGGTTCGGCCGCTGGAACACCATGCCGATCGAGCGGCGCACGGCGACCGGGTCGATGTTGGTGGCGTACAGGTTCTCGTCGTCGAGCATCACCTTGCCCTCGACGCGGGCACCCGGGATGACCTCGTGCATGCGGTTGAGGGTCCGCAGGAAGGTGGACTTGCCGCAGCCGGACGGGCCGATGAAGGCCGTCACGGAGCGGGGCTCGATGGTCATCGAGATGTCCTCGATGGCGCGGGTGGCTCCGTAGTAGGCGGACAGTCCGCTGACGTCGATGCGCTTGGCCATGATCTTTCGTCTTCTCTCGCCCGCGGCAGCGCCGCTAATGAATTCTTCTCGTACGTCAGTCGGGTCAGTGTCCGCCCTTGGGCGAGCGCCAGCGTGCGATGCCCCGCGCGATGAGGTTGAGCCCCATCACGAAGAAGATCAGCACCAGCGCGGCGCCCCAGGCGCGGGCGTAGCCGAAGTCGTTGTTGACCATCGAGTACTGCTGCCAGATGTAGAGCGGCAGCGACTGCTGCGGTCCGTTGAACGGGTCGCCGTTGATGGCGTCTGCACCGAAGACCAGCATCATGACCGGCGCGGTCTCGCCGGTGATGCGGGCGACGGCCAGCATCACACCGGTGGTGATGCCGCCGATCGCGGTCGGCAGCACGATCCGGATGATGGTCTTCCACTTCGGCACGCCGAGGGCGTACGAGGCCTCCCGCAGCTCGTTCGGGACGAGGCGGAGCATCTCCTCGGTGGAGCGCACGACGACCGGCATCATCAGGATGGCCAGCGCGAGACTGCCGGAGAAGCCCGAGTAGTCGAACCCGAGCAAGATGTTCCAGAGCGAGAGGATGAACAGACCGGCGACGATCGACGGAACACCCGTCATGACGTCGACGAAGAAGGTGACCCACTTGGCGAGCTGGCCGCGGCCGTACTCGACGAGGTAGACGGCGGTCAGCAGACCGATCGGGGCCGCGATCAGGGTGGCCAGCAGGACCTGCTCCAGGGTGCCGATCAGCGCGTGGTAGATGCCGCCGCCGGGGCCGGAGGAGATCACGTTCTTCATGGAGTGGGTGAGGAAGTTGGCGTCCAGCACTTCCAGGCCCTGCTGCACGGTGTAGAAGGTCAGCGCGGCCAGCGGCACGACGGCCAGGATGAACGCGACCCAGACCACCGCGGTGGCGAGCCGGTCCTTGGCCTGGCGGCGGCCCTCGACGCGGGCGGAGAGCGAGTAGCTCAGCACCACGAAGAGCGCGGCGGCGATCAGACCCCACTGCAGGTGGCTGGCGAGTCCGGCGCCGGCGCCGATGGCGCAGCCGAGGCCGATGGAGAGGGCGGCGACGCCGGCCGGCGCCCACTTCGGGAGGCGGGCGGTGGTGAGGCTGCGGCGCAGCTGCGGAGCCGAGTCCGCAATGGTGGTCGCGGTGCTCATGCGTTGGCCCCCGAGTACTCCTTGCGGCGCGCGATGATCAGTCGGGCGGCGCCGTTCACCAGCAGGGTGATCACGAAGAGGACCAGGCCGGAGGCCATGAGGGCGTCACGGCCGAACGGCTGGGCCTCGTTGAACTTGAGCGCGATGTTCTGCGCGAAGGTGCCGCCGCCGGGGTCCAGGACGTGTAGCGAGAGCACGCTGTTGGCGGAGAGCACGATGGCGACCGCGATGGTCTCGCCGAGGGCGCGGCCGAGGCCGAGCATCGAGGCGGAGATGATGCCGGGGCGGCCGAAGGGCAGCACCGCGGTGCGGACCATCTCCCAGCGGGTGGCACCGAGGGCGAGGGCCGCCTCCTCGTGCATCCGCGGGACCTGCCGGAAGACCTCGCGGCTGACCGCGGTGATGATCGGCAGGACCATGATCGCCAGCAGGATGCCGACGGTGAACAGGTTGCGCGGGGTGACGCCGGGCTGGGTCTGGTCGAAGACGTAGGTCCAGCCGAGGTACTGGTCCATCCACGCGGTCATGCCGTCCATGTGCGGGACGAGGAACAGCACGCCCCACAGGCCGTAGACGATGCTGGGCACCGCGGCGAGCAGGTCGACCAGGTAGGCGAAGGGCTGCGCGATGCGGCGCGGCGCGTAGTGCGAGATGAACAGCGCGATGCCGACGGCGACCGGCACGGCGATCACCATGGCGATCACGGCGCTGACGATGGTGCCGAAGGCGAGGACGGCGATGCCGAAGACCGGCTTGGGCGCGTCCGGGTTCCACTCGAAGGTGGTGAGGAAGTTGCCCTCGTCCTTGGACAGCGCGATGCCCGAGCGGTAGGCGAGGAAGCCTGCGATCGCGGCCATGATGACCAGCAGCAGGATGCCCGACCCTCGGGAGAGGTTGAAGAAGATGCTGTCGCCGAGCCGGCTGTCGCTCCGGCTGCGGCGGGCCCTGCCCCGTGTGGCGGCAGGGGGGGATGAAGTCATGATCGTCTACTCCGGTCTGACGGTGCTGCCCCCGTGGGGGACGGCACCTGGCGGCGGTGCCCCGGACGTGTGGTGCGTGGGTGGTGCTTCCGGCGGGGCGGCCCGTCCCCCCTTGAGGGCCGCCCCGCCGGTGCTGGGTCAGGCCAGGGTCGGGATGACGGCCTGAACCTTGGAGGCCAGCTCCTTCGGCAGCGGGACGTAGCCCTTGGCGCCGATGGCCTGCTGGCCGGCGTCGCTGATGGTGTAGGTGAGGAAGGACTTCAGGGTGTCGAGGCTCTCGGCCTTGTTGCCCTTGTCGCAGACGATCTCGTAGGTGACCAGGACGATCGGGTAGGCGCCCTCGTCCTTGGTCGCGTAGTCGAGGCTCAGGGCCAGGTCGCTGCCGGTGCCGGCGATCTTCGCCTTGGCGAAGGTGGTGGCGGCGTTCTCGGCGGTGGCCTCGACCGGCTTGGCGGCGCCCGTGTTGATGGCGGCGCTCTTCAGGCTGTTGGTCTGGGCGTAGGAGAGCTCGACGTAGCTGATCGAGTTCTTGACCTGCTTGACCTGCGCGGAGACGCCGGCCGAGCCGTTGGCGGACTGGCCGCCCTTGCCCGCCCAGGTCTTGCTGGCCGGGTAGGTCCAGGCGCCGTTGGAGGCCTTGGCCAGGTAGCCGGTCAGGTTCGCGGTGGTGCCGGAGTCGTCCGAGCGGTGGATGGCCTGGATCGGCGCGTCCGGCAGGGTGACACCCGGGTTGAGGGCGGCGATCGCCGGGTCGTTCCACTTGGTGATCTGCGAGTCGAAGATCTTGGCGACGGTCTGGCCGTCGAGGACGAGCTTGTCGACGTTCTCGACGTTGAAGACGATCGAGATCAGGCCGCCGACCATCGGCAGGTTGACGCCCTGGCCGCCGGTGCAGACCTGCTTCGAGGCGTCGACCTCGGCCGGCTTGAGGGCCGAGTCGGAGCCGGCGAAGGCGACCTTGCCCTGGTTGAACTGCTGCACACCGGCGCCGGAGCCGCCACCGCCGTAGGTGATGGTGGAGCCGGAGCAGGCGGAGCCGAAGGCGGCCTTCCACACGTCGACCGCGTTGGTCTGGGCGGTCGAACCCGCACCCAGCAGCTGGCCGCCCTTGCCGCAGGCGATCTGCGCGGCCGGGGCCGCACCGGAGGCCGCAGCGCTGCTGCCCGTGCTGCTGGTCGAGTTGTCGTCCGTACCGCAGGCCGCGAGCGACAGCGAGCCGACGAGCGCCATGGCACCGATGGCGAGGGCCTTGGAGCCGTTTCGCTGGAGCTTCACTGGGTGTCCCTTTCTGAGGCATAACCCTGCGCCGGGGTGAGCTCGTCGATGGCTCGATCAGCGCGGGTTTCGCTGTGGTCCGGGGCCCGTTCGGCCCTCCGGTGGCACCGAAGGTAGGCCGGGCAGGTGACGCGTCAGGCGGTCGCAAATGAACGGATGGTGAACCTCGAACGGCTGGCAGGAAACCGACCTCGGTAGTAACGGTTGCGTCACGGTGAGGGCGCGGTGAGATCACCTTGGGCGACCTCGCTGACCTGCGGCGGGGCGGTGGGAACACGCTACGTCGGGAGGCGCCTGGATCAGGCGCGCGCGCCGTCCAGCATGTCCAGCAGCGCATCCACCAGCGCGCGGTCCCGGACGTGGGTGAGCCGTGATTTCGCCTTCTTCGGGGGCAGCCATTCCAGCCGGTCGACCTCCCGCCCGGGGGTGAACGAACCGCCGGTCGGCACCGCGGCCCAGTACCGCACCTCCTTGGGCCGGCCTTCGACCAGGTAGTGCTGCGCGGGCAGCTCCGGGCCGAGGACGCAGTGCATCCCGGTCTCCTCGCGCAGTTCGCGCAGCGCCGCCGCCTGCCAGCCCTCGCCGGGTTCGAGCTTGCCCTTGGGAAGGCTCCAGTCGTCGTACTTCGGCCGGTGGATCACCGCGATCCGCGGCTTCTTCAGGCCGCTGCCGTCCTTCTTCGGCCCTCCGGGCACCCACAGCACCCCGCCGGCCGCCAGCACGGTCGGCCCGTAGCCGGGTGCCGCGGCCCTGCGGGCCGGCGCGCCGCCGCCCCTGGTCCGCCGGGCGAGCCGGGCTCGGAAGGGGTTGGCGGCGCGCTGCTGCGCTGCGGTCAGGCGGTCGCCCATTCATGCCATCCATGGTGCGGGAGCTTCGGCCACTGGTGGCCGAAGGCGTACCGGGCCGCCTCCACCTCCAGTCGCTGATCAGCATGCACCACTCCGAGCACGTACGCGGTCGCCGGCGTGATCCTCGGCGTGCGGGCCGCGGTCGAGGCGGTGGCGGCGGCGTCGGAGGCGTCGCGGTGGCGGTCGAGGACCTCGTCCAGCCGGTCGAGCTCCGCGGTGGGCACCGCGCACACCTCCAAGGCGTACCGGGCACGCTTCACCAGCACCCGTACCCGGTGCCAGGGCTCGTCGTCCGCGGCGAGCAGCGCGTCGGCGTCCGCGACGGGGGAGGCGCCGCGGGCCGCGGGCAGCACCGCGAGCCGGTGCAGGCCGTCCCCGCCGTACGGCTGGACGGCGCGGGCCAGCGGCAGCCGCTCCGTCCCGGCGGCGAGCGCGCCGAGCGCCGCGGCGGCCTGCCGGGTCAGCACGCTGCCGTCCCGCCCGGCGGCCGCGTCCAGCAGCGGCACCTCGCCGCTCAGCAGGGTCATCCGGTCGGCCAGCGCGTGCAGCCGGGCCGTCCGCAGTTCCTGCAGCAGGGCGGTGTGCGCCCGGGTGCGGGCGAGGGTGAGCTGGCGCTCCAGGAGGGCGCGGGCCTTGGGCGCGCCGGCGTGGCCGGCGAGCATGCCGGGCGTGTCGGCGCCGGTGTCGCTGAGCGAGTCCAGCGCGGCGAGCAGCCGGGACGAGCGGCGCCGGTAACCCGGCTCGCGGCCGAGCAGGTCGAGCAGCCAGGCCAGCTCGGTCCGCAGCTCGCCGGCCCAGCCGGGCTCGAAGGCGGCCTCGAAGGTGTGCAGGGCGCCGCCGATCCGCCGGACGGCGCGCAGGAGGTCGTCCGCACCCGCCGCCGAGGCCGGGAGCGAGCCCGGTCTCGACCCGGCCTCGCCCACCGCCTGCGGCAGCGCGCGCAGGAACGCGCCGGCCTGGGTCGTGAGGTAGCCGGAGAGGACTTCCCCCGCGGACGCGCTCGGCGCCGCCGGGGCCGTCATCGGCGAATCGGTCATGACAAGGACTCCCCCATGTGGTCGTCCCGGGCCGCCGCGGCCGCCGTCCCGGCCACCGCCGGAACCGGGGGCACGGGCGGCGGCCCGGACAGTGGTCAGCGGCCCGCGGACACGTTCCGGTGGCGCTTGCGCGAGGCGATGAACAGATCCTGGACGTGCTGCAGCGGCCTGCCTTCCGCGTCGGCCGAGTGCCGCGTCCAGCTCCCGTCGGCGCCGAGGTGCCAGGACTCGGTCTCGTCGGAGACCCCGAGGTCGAGCAGCCCGGACAGCTCCGCCCGGTGCGCCGGGTCGGAGACCCGCACCAGCGCCTCGATCCGGCGGTCCAGGTTGCGGTGCATCATGTCCGCGCTGCCGAACCACACCTCGGGCTCGCCCCCGTTGCCGAACACGAAGATCCGCGAGTGCTCCAGGAACCGGCCGAGCACGCTGCGCACCCGGACGTTCTCGCTCAGCCCGGCGACGCCGGGGCGGATCGCGCAGATGCCGCGCACCCACACCTCCACCGGCACGCCGGCCTGCGAGGCCCGGTACAGCGCGTCGATCACCGTCTCGTCGACGATCGAGTTGACCTTGATCTTCACGTACGCGGGCCGGCCGGCCCGGTGGTGCGCGATCTCCCCGTGGATCCGCGAGACCAGGCCGTCCCGCAGGCCGCGCGGCGCGGTCAGCAGGCGGCGGTAGGACTCGCGGCGCGAGTACCCGGACAGCCGGTTGAAGAGGTCCGAGAGGTCGGCGCCGACCTGCGGGTCCGCGGTCAGCAGGCCGAGGTCCTCGTAGAGCCGGGCGGTCTTCGGGTGGTAGTTGCCGGTGCCGACGTGCGCGTAGCGGCGGAGCATCTCGCCCTCCTGCCGCACGACCAGCGACAGCTTGCAGTGCGTCTTCAGCCCGATCAGGCCGTAGACCACGTGGCAGCCGGACTCCTCCAGCTTGCGGGCCCACTTGATGTTGGCCTGCTCGTCGAAGCGGGCCTTGATCTCCACCAGGACCAGCACCTGCTTGCCGGACTCGGCCGCGTCGATCAGCGCGTCGACGATCGGCGAGTCACCGGAGGTCCGGTACAGCGTCTGCTTGATCGCCAGCACGTGCGGGTCGGCCGCCGCCTGCTCCAGGAAGGCCTGCACCGAGGTCGAGAAGCTGTCGTACGGGTGGTGCAGCAGCACGTCCCGCTCGCGCATCGCGGCGAAGATGTCCGGCTGGGATGCCGACTCCACGTCGGTCAGCCCGCGCGCGGTGCCCGCCACGAACTTCGGGTACTTCAGCTCCGGCCGGTCGAGGTCGGCGATCCCGAACAGCCCGGTGAGGTCCAGCGGCCCGGGCAGCGGGAACACCTCGGCCTCGGTGACGTTCAGCTCGCGCACCAGCAGGTCGAGGATGTACGGGTCGATCGACTCCTCGACCTCCAGGCGGACCGGCGGACCGAAGCGCCGCCGCATGAGCTCCTTCTCCAGCGCCTTGAGGATGTTCTCGGCGTCGTCCTCCTCGACCTCCAGGTCCTCGTTCCGGGTGACCCGGAAGGCGTGGTGCGCGAGCACCTCCATGCCCGGGAAGAGCTCCTCGAGGTGCGCGCCCATGACGTCCTCCAGCGGCACGTACCGCTGCGGGGACGCCTCCAGGAAGCGGGAGAGCGACTGCGGGACCTTCACCCGGGCGAAGTGCTTGTGCCCGGAGACCGGGTTGCGCACGACGACCGCCAGGTTGAGGCTCAGCCCCGATATGTACGGGAAGGGGTGCGCCGGGTCGACGGCCAGCGGGGTCAGCACCGGGAAGATCTGCTGCCGGAACAGCGTGTGCAGCCGGGCCTGCTCCTTCTCCGCGAGCTCCGGCCAGCGCACCACCTCGATGCCCTCGGCGGCCAGGTCGGGCAGCACCTCGTGCTGGAAGGACGCCGCGTGCCGGGCCATCAGCTCGCGCGCGCGCCGCCAGATCAGGTCCAGCACCTCGCGGGGCTGCAGGCCGGACGCGCTGCGGGTGGCCACGCCGGTCGCGATCCGGCGCTTGAGGCCGGCCACCCGGACCATGAAGAACTCGTCCAGGTTGCTGGCGAAGATCGCCAGGAACTTGGCCCGCTCCAGCAGCGGGATGTCCGGGTCCTCGGCGAGCTCCAGGACCCGCTCGTTGAACGCGAGCCAGCTGCGCTCCCGGTCGAGGAACCGGCCCTCCGGCAGTGCCCCGAACTCGGTCTCGATGTCCGCCAGCGCGGAGTGGACGCCGCCCGTGGAGCTGGCCGTCGCCGACCGGGGCGCCACCCGCACGGCGCCCGGCTCGTCGGCGACCGGGGCACCGAGCGCGTTGGTGATGGCGGTCGGCAGCGCGGCGGCAACGGCCGGGGCCACGGCCGCGCCGGCGCTGCGGGCCGCCGCGGCCTGCGGACGGGCGTCACCCGCCGCCGGGCCGGTCGCCTTCGGTACCCGGGTACGACTCTTGGATGCCTGCTTGGAGCCCGCACCGGTGGCGGCGCCGGAGGCCGCACCGGACGAGGCGGAGACGGGGCCAGGGATGGTCATCGGTGCCAGCTCCTCATGCAGGGCGAAGTCCCGGGCGCACGTACCGCGGTCGTCTGCCGTGCTCGCGGCGGCGTACGTGTGTGTGGCGTACGCAGCGTCCTCGTCCCGCCACTCCAGTGCCCACCCGCCGGGAGCGGCCGGGTGGAGCTGGGCCGGTCGGCGGGCGGAGCGGGGACGAGGCACTACGGGCGTCATCCTGTGATCTTCGCGGCGTCAATTGAATCCACGGTAAACACCGGATGGCCAGGAGGAAAGCTGAGTCGGTCACCCCTGTGGGGTCGAACCACCGGCCTTGCTCTCCGGCTGGACGCGGTACATCAGGTCCACCTCGTGGACGGTGAAGCCCAATCGTTCATATACCCGCACAGCGGCCGGATTGTCAGCGTCCACATAGAGAAGGACGGCCGGCACCCCGCGCTCGCGGATCAGGTGCCGCAGACCGGCGGCGGTGAGCGCCCGACCCAGCCCGCTGCCCTGCTCACCGGGTGCCACTCCGACCACGTACACCTCGCCCAGGCCGTCGGGGTGCACCTTCGTCCAGTGGAAGCCGACGAGCTCGCCGCCACGGACCGCCAGGAAGAAGCCCGCCGGGTCGAACCAGGGCTCGGCCAGCCGGTCGGCGAGGTCCGCCTCCGTCCACGCACCCTGCTCGGGGTGGTGCGCGAAGGCCAGCGCGTTCAGCCGCAGCCAGGCGGCGTCGTCCTCGCCCGGGCGGAACGCGCGGAGCTCGACACCCTCCGGTAGCACCGGCTCCGGCACGTCGCCGCCCGCCGGCCGGCGCATCTGCCTCAGCTCGCGGACCAGCTCACCACCGTGCCGCTCCGCCAGACGGGCGGCACCCGGGTGGCCGCCGTGCGCCCAGCAGTCCACCGCCTTCGCGGGCGGGACCTCCGCCAGCAGGGCCTCGGCCAGCCGGCCGCCGAGACCACGCCTCCGCACCTCGGGGTGGACGGCGAGTTCGGCGGTCGCGAAACCGCCGTCACCTGCCGTCTCCAGCTGCGCGTACCCGGCCGGACGGCCGCCGAGTGTCTGCAGCAGGTGCCGCACACCCGGCCGTCCTTCGCCCTCGCGGAGCCGCAGCCGGCCCGCCTCCGACACCGCCTCCCTGCCGTCGTCGACGGCGGCCGCCGTCAGGACGGCCCGCGCGATGAACAGTTCCTCGGCGGTCAGCTCGGACACGGCACGGATGCTTTCGCCTGCGGGCGGCGTCGGGGTGGTCTCCATACTGCGACCCTACGTCGCTATCACCCACCGACCGCGCAGAACCCCTAAACGCAAAGAAGCCCCGCCCGGAACCCGGGCGGGGCTTCTTCAGAAGAATTGTTCGGCGGCGTCCTACTCTCCCACAGGGTCCCCCCTGCAGTACCATCGGCGCTACGAGGCTTAGCTTCCGGGTTCGGAATGTAACCGGGCGTTTCCCTCGCGCTATGACCACCGAAACACTATGAAACTCTTCGAACAACCGACAACGGTCTGTTCGTGGTTTCAGAACCAACACAGTGGACGCGAGCAACTGAGGACAAGCCCTCGGCCTATTAGTACCGGTCAACTCCACCCATTACTGGGCTTCCATATCCGGCCTATCAACCCAGTCGTCTACTGGGAGCC
>NZ_JBFBJZ010000006.1:134887-212127 GCF_040686255.1 Kitasatospora sp. NPDC085879 | reverse complement strand
AACGGCCCGCACCGACGTCGCGGTCGGCACCTCCAGCGAGGCGTCCATGTTCGACGCCACCGCCTTCGCCGGACCCCGCAACTGGACCAGCTCGGTTCCCTGGGCGGCCGGCGCGGGCGCAGCCGGAGCTGCGGCCTTCGGCGCGGGCGGCGCGGCAGGGGCTGCCGCGAGCGGCGCGGCCGGCTGGACCGGCGCGGCCGGTGCAGCGGGCGCCGGAGCAGCGGCAGGGGCAGCGGGAGCAGCAACGGGGGTCGGCGTGGGGCCGACCTGGGTTGCAGCCTGGGTCACTGGAGTCACCTCGGTACCGGGCTTGTAGTCGGCGAAAAAGTCCCACCAGGCTCGGTCAACCGAGTTCGGGTCCTGGAGGTACTGCTGGTAGATCTCGTCGACGAGCCACTCATTGGGGCCGAAGCCAGTGGTGCTTGCCGAGCTGGGGGTTTCAGGGTGTGGCGACATCGGGGCAACCGCCCTCTTCCGCTTCCTTTTGGGATGGTGGACAGCGGGGATTAAGGCTACGCCTCCGACCAGTGATCGCGCAGTCCCCCCTGGCCAGGCGTCGCCCAGATCACAGTGAACGTCCGTATTTTGGCCGGTTGTGCGCGTTACAAACCGGTGAACGAGGGTACCTGGACACGTTCGGTTCGCTCCATTATCCCCATAAAAGCTGACAATATGGACACTTGGCAGCAGTGAGGGGCCGGTCCGACGCCGGACCGGCCCCTTGTGTCCCAGTTGTGTGACAACGTTCGGGTACGGGCGTGTCAGCCGGTGGGGACGGGTGCCTCACCGGGCAGCACGACCTCGATGCGGCAGCCCCGATCGCTTTCGGCCACCCGGATCTCGCCGCCGTGGAGGTCCACCGCCCAGCGCGCGATGGCCAGCCCGAGGCCGGTTCCGCCGTCGCTGCCGGGGCCCTGCGCGGTCGCGCTGCCGCTGCGGCCGAAGCGCTCGAAGACCCGCTCGCGGTCCTGCAGCGGGATGCCCGGGCCCTGGTCCTCGACCTGCAGCAGCAGTCCGCCACTGTGCTCGCCGGGCCGGGCCCGCACGGTCACCGTGCCGCCGGGCGGCGAGTGCTTGCACGCGTTGTCGACCAGGTTGGCCACCACCTGGTGCAGCCGCTCCTCGTCGGCGACCGCCGCCAGGCCGTCCGGCCGGACGTCCAGGCTGAGCTGCACGTCCCCGCGGCGCCCGTAGGCGCCGCCCGCGGTGGCGCCGTCCACCGTCACCCCGCGCAGCACGCCGTCCAGGAACGGCCGCACCTCGAAGGGGCGGGTGTCCAGCGGCACCACGCCGTCGTCGAGCTTGGAGAGGTCCAGCAGGTGGGTGATCAGCCGGCCCAGCCGCTCGGTCTGCTCCAGTGCGGCGCCCAGCGTCTTGGGCTCGGGCTGGACGACGCCGTCCACCACGTTCTCCAGGACGGCCCGCAGGGCGGCGATGGGCGTGCGCAGTTCGTGCGAGACATTGGCGATCAGCTCACGGCGGTGCCGGTCGGCGGCCTCCAGATCGGCCGCCATGCGGTTGAAGGAGTCGGCGAGCTCGCCGATCTCGTCCCGGGAGGAGGTGTCCACCCGGGCGCTGTAGTCGCCGCGGGCCATCGCCCGGGCCGCGGCGGTCATCGCGCGCAGCGGGGCGGTCAGCCCGTGCGCGAGGAACTGCATGAACAGCAGCGACGCGATCATCGAGAAGATCATGATGATCCGGATCTGCGTCTCGGACCGGATCGCCACGACCACCATCCCGGTGGCCAGGCAGACGGAGACGATCACCAGCAGGGCGAGCTTGCCCTTGATGGACCGCACCGGGTCGAACGGCCGCATGTCGGCCCACACCCGGCGGGCGGCCCGGCCGGCCAGGCCGGGGCCGGGACGCTCCGCGGCGTCCCCTTTGCGTTGCTGTGGAAAGGTCATCGTGCCCCTGCGGTCGGAGCGGCGCGTCGACTGAAGGCGTGGGCCCCCCGGCGGCCCAGCCCTCGGCGTGCCCGCTCAGGAAAGGGGTGCCTCCAGGGCGTACCCGACGCCGTGCACCGTGCGGATCCAGCTGGCGCCGATCTTCCGGCGCAGCGCCTTGACGTGGCTGTCGACCGTGCGGGTGCCCGAGGCGTCCGTCCAGTCCCAGACCTCCGCGAGCAGCTGCTCGCGGGTGAGCACCGCGCGCGGCTGCGCGGCCAGGCAGGCCAGCAGGTCGAACTCGGTCGGCGTCAGGTGCACGTCGCCCGAGCCCAGCCGGACCCGGCGCTGCACGTGGTCGATCTCCAGCTCGCCGAAGCGCAGCGAGCCGAGCGCCGGCGTCCTGGCCGCCTGCTGGGCGCGCTCCACGCGGCGCAGCAGCACGTTGACCCGGGCCGCCAGCTCGCGCATGGAGAACGGCTTGGTCATGTAGTCGTCCGCGCCGACGCCGAGACCGACCAGCAGGTCCGTCTCGTCGTCCCGCGCGGTGAGCATGAGCACCGGCACCGGGCGCTGCGCCTGGATCCGGCGGCACACCTCCAGGCCGTCGAAGCCCGGCAGCATGATGTCGAGCACCACCAGGTCGGGCTGCCAGGTGTGGAAGCCGTCCACCGCGCCGGGGCCGTCGTGCGCCACGGCGACCTTGAACCCCTCCGCGCCCAGGCGGGCCGCGATGGACTCCGCGATGGTCGGTTCGTCCTCCACCACCAGCACTCGCCGCTGCGTACCTACCGGGCTGCTACCGGTCTCTTGCTGAATTTCTGTCACGGTCACGCCACCGCCCCCAGGGCTGCGGGCCGGTCACCTGTGGGGGTGGCGGCGCCGCGTCGTAGTCGTCTCGGTCCGTTGTGGGCTGTGCCCGGCCTGCCGCGTCGGCGGGGAGCCGTTCCGCCGACGGCCCCTGCGCGGCGTGGATACGCCGTGTGCGGTCTGCACACCCGGCCCGCACTCCACGCAGAGTACGGACACCGGGGTCATTCCGGCAGGTGGCCCGGACACATCCGGGCCAAGGATCGATGCCGATCCCCGTCGGGACCGGGCACGGGGCGATACCTTACCCGTCGAAAATCCCAGCTGTAACGATCTGTATGCAACCGCGGGTGGTGTTCACCCCTTACTTTCGTGCTGCTGCTCCGTGAACGGAGGGCAGGTACGGACCAAGGGGCGCAGCCGTTGCGCAGAAGCTCAAGCATTCTTCACAGCTCTTCCCCAGCGGGCTCCCAGCCTCGGAACGTATCGTGGTCACGACAAGGGCCACCGGTGTCTCCGCGGGCACCGTCCGTGCGGATCTCCGCACGCCCTCGACGCGTTGAACACGGGGGCGGGTGACGGGAGTCCGGCGGACGGAGGGCCCATGGCGGCGAGCAGTACCGGCAGTACCGCGGCACGCCGCGGCCGGATCCGCGGCCTGCTCCGCAGTCTGCGCGGTGTGCTTCCCACGCCCCGCCGCAACCCCTTCGCACTCGGCTACCTCGCCCTGCTGCTCGGCACCACGCTCTTCGCCCGGTTCGGCGACCCGCAGCTGGTGCACCACCTGCAGGCGCTCTCCTCGACCGATGTTCACAACCTCGCGCACCACCCCGTGCTCGCCCTCGCCGCCAGTGGACTCTGGGTGGCCGGCCCGGTCTGGACCCCTTATCTCTGGGCCTTCCTGCTGACCGTCGCCCCGCTGGAGCGCCGGGTCGGCGCCCGGAGGGCCGCCGGGGTCTTCGCCGCCGGGCACGTCGGCGCCACCCTGGTCTCCCAGTCCGTCGTCCTGGCCGCCGTCGCCGCCCGCGGGCTGCCCGTCGACGCCCTCGGCGACCTCGACATCGGAGTCAGCTACGGCGTCCTCGCCAGCCTCGGCGCCCTCGCCGGCCTGCTGTCGCCGGCCGGCCGCGCGCTCGCCCTCGGCGTCGCCGCCGCCCTGATCGGCGAGCAGTACGTCGACGGCACCGATGTCGTCACCGGGATCGGCCACCCGGTCGCCCTGCTGATCGGCATCGCCCTCTGGCTGCCGCTGCGCCGCGGCCCGCGGCGCCCGCTCCGCCGCCGGACGGCTCCGGCGGCGCTGCCCGCACGGGCCTGACCTGCCCTTTCCCGTCCCCGGTCGGCGATCGCTCAGAGCGAACGAGGCCAGGGGAACATTCGCGACCCGCCAATCCTTAGTCAGGTCAGCTCAAGTTCAATGACTGGGGAGAGATCATGGCATCGACGTCCGTTCCGCTCACCCTGCCCGTGCTGCCGCTCGACGACGAGGTGGTGCTCCCGGGCATGGTCGTCCCGCTCGACCTGTCCGACGCCGAGGTCCGCGCCGCCGTCGAGGCCGCCCGGGCTGCGGCGACCGGCACGGGCAAGCCCCAGGTGCTGCTGGTGCCGCGCCTCGACGGCTCGTACGCGGCCGCCGGCACCCTCGCCACCGTCGAACAGGTCGGCCGCCTCGCCGACGGCGACCCGGCCGCGCTCGTCCGCGCCGTCCGCCGGGTGCGCATCGGCGCCGGCACCACCGGCCCCGGCGCCGCCCTCTGGGTCGAGACCACTCCCTTCCGGGAGTCCTCCGAGGGCACCGCGGTGGCCGGCCGTGCCGCCGAGCTGGCCAAGGAGTACAAGGCGCTCTCCACCCAGTGGCTGCGCAAGCGCGGCGCCTGGCAGATCGTCGACCGGGTCGCCGCCATCGACGACGTCGGCGAGCTCGCCGACAACATCGGCTACGCCCCCTTCGCCACCGCCGAGCAGAAGCTCAAGGTGCTGCTGGAGGCCGACCGGCTCGCCCGTCTGGAGTACGCCCTCACCCTGCTGCGCGACCACCTCGCCGAGGAGGAGGTCAACGACACCATCCGCAAGGACGTGGAAGAAGGGGTCGCCAAGCAGCAGAAGGAGTTCCTGCTCCGCCGCCAGTTGGAGGCCGTCCGCAAGGAGCTCGCCGAGCTGAACGGCGAGTCCGCCTCCGAGGAGGACGACTACCGGGCCCGGGTGGAGGCCGCCGACCTGCCCGAGAAGGTCCGCGAGGCGGCCCTCAAGGAGGTCGACAAGCTGGAGCGCAGCTCCGACCAGTCGCCCGAGGGCTCCTGGATCCGCACCTGGCTGGACACCGTCCTCGAACTGCCGTGGAACGAGCGCTCCACCGACGCCTACGACATCGCCGGCGCCCGCGCCGTGCTGGACGCCGACCACGCCGGCCTCGCCGACGTGAAGGACCGGATCGTCGAGTACCTGGCCGTCCGCAAGCGCCGCGCCGACCAGGGGCTGGGCCTGATCGGCGGCCGCCGCGGCGGCGCCGTGCTCGCGCTCGTGGGGCCGCCCGGCGTCGGCAAGACCTCGCTCGGCGAGTCCGTCGCCCGGGCCATGGGTCGTTCCTTCGTCCGGGTCGCGCTCGGCGGCGTCCGCGACGAGGCCGAGATCCGCGGCCACCGGCGCACCTACGTCGGCGCGCTGCCGGGCCGGATCGTCCGTGCGATCAAGGAGGCCGGCTCGATGAACCCGGTCGTCCTGCTCGACGAGATCGACAAGGTCGGCTCCGACTACCGCGGGGACCCGGCCGCCGCCCTGCTCGAAGTCCTCGACCCGGCGCAGAACCACACCTTCCGCGACCACTACCTGGAGGTCGAGCTCGACCTCTCCGACGTGGTCTTCCTCGCCACCGCCAACGTGCTGGAGGCCATCCCCGAGCCGCTGCTCGACCGGATGGAGCTCGTCCGCCTCGACGGCTACACCGAGGACGAGAAGGTCGTCATCGCCCGCGACCACCTGCTGCCCCGCCAGCTGGAGAAGGCCGGCCTCAAGGCCGACGAGGTGGCCGTCGACGAGAGCGCGCTGCGCAGGCTCGCCGGCGAGTACACCCGCGAGGCGGGCGTGCGGAACCTGGAGCGGTCGATCGCCCGCATCCTGCGGAAGGTCGCCGCGCAGAGCGAGCTCGGCGAGCGCGCGCTGCCCGCCGAGATCGGCGCCGACGACCTGCGGGCCCTGATCGGGCGCCCGCACCACACCCCCGAGTCCGCCCAGGAGCCCGCCGAGCGGCGCACCGCCGTCCCCGGCGTCGCCACCGGCCTCGCGGTCACCGGCGCGGGCGGCGACGTCCTCTACATCGAGGCCTCGCTCGCCGACGCCGAGACCGGCTCCACCGGCCTCACCCTCACCGGGCAGCTCGGCGACGTGATGAAGGAGTCCGCGCACATCGCGCTCTCCTACCTCCGCTCGCGCGGCGCCGAACTCGAACTGCCCGTCACCGGGCTGCGGGAGCGCGGCATCCACCTGCACGTCCCGGCCGGCGCCGTCCCCAAGGACGGTCCGAGCGCCGGCATCACCATGACCACCGCGCTGGCCTCGCTGCTCTCGGGGCGCAAGGTGCGGACGGACGTGGCGATGACCGGGGAGGTCTCGCTGACCGGGCGGGTGCTGCCGATCGGAGGCGTCAAGCAGAAGCTGCTCGCCGCCGACCGGGCCGGGGTCACCACGGTGATCATCCCGCGGCGCAACGAGGCCGACCTGGACGACGTGCCCGCCGAGGTGCTGGAGCGGCTCACCGTGCACGCCGTCGCCGACGTCCGCGAGGTCCTGACGCTGGCCCTGGAGCCGGCGGAGGTGCTGGTGGCCGCCTGACGGGCGGCAGGCCGGGGCGCGGGGTGCCGAGCGGCACCCCGCGCCCCGTCGTCGCGGCCCGCCCGTACGGTTACCTCGCGCGGACGCGGCGAGTACGCGGCGGAAACCCGGCCGTGCGAGACTTCCGAAATGCCGTCCCCTACACAACGCGCGCTGGCCCGGATCCCGGAGCGGTACAAGCCGTTCCTGGTTCAGCACCGCAAGCTGGTGAAGTTCCTGCTGGTGGGCGGAACGTGCTTCGTGCTGACGACCGTGATCGACCTCGGGCTGAAGTTCACCGTGCTGCAGCACAAGCCGGTGGTGGCGCTCACCGTCGCGACGGTGGTCGCCACCGTCGTCTCCTATGTACTGAACCGCCAGTGGTCGTTCCGGGCGAACGGCCGGCACCGCGAGGCGATCCTCTTCTTCGCGGTCAGCGCGCTCGCGGTGGTCGTCAACGACCTGCCGCTGATCCTCTCCCGGTACGTGCTGGACCTGCGCGAGCCGGACGTCACCCCGCTCACCCAGGAGATCGCCGACTTCCTCAGCGGCATGATCATCGGCACCTTCCTGGCCATGATCTTCCGCTTCTGGGCGATGAACCGCTGGGTCTTCACCCGCACCGGTCCGGCCGGCTCCTCCGCCGAGGACCTCGAACCCGAGCGGGTCTGAGACCCCGGCGGGCGGCGGCGGAAGCCGCCCGCCGGGGAACCGGTGCGGGCCCGGCCCCGGTTCGTGCGAACCGGGCCGATCGGGTCAGCGGACCCCGAGCAGGTGCTCCATGGCGAGCTGGTCGAGCTGCTCGAAGGCCATGCCGCGGGCGGCCGCCGACTCCACGTCGAACTCCTCGAAGGCGGCGCGGTCGGCGAGCAGCCCCGCCAGGCCGTCCTCCGCGGTCGGCCGGGCGAGCTCGTCCAGGCGGGCCACCCGCAGGGCCTCCTGCACCGCCGGGTCGGCCCGGAACGCCAGCGCCTTCTCCTTGAGCATCAGGTAGTTGCTCATGCAGGCGGCGGCCGAGGCCCACACGCCCTCGAAGTCCTCGGTGCGCGGCGGCTTGAAGTCGAAGTGCCGCGGGCCGTCGTAGCCCGCCGACTCCAGCAGGTCCACCAGCCAGAAGGCGCTGCGCAGGTCGCCGGCGCCGAAGCGCAGGTCCTGGTCGTACTTGATGCCGGACTGGCCGTTCAGGTCGATGTGGAAGAGCTTGCCGTGCCACAGCGCCTGCGCGATGCCGTGCGCGAAGTTCAGCCCGGCCATCTGCTCGTGCCCGACCTCCGGGTTGACGCCGACCCGCTCCGGGCGCTCCAGGCTCCCGATGAACGCGAGGGCGTGGCCGACGGTCGGCAGCAGGATGTCGCCGCGCGGCTCGTTCGGCTTGGGCTCGATGGCGAAGCGCAGGTCGTAGCCCTGTTCCTCGACGTACTCGCCGAGCAGGTCGAAGGCCTCCTTCAGGCGGTCCAGCGCGACCCGGACGTCCTTGGACGCGCCGTGCTCGGCGCCCTCGCGGCCGCCCCAGGCGACGTAGGTGGTCGCGCCCAGCTCCACCGCGAGGTCGATGTTGCGGATCGTCTTGCGCAGCGCGTACCGGCGGACGTCGCGGTCGTTGGCGGTGAACGCGCCGTCCTTGAAGACCGGGTGGGTGAAGAGGTTGGTGGTGGCCATCGGGACCTTGAGGCCGGTGGCGTCCAGGGCCGTCCGGAAGCGCTTGACGATCGCGTCGCGCTCGGCGTCCGAGGAGCCGAACGGGATCAGGTCGTCGTCGTGGAAGGTCACGCCGTGGGCGCCGAGACCGGCCAGCCGGTGCACCGTCTCCACCGGGTCGAGGGCGGGGCGGGTGGCGTCGCCGAAGGGGTCGCGGCCCTGCCAGCCGACGGTCCACAGGCCGAAGGTGAACTTGTCCGCGGGGGTGGGGGAGGGCATGGCGGAACTCCAGGGGTCTATTCGTCAGGGCAGAAAACAAACTAATATCCCCAGGCACGGAAGGGAAGTCCCGGCGCGGCGGACGGAGAGCAGCACATGGCAGGGATCGTCATCGGGGTGGACAGCTCCACCCAGTCCACCAAGGCACTCGCGGTGGACACGGCCACCGGCGAGGTGCTCGGCGAGGGCCGCGCCGCGCACACCGTCACCGGCACGGGGGGCGCCCGGGAGAGCGACCCCCGGCAGTGGTGGCAGGCGCTGCAGGACGCCGTCGAGGGCACCGGCTGCGCCGGGCGCGCCGAGGCCGTCGCGATCGGCGGACAGCAGCACGGCCTGGTCGCCCTGGACGCGGCGGGCGACCCGGTGCACCCCGCGCTGCTCTGGAACGACACCCGCTCGGCCGGCCGCGCCGCGGCCCTCACGGACGAGCTCGGCCGCGAGGCCTGGGCCCGGCGCACCGGCAGCGTCCCCAACGCCTCGTTCACCGTCACCAAGTGGGACTGGCTGCGCGAGCGCGGCCTCACCGGCCCGGTCGCCGCCGTCCGGCTGCCGCACGAGTACCTCACCGAGCGGCTCACCGGCCGGCCCGTTGCCGAGCGCAGCGACGCCTCCGGCACCGGCTGGTGGGGCGAGGACGGCTGGGACACCGGCATCCTCGACCTCGTCGGCCTCGACCCCGCCCTGCTGCCGCCGCTCGCCGAGCCCGGCACCGCGGCCGGCGAGACCCGCGGCTCCTTCGGCGGCCTGCGCCCCGGCATCCCCGTCGCCCTCGGCGCCGGCGACAACGCAGCCGCCGCCCTCGGACTCGGCCTCGGCGGCGGCACCGGCGCCGCGTACGGGCGGCCCGCCCTCTCGCTCGGCACCTCGGGCACCGTCTACGCGGTGACCCGCGGCCGGCCCGCCGACCCGAGCGGCACGGTGGCCGGCTTCGCCGCCGCCCACGGCGACTGGCTGCCGCTCGCCTGCACCCTCAACTGCACCCTCGCGGTCGACCGGATCGCCACCCTGCTCGGCCTCGACCGGCAGGCCGTCGAACCCGGCGGCGAGGCCGTCGTCCTGCCGTTCCTCGACGGCGAACGCACCCCCGCGCTGCCGCACGCCGCCGGACTCGTCCACGGCCTGCGGCACGACACCACCCCCGGCCAGCTGCTCCAGGCCGCCTACGACGGCGCCGCGTACGCGCTGCTCGCCGCCCTCGACCTGGCGCTCGCGGCCGGCGGCGAGCAGGCCGGCGAGGAACCGCTGCTGCTGATCGGCGGCGGCGCCCGCGGCCGCGCCTGGCAGGACACCGTCCGCAGGCTGTCCGGCCGGGCCGTCCAGGTGCCCGCCGCCGGCGAACTGGTCGCCCTCGGCGCCGCCGCCCAGGCCGCCGGTCTGCTCACCGGGGAGCACCCGGCCGAGGTCGCCCGCCGCTGGGGCACCACCGCCGGGCCCGTCCTGGAGCCGGTCGCCAAGGACGAGGCGGCGACCGCCAGGATCGCCGCCGTGCTCGCCGCCGGAGCGCCGCTGCTCGGCGCCTGACAGGTGCGGCGGCACCCGGCGTGCGACGATGCCCGCCACGGCCCCGGCCGGTGCCGCAGGGGAGTCGGGCCCGGCGGACGACGGCCGCGGCGGCGGGGCGGCCGACGCCGTGGCCGGCCCGGCTCCGAGTGCCGCGCGAGCGCCGTGGGCGGGCGCGGATACCCTGCAACCGGTCGACCGGGTGTTCGGTCGTCGAACGAGAGGTGACGAGGGGATGCGGGACACGGACGTCAGACGGGCCCGCCCTGCGAGCCAGCAGGGCATGCGCCGGGCCAACCTGGCCCTCGTCCTCGGCGAGTTCGCGGCCGGACCGCGCTCCCGCGCCGAGGTCGCCGCCGCCACCGGCCTCACCCGGGCGGCCGTCTCCTCCCTGGTCGACGAACTCGCCACGGCCGGCCTCGTCGCCGAATGCGGCCCCGCCGTGTCCAGCGGCAAGGTCGGCCGGCCCGGCACCGCCCTCGCCCTCGACCCCCAGGGCCCCGCCGGCCTCGGCGGCGAGATCGGCGTCGAACACCTCGCCGCCTGCGTGGTCGACCTCCGCGGCGAGGTCCGCGGCTGGCTGCGCCAGGACGTCACCAACCGCAACCGCCCGGCCGACGCCGTCCTGCGCGACCTCGCCGCCCTGCTCCGCGAGGTCGCCGACTCCTGCGGACTCGTCCCGGCCGGCCTCGCCGTCGCCGTGCCCGGCCTGGTCGGCGCCGCCGAAGGCGTCGTCGAACGCGCCCCCAACCTCGGCTGGTCCGACCTGCCGCTCGCCGCCGAACTGCGCCGCGCCCTGCGCGAGACGGACGCCGACGCCCTCGCCGAACTGCCCATCGACGTCGACAACGAGGCCAACCTCGGCGGCCTCGCCGAACTCTGGCTCGGCGAGGGCCCCGACGACTTCCTGCACCTCTCCGCCGAGGCCGGCATCGGCGCCGCCCTGGTGGTGGACGGCCGCCTGCTGCGCGGCGCCCGCGGCTACGCCGGCGAGATCGGCCACGTCCCCGTCCACCCGGACGGGCCGCGCTGCCCGTGCGGGGCCGGCGGCTGCCTGGAGCAGTACGCGGGGGAGGCCGCCGTCCTGCGCGCCGCCGGCCTCGCCGACGTCGGCGGCGACTGGGTCGCCCTGCTCGCCCGACGGGCCGCCGACGGGGACCCGGCCGTGTGCGCCGCACTGGAGGCGGCCGGTTCCGCGCTTGGCGTGGCGGCGGCCGGCGCGGTCAACCTGCTCGACCCCGCGTCGCTCGTGCTCGGCGGCGGCTACGCGGAACTGGCCGAATGGCTGCTGCCCGCGATGCGGGCCGAACTCGCGGGCCGGGTCACCGTACGGGCCTGGCACGACGACTGGCTCACGGCCTCCCGGCTGGGGCGCCGCGGGCCGCTGCTCGGTGCGGCGATCGGCGTCGTCCGCGCGGTCGTCGCCGACCCGGGCCGCTTCGCCGCCGCGGAGGCCTGAGGACGGGCTGAGGGGCCCTTGATGTCGGTTCGCCACATGCAGACGGTTCGCCGGATTCGAATTGCGCGGTTCCCCGCGCCCCTGAGGGCATCGCCGGTACGTGAAGCGTGCGCCTACCAGGGTCGCGCCATTCTCGCGCCCTGGGTGCCGGTGGTGCGGTCGGCGGCGAGGAGGGTGATGGCGACGCCGGCGACGGCCCAGGCGGCCAGGACGAGGAAGGGCGGGGTGAGGGCGGCGCCGCCGAGGTAGGCGATCGAGCGGGCGGCGTCGGTGCCGGCGCCGTTCGGGATCCAGGAACCGATCGCCCGCCAGAAGGGCGGCAGCAGCGGCGGCGGATAGACCCCGCCCGCGCTCGGGTTGCCGAGGACCACGAAGATCAGGACGGCGATGCCGATCCCGACCACCCCGAAGAGGCACTGCATCGCCATGGTGAAGGCCCCGACCGCGAAGACCACCAGGGTGCCGAGTCCCCAGAGGGGCCGGACGGAGCCGGGGAGGGCGTCCAGGATCGGCCCGATGATCAGTGCCCCGCCGAGGCCGGCCGCGACGGAGTAGAGGAAGAGCGTGCCGAGCCGCAGCACGGCCCGGTCGGTGTTGGCGGGCCGGGAGCCGGCGCTGATGCCCAGGATCGAGGCCACCAGGTAGCCGCCGACGCACCAGCCGACCACCAGGTAGAAGGAGGAGAGGCCCTCGGCGTCGCCGGGGGCGAGCGGGACGACGTCCTCGGTGCCGACGGTCCGCTGCCGGGCGGACTCCAGCGAGCCGACGATCCGTTCGGCGGCGGTCGCCGCGGCCGGTCCGCGAGCGGTGGCCACCAGCAGGGTGTCCCGGGTGCCGGTGGGGTCGACCAGCCAGGCGGCGTACAGCTGCTGGTCCTCGATCAGCCGGACGGCGCTCTCCCGGTCCGGCGCGGTGCTGGGCCGGACGGCCTCGTCGGGGACGGCCTTCAGCGCCGAGGTGAACTCCAGGACGGACTGGGCGGGGCCGACCACGGCGATGGAGAGCTGATGCGGGCTCGGGTCGTGCAGGGCGCCGACGTAGCTGGCGGTGAAGCCGAGTTGGAGCAGCAGCACCCCGACCACGAGCAGGAAGGCGCGCGGGGTGACCGCGTCCTTGACCTCGGTGAGGAACCCGGGGTGCGGGCCGGCCATCGGCCGCCTCCTGACTGTCGGGGCGAACAAAAGGGGTGAAACGGATGCTTCATAACATGAAGTAGTTGCGCGGGGGCGGAGGCGCGGCCTACGGGATACTGGCGCCATGAGTGACCAGGAGTCGGCCGACCAGGCGTTCCGCGCGGTCGAGCGGGAGGTGGCGCTGCTCTTCCGGCGCGGGCGGGCCCGCGCCGCGGAGATGGCGCGGCGGGTGCATCCGGAGCTGGAGGCCGCGGCGTACGCGCTGCTGGCGTACGTGGAGGAGTCCGGCCGGGTGCGGCTGACCGACATCGGGCTGCACTTCGGGATCGGCAAGGCCACGATCAGCCGGCAGGTGAAGCATCTGGAGGGGCTGGGGCTGGTCCGCCGCGTGGTCGACCCGCTGGACCGCCGTTCCTCGCTGGTGTCGCTCACCGCGGACGGCGCCGCCCGCTACCTGAAGGCCCGGGACGCCCGGATGGACCGCTTCCGCGAGCTGATGTCGGCCTGGGCCGAGGAGGACGTGGAGCGCTTCGCCGAACTGCTGCGCCGCTTCAACGAGCTGGCCGCCGAGTCCATGCGGGCCGAGGAGTCCGCCCCGGCCTGAGGCCCTTCGTGTGCAGCCCGGTCCCGTCGCACTCCGGCGGGGCCGGGCTTTGCTTGCGCTTGAGGAAAGTTGCCCTACTCAACCATCCGGCTTACGGTTGCTTTAGGCAACGAAAATTCACGCTGAAGGACCTCGATGACCCCGACGACCCCCATGACGCACCGGCAAGTCCTGGAAGCGCTGTCAGGCCTGCTCCTCGGCCTCTTCGTGGCCGTGCTCTCCTCGACCGTCGTCTCCAACGCCCTGCCCACGATCCTCAACGACCTGCACGGCGGCGAGTCCGCCTACACCTGGGTGATCACCGCCACCCTGCTCTCGCTCACCGCCTCCACCCCCGTCTGGGGCAAGCTCTCCGACCTGGTCAGCAAGAAGCTGCTGGTGCAGATCGCCCTGGTGATCTACATCCTGTCCTCCGCGCTGGCCGGCCTCTCGCAGAACACCGGCGAGCTGATCGCCTGCCGCGTGCTGCAGGGCATCGGCGCCGGCGGCGTCACCGCGCTCGCCCAGATCTGCCTCGCCGCGATGGTCCCGCCCCGCGAGCGCGGCCGGTACAGCGGCTACTTCGGCGCGGTCTTCGCGCTGGCCACCATCGGCGGCCCGCTGATCGGCGGTGTCATCGTGGACACCGACTGGCTCGGCTGGCGCTGGTGCTTCTACGTCGGCATCCCGTTCTCGCTGCTGGCGATCGCCGTGCTGCAGCGCACCCTGCGGCTGCCGGTCGCCCCGCGCCGCAAGGTCCGGATCGACTACGCCGGCGCGCTGCTGGTCACCGCCGCGGCCAGCCTGCTGATGATCTGGGTCAGCCTGGCCGGAAAGAACTACGACTGGGCTTCCTGGCAGTCCGCCGCGATGCTGGCCGGCACCGCCGTGCTCGCGGTGCTCTTCGTCGCCGCCGAGCGCCGCGCCGCCGAACCGGTCATCCCGCTCCACCTCTTCCGCCACCGCACGGTGACGCTCTCCGCGATCGCCAGCGTCCTGGTCGGCGTCGGCATGTACGGCGCCACGACCTTCCTCAGCCAGTACTTCCAGCTGGCCAAGGACAAGTCGCCCACCATGGCCGGCCTGCTCACCCTGCCGATGATCCTCGGCCTCGCCGTCTCCTCCACCGTGGCCGGCAAGCTGATCACCCGCTACGGCCGCTGGAAGGGCTTCCTCTTGGCCGGCACCCTGCTGCTCGCCGTCGGCTTCGGGCTGCTCGGCACCGCCCGCGCCGACACCGCGTACGGCCTGCTCGCCCTCTACATGGCGGTGGCCGGCGTCGGCCTCGGCCTGACCATGCAGAACCTCGTCCTCGCGGTGCAGAACACCGTGCCGCGCGAGGAACTCGGCTCGGCCAGCTCCGTCGTCACCTTCTTCCGCACCATGGGCGGCGCGGTCGGCGTCTCCGCGCTCGGCGCGCTGATGGCCGACCGGGTCGCGGGCTACCTCGCCGACAACCTCGCCAGGGCGGGCATCCACCCGACCGGCGCCGCGCTCGGCGGCGGCGAGATCCCCGACCTGGACCGGCTGCCCGCCCCGATCGTCCCGCTGGTGACGGACGCCTTCGGCCACGGCGTCGGCATCGTCTTCCTGCTGGCCGCGCCGTTCGCGCTGCTCGCCTTCCTGGTCGTGCTCTTCATCCGGGAGACCCCGCTGCGCACCACCATGGACACCCCGGCGGCGCGCACCCCGGCGCTCGTCGAGGACTGAGCCGGACCGCCCGTCCCGGGCACGACGGAAGGGCCCGCGGGGTACGTACCCCGCGGGCCCTTCCGTCGTGCGTGCGGCCGCCGGCTCAGCGGCCGGCGATCAGGGTGATCCCGTAGAAGACCACCGAGGCGCAGACGCTGAAGCTCAGCGCGGCGCCGGCCAGGGCCAGGTTGCCGCTGCCGGCACCCGGGATCCCGGACCGGACGGCCTCCTGCGCGGCCTCGCGGCGCGACAGCGCCAGGATGCCGAGGGAGAAGGCCGCGACCACCGCGACCGTGATGGCGAAGCTGAGGCCCGCGGTCTGCGCGAGGGCGTCCCACTTGATGTGCATGGCTCCCCGTCCTCTCTGACTGTTCGGGCTGCTCAGGCCGCGACGGTGGTGGTGGCGGGGGTCGGGGTGGCCTGCGCCGGGATCTCGACCTCCTGGACGTCGTTGACGTTGCCGGCGGTCACCGGCTGGCGGCGGGAGATGATCCACATGGCGGTGGAGCCGGCGACCAGCGCCGCGCCGACCAGTGCCACGCCCCAGGTGCCCTGGTCCGCGACGAAGGCCGCGAGACCGGCCACCGTGGCGGCGGCGGGCAGGGTCAGGCCCCAGGTGTAGATCATGCGGCGGACCAGGCTCCAGCGCAGCTCGCCCTTGGGGCCGCCGAGGCCGGCGCCCATGATGCCGCCGGAGCAGACCTGGGTGGTGGAGAGGCCGTAGCCCATGTGGGTCGAGGTGAGGATGACCGTGGCGGCGGCCGTCTCGGTGGCCAGGCCCTGGCGGGGGCGGATGTCAGTCAGGCCCTTGCCCATCGAGCGGATGATGCGCCAGCCGCCCATGTAGGTGCCGAGCGCGATGGCGGCGCCGGCGCTGACGATGACCCAGGTCGGGGGCAGCGCGCCGGGCTTGAGGGCGCCGGCGGAGACCAGGGTCAGGGTGATGATGCCCATGGTCTTCTGCGCGTCGTTGGTGCCGTGCGCCAGCGAGATCAGCGAGGAGGTGAACATCTGGCCGCGCCGGAAGCCCTTCTCGGTGGTCTCCTCGCGGCCGCCCCGGGTGATCAGGTAGGCGAGCTTGGTGGCGCCCCAGGCGGCCAGGCCGGCCACCAGCGGGGAGGCCACCGCCGGGATCAGGATCTTGGTGGCGACGACGTCGAAGTTGACGCCGTGCATGCCGACGCCGACCACGGTGGCGCCGATCAGGCCGCCGTAGAGCGCGTGCGACGAGCTGGAGGGCAGGCCCCGCAGCCAGGTCAGCAGGTTCCAGAGGATCGCTCCGACCAGGGCGGCGAAGATGATCGACGGCTGGAGGCCGGTCTTCTCGGTGACGATGCCGCCGGAGATGGTGGTGGCCACCTTCACGGAGAGGAAGGCTCCGGCGAAGTTGAGGACGGCGGCGATGGTGACCGCGACCTTGGGCTTGAGGGCTCCCGTCGCGATGGAGGTGGCCATCGCATTGGCGGTGTCGTGGAACCCGTTGGTGAAGTCGAAGGCGAGCGCCGTGATGATCACAACGGCCACCAGGAACGTGATGTGTTCCATAACCAAACAATCGTCGTAGTTGTCGGACTGACGCTGCTGTCAGGCGAGACCGTAGGGATCCCGGGTGAACGGAAGATGAACAGCATCGGGAATCGTGGTTCCGATGGTGGATCGGGGGTTGCGCAGAGGTTGTGAAAGTGTGGAAGGTGAGGCTCTGTACGGCCGTTGTGTCCGTTTGGGTCCGGCTTGGTGGGGGTTTGTTGAGACTTGCCTCACACCCCGGCAGGACCGCCCGGGGGCACCTCGGGTGAGGACTCGCTGAGAATTCACCGGACGGACCACAGGCCCCCTGCCGTTACCTGCCGGTCACATGGCAGGATTCTCCGGAGAGATCACCGGGCCCCGGCCCGGGTGGCGCTGGACTGGGGGAGGACGGCCGATGTCGGCTGGGCAGCGTACGGAGAACGGTGTCCGACCGTGGGTGCGGGCGGCCATGCGCTGCGGCGCGGTGCTTGCCGCCGCCGCGCTGTCGTTGCCGCTGGCCACCGCCGCGTACGCCGCGCCGGAGCCCACCCCGACGATCACCGTCGCGGCCGGCGCCGACCCGCTGGCCGACGCCAAGACCACCCTCGGCCCGATGCTCGACCGGCTGCACCAGCTCTACCAGGAGGCCGAGGCCGCGACCGAGCAGTACAACGCCGCCGTCGCCCGGCAGGCCGCGCAGCAGCAGCAGGTCGCCGACCTCCGCGCCAGGGTCGCCTCCCAGCAGGCCGCGGTGAACGCGGGCGTGGACATCGCCGCCCAGCTCGCCGCCGCCCAGTACCGCAGCGGCCGGGCCTCCGACCTCGCCGACTTCATGCTCGCCGAGAACCCGTACCAGGCCGTCGTCATCGCCCAGCTGCTGGACGCCGCCGGCCGCTCCCAGAAGGCCTTCCTGGACCGCCTCAAGGCGGACCGCGCCACCCTGGTCGAGCTGCAGGCCCAGGCCGAGCAGTCGCTCGTCCAGGTCACCGCGCTCGCCACCCAGCAGGAGGCCGCCAAGGCCGATGTCGCCAAGCGGCTCGCCGCCGTCGAGGACATGGTCGGCTCGCTGACCGGCGCCCAGCGCGGCGAGCTGGAGGAGCTGGAGCGCCGCCAGGCGGACGAGGCCCAGCTCGCCTTCCTCGCCTCCGGTGCCCTCGGCAAGGGCGAGCGCACCCCGTCCGAGGCCGGCCGCAGGGCGGTCGCCTGGGCGCTCAAGCAGCTCGGCAAGGACTACGTCTGGGGCGGCGCCGGCCCGGACGTCTTCGACTGCTCCGGCCTCACCTCGCAGGCCTGGCTGAACGCCGGCAAGCCGATCCCGCGCACCAGCCAGGAGCAGTGGGCCCAGCTCAAGCACGTCCCGCTGAACCAGATCCGCCCCGGCGACCTGGTGGTGTACTTCGGCGGCGCGACCCACATCGGGATGTACATCGGCGGCGGCCTCATCGTGCAGGCCCCGCACACCGGCGACGTGGTCAAGGTCTCCAAGATCGGCGCCATGCCGATCCTCGGCGCCGTACGCCCCGACCCGGACGCCGGCGCCGACGACAAGGGCGGCGGGTGGAAGGTGCCGCAGGTCACCGTCGGTCCGCCCAGGATCGCCCCGTCGAAGCCCACCACGGTGCCGCCGCGGCCGAGCAACCCCGCCCCGGGCAACCAGACCCCGCCGCCGAGCACCGGCACGCCGTCCGGCACCGGTGCCCCGTCCGGCTCGGGCACGCCCAGCGGGTCCGGGACGCCGTCCGGCTCGGGCACCCCGAGCGGGTCCGGCACGCCCAGTGGCACCCCCGGCGCCGGCAGCCCCTCGCCCACCGCCACCGAGGCCGCCTCCCGCTCCGCCTCCGCCCCGGCCTCCGCCTCGCCCAGCGCGCTCTGAACCGGCGCGCTCAGCCGGCGCGTTCCGGACCGGCGCGCTCCCGCCCCGTACGCTCCGACACGGCGTGCGGGGCGCCCGGCCGACGGGCGTCCCGCACGCGGGCCGGACCTCAGCCCGCGGCCGGCGCCCCGCTGTCCGGCTCGAAGCGGACCACCACCGCCTTGGAGGTCGGCGTGTTGCTGATCTCCGCCGTCGAGTCCAGCGGCACCAGCACGTTGGTCTCCGGGTAGTACGCGGCCGCGCCGCCCCGGGCCACCGGGTAGTGCACCACCCGGAAGTGCGGGGCCCGCCGCTCCACGCCGTCCTTCCACTCGCCCACCAGGTCGACGTACAGGCCGTCGGCCAGGCCGAGTTCCTCGGCGTCGGCCGGGTTCACCAGCACCACCCGGCGGCCGCCGGTGATGCCGCGGTAGCGGTCGTCCAGGCCGTAGATCGTGGTGTTGTACTGGTCGTGCGAGCGCAGCGTCTGCAGCAGCAGCCGGCCCTGCGGCACCTCGGGCGCGGTCAGCGGGTTGACCGTGAAGTTGGCCTTCCCCGTCGCGGTCGGGAAGGTCCGGCTGTCGCGCGGCCCGTGCGGCAGGGCGAAGCCGCCGGGGCGGCGCACCTTCTCGTTGAAGTCCGCGAAGCCGGGCACCACCCGGGAGATCCGGTCGCGCACGGTGTCGTAGTCGACGGCGAAGTCCTCCCACGGCGTCGGGTCCGCCGGGCCGAGCGCGGCCCGGGCCAGCCCGCAGACGATCGCCACCTCGGAGAGCAGGCTCTCGGACGGCGGCCGCAGCCCGCCGCGCGAGGAGTGCACCATGCCCATCGAGTCCTCGACCGAGACGAACTGGGCGCCGGCCGCGGTCCAGTCGCGGTCGGTGCGGCCGAGCGTCGGCAGGATCAGCGCCCGGGCGCCGGTCACCACGTGCGAGCGGTTGAGCTTCGTCGAGACGTGCACCGTCAGCCGGCAGCGGCGCATCGCGGCCTCGGTGACCTCGGTGTCCGGCGTCGCGGCGACGAAGTTGCCGCCCATTGCGAAGAACACCTTCACCCGGCCGTCGCGCATCGCCCGGATGGTGTCCACCGAGTCCAGGCCGTGCTCGCGCGGCGGCTCGAAGTCGAACTCCCGGCCCAGCGCGTCCAGGAAGGCCGCGCTCGGCCGCTCGAAGATGCCCATCGTCCGGTCGCCCTGCACATTGCTGTGACCGCGGACCGGGCACACGCCCGCCCCCGGGCGGCCGACATTGCCGCGCAGCAGAAGGAAGTTGACGACCTCGCGGATGGTCGGCACGGCGTGCCGGTGCTGGGTCAGGCCCATCGCCCAGCAGACGATGATCTTCTTCGAGGCCAGCACCAGCCGGGCCAGCTCCTCGATCTGCTCCCAGGGCAGGCCGGTCGCCGCCAGCACCTCGGCCCGGTCGGTGGACTTCGCCTCGGCCGCGAACTCCTCGAAGCCGTGGCAGTGTTCGGCGATGAACGCCTCGTCCGTACCGCCCTCGGCGGCCAGCACCAGCTGGTTCAGCGCCCGGAACAGCGCCAGGTCGCCGCCCAGCCGGATCTGCAGGAAGAGGTCGGTCAGCTTGGTGCCGTTCGCGGCCAGGCCGCGGGCGTTCTGCGGGTTCTTGAACCGCTCCAGCCCGGCCTCCGGCAGCGGGTTGACCGAGACGATCGTCGCCCCGGCCCGCTTGGCCCGCTCCAGCGCGGACAGCATCCGCGGATGGTTGGTGCCGGGGTTCTGCCCGGCCACGATGATCAGGTCGGCCTGGTAGAGGTCCTTCAGCGAGACACTGCCCTTGCCCACGCCCAACGTCTCGGTGAGCGCCGAACCCGACGACTCGTGACACATGTTGGAGCAGTCCGGCAGGTTGTTGGTGCCCAGCCGGCGGGCGAACAGCTGGTACGCGAACGCGGCCTCGTTGCCGGTGCGGCCCGAGGTGTAGAAGGCGGCGCCGTCCGGGGTGTCCAGGGCGCGCAGCTCCTGTGCCACGATCGCGAAGGCACGCTCCCAGGAGACCGGCACGTAGTGGTCGGAGCCCTCGTCGAGCAGCATCGGTTCGGTCAGCCGGCCCTGCTGGCCCAGCCAGTACCCGGAGCGCTGCGCCAGCTCCGACACCGGGTGCGCGGCGAAGAACTCGGCGGTGATCCGGCGCTCGGTGGCCTCCTCGGCGACCGCCTTGGCGCCGTTCTCACAGAACTCCGCGGTGTGCGTCTTGCCCGGCTCGGGCCAGGCGCAGCCGGGGCAGTCGAAGCCGTCCGGCTGGTTCACCTTGCGCAGCACCGCCAGCGTGCGGCGGGCACCCATCTGCTCGCCCGCCATCCGCAGGCTGTGCAGCACGGCCGGGATGCCGGCCGCCGCGTGCTTCGGCGCGGAAATCTGCGGCGCGTCCTGCACCGGATCGCTCTGCGGGGCCTGCTTGGCCATGACGGGGACCTCCTCCACCAGGGCGGCGGCATCCTCGCCGCGGCCCGCATCCATCCTTGCACTGCGCCCGCCGGACGGACCCGCGCGGTCCCGGTCGATGGGAGGATGGCCCGCGTCCACCGTCGACGACCGCAGCGAACGAGGACCGAGGATGCCGCCCATCGAGGAGTCCGCCGACCCCGCCGTCCCGGCACAGACCCCCGGGGTCGCCGCGCCGCCCGCGGACGCCCTGCCGGCCGACGGCTGGGCCCTGCCCGCGCCCGCCACCGAACCCGCGCAGGACTACGTGCTGCCCGCGCCGGCGGCACCGGCACCGGCGGGGATCCGCCTGGCGAAGGCCGGGCGCGCGCAGCCGGACGCCGGGCCGACCGCCGGATTCCCGCCCGCGCCGGCGGGTGCGGTCGCACCGCCGGTCGCGACCGTGGTCGAACCTGCCGTGCCGCAGGGCTTCGGGCCGTCGACCGTGGGTCCGGCGGCGGGTGCGCCGCCGGTGCAGCCGCCCGCCGGTGCGCTGCCCGCCCCCGCCGCGGTCCCCGTCCCCGCGCCGGTGGCACCGGCCGGGAGCCCGCCCCCGCCCGGCTTCGGTCCCGCACCGGTGGACGCCCCTCCGGCGCCCGCCGGTCCGGCCGCCCAGGCCGCCGGTGGTACTGAAGTGCCGTCCGCAGTGAGGGAGTTGCTGGTCCGGTTGCGGGACCGGGCGGACGAGGCGCCGACCCCGGACGGGGCCGTGCACCTGCTGGACTCGGTGGCCCGTGAGATGACGGCGCTGCTCGGCCGGTACGACCGGGACACCCTGGCGGCCTGGCGGCAGCTCGGTGGCCTGCGGTGCGCCGCGGGCGACCCCGCGGGCGCCGTCCATCTGCTCGGCCAGGTCGCCGCGGACGCCGCGCAGGCGCTGGGCCCGGGCGATCCGGACACCCTGGAGGTCCGGCTGGAGCACGCCCGGGCGCTCGGCGAGGCCGGCGACCCGTACGGCGCGCTGCACCTGCTGCGCGAGGTGCAGCCGGTCCTGGTGCAGGCGCTCGGCCCGTACGACGCGCGGGCGCTGACCTCGCAGGCCCGGCTGGCGCACGCCGTCGCGCTGACCGGGGACGTGGTGTCGGCCGCCGGCATGCTGCTGGAGCTGATCCCGGCGGTGCAGCACCACCTCGGCCCGGCGCATCCGCTGGTCGGCGAGGCCCGGTGCTCGCTGGGCCGGCTGGTGCCGCAGTGGCGGCGGGCGCTCGGCGGCGCCGGACTGCATCCGGTTGCGGCGGTGGCGATGGTGCACCGGCTGTTGGTCTGGGACTTCGGCTCCGACCAGGAGGCGGACGCCTACCTCACCGAGCTGGAGCGGGCCACCGGCCACCGCAGCCTCGCCGGCCGGCTGGCGGCCGTGCCGGAGGAGATGACGGCGGAGCAGGCCACCGCGCTGATGCTCGCCCCGGCCTGATCCTCGCCGGCCTGATCCTCGCCGGTCCGAGCCTCGACGGTCCGGTCCCGTCCGGCGTTCGGCTCGGTATCCGGTTCGGCGTCCGCGGCGAGGGCCTGCAGCAGGGCCCTGGCCGCGGCGTCGTTCTGCCGGAAGGCCGGGGCGTCGGTCCGCGGCCGGGCGAAGGCCGCGTAGCTGCGGGCGTTGGTGTGCGGGCCGAGGGCGAGCCGCCGTGGGTGCGGGGCGCCGTCCAGGGCCGGGTCCACGATCCGGCCGTCGGGCGCGACCTCGATCAGCCCCGAGCGGTGGGTGCGGTCGGGGCCCGCGAGCACCTCCTCGCGGATCCGGCCGGCCCGCAGCAGCTCCCGCAGCACCGGGTCGGCGGTGCGTTCCGGCGCGTGCCGCGGCAGGTAGGCCTCGATCAGCGCGGTGGCGCGGACGCGGTGCCCGGGCACGGTGGGGCTGCCGGCCACGAAGGTGCCGTCGCTCTCGTCCGGGACGACCTCGGTGTCGGCGCCGAGGAAGCGCACCACGCCGGCCTCGGAGAGTGCCAGCAGCTGCCGCAGCCGGAATCCGGGCGGCCCGGAGGCGAGGTGGCTGAAGAACCCCGTCCACCAGCCGTCGAGGTCCTCGGCGACCGAGCGGGCGGTCAGCCGGCCGGAGGCGACCAGCCGCGGCAGCTGGCCGTAGAGCGAGAGCAGGGCGAGGAAGGCGCCGAGGTCGGCGCTGTGCGCGGGATCGGTGCGGCGGTCGGCGTCGGCCCGGACGTAGGCCCGCAGGTGCCGCTGCAGCGCCTCCCCGTCGGGCAGGCGCAGGCCGGTCAGCGGCCGGTCGAGGTGCTCGAAGTCGAGCCGGTCGGCCGGGTCGGGCACGGCCGCGGCGACGAGCTCCGCCCGCTCCGCGCCGTACCAGTCGACCGTGTCGTACGCGGCCAGGAAGTCCTCCCACGGCAGCGTCGTGCGGTCCGGGTGGGCGTGGAACAGCTCGTGGTAGTAGCCGAAGCCGATCTCCTTGGCCATCAGCGGCCAGGCGTCGCGCCGCAGTTCGAGCGGCCCGGGCCGGGCGGTCAGGGCGTCGACCGCCGCCGGGCCGAAGTGGCGCGGCAGCGGGGCGGGCGGGCCCTGCAGCCGGTAGTGGGTCTTGGAGTGGTAGGGCACGCCGCGCCGGGAGCCGATGTGGATCACCGGTTCGCGGCCGGACGGCCGGTAGCGCAGCCCGTCCGGGGCCGGCTCGAAGCGCCCGCCGCGGCCCTCGGTGAGCAGCGAGACCAGGTCGACGGCGGCCAGCCCCATGCCGCGCAGGACGACGTGCTCGCCGGGGCGCACCGGGGAGAGGTCGGCGTCGGCGGAGTACGCGGGCGGCAGGTGGAAGCGGCCGTGCCGGGCGGCGAAGGCGGTGTTCGCCTGGTGCCGCGGCTCCGGCGCCGAGTCCAGGTGGCCGAGGGCGAGCACCACCCGGTCGGCGGTGAGGTCGCGGCCGGAGAGCCGGACGGTCTGCGGGCCGTCGACCGGGCCGGTGAGTGCGTGCGCGGTGTCCCGGTGCACGGTGACGGTGACGTGCGGGGGCAGTTCGGCCACCGCCCGCCGGAACGCCCAGTCCAGGTAGGCGCTCTGGGCCCGCCGGGTCGGGAAGTCGGTGGCGGCGAGGGTGCGCAACTCCTCGGCGAGCGCCGGGTCCGCCGGCGGCAGGTACGGCGGGTACGCCTCCGGTCGGGCGGCCCATTCGGCGAGCGAGGGCCCGGGCCGGACGGGCCCGGTGAGGGTCGACCGCTCGTCGGTGAATATGGTGACGTCCTCGGCCATCGAGTTCATCCGCAGCAGTGCGGACTGTTCGCGGCGCCAGATCCGGCCCCCGCCGGGCGGGTGCGGGTCGACCAGGTGGATGTGCAACGGCCGGTCGGCGGGCAGGAGTTCGGGCGCGTTGGCGGCGATCCGCTCCAGCAGCCCGGTGCCGCGCGGGCCGGCGCCGACGATCACCAGGGTGCTCATCGGACCGCCTCCCGCCGGCGCCGGGAGGCGAGTGCGGCGAGCGCGGCGAGCGCGGCGCGCAGCCGGGCGGGCGGCGTCGGCGGCAGGGCGCCGCGGCTCGTACCGCGGGCGAAGTACCGCTCCAGGTAGTACTGGCCGGCCGAGAGCACGCTGGTCACCGCGATGTACCAGAGCGTGGCGACCAGCAGCAGCGGGATCACCTGGTAGGTCCGGTTGTAGATCAGCTGGGCGGAGAACAGCAGGTCGTGCACGGCGAGCACGCTGACGATGCTGGTGCCCTTGAGGGTGCCGACCAGCATGTTGCCGGCGGTCGGCACGATCGAGCGCATCGCCTGCGGCAGCACGATGCGGCGCAGCACCCGGGTGCGGCGCAGGCCCAGCGACTGGGCGGCCTCCAGCTGGCCCTGGTCGACGGAGAGGATGCCGGCCCGGACGACCTCGGCGGCGAACGCGGCCTCGTGCAGGGTGAGGCCGACGACCGCGGTCGCCGTCGGCCCGAGCAGGTCCACCGTCCGCACGCCGAACAGCTCGGGTCCGTACGGGACGCCCAGCGAGAGCCGCGGGTAGAGCGCGCCGATGTTGAACCAGAACAGCAGCTGGACGAGGAGCGGCGCGGCCCGGAACACCCAGACGTACCCCCAGCTCAGCGCGGAGAGCACCGGGTTGCCGGAGAGCCGGGCCGCCGCGAGCAGGGTGCCGAGGGCGAAGCCGAGCGCCATGACGGCGGCGGTCAGCCACAGCGTCAGCACCAGGCCGTCGAGGATCGCGGTCGAGGTGAGGTACCGGCCGACCACGTCCCACTGGAAGGCGCGGTTGCGGGCGACGGAGCCCAGCAGCAGGCCGACGGCGATCAGGGCCAGGACGGCGGCGACGGCACGGCCCGGCCGGCGGCGCGGGACGATCGGGAGGGCGGCCTCGGCAGGCGGTGGTGCGAGGGCGGCGGGCAGGACGTCGTGCGACGTGGCCATGGGGGCTCCAGGGACGGACGCGGGCAGGGATCTGCTGGTCCGTCACGCACGCCGTGTCCCTCAACACGGCGGGAACCGGCGGGACTTCGACCGGCTCCTGGCACCTCGCTCGGGATCGATCGTACGCGTGCCCGAAGGACGGCTGTCAAGAGGCGCCGGCGCGTCCCGCATCCGGACGGTGGTTGACGAACTCCACGGTTCACTGCTCAACTTGCCGCATGAACGCCGAGCAGCCCCTGGTCACGCGCGGCCACATCGACTTCGGTCGGGTGTGGTCCGCGGCGTGTTGCGGCTGACCCGGCAGCAGGCCGTCTGACCGGCCCGTCGTCCCTCCGGGCGGCACTCCCTCGTCCGCCCCGCCGCACGGGGCCGGCTCCCCGTCCGCTCCCGCGGACCGCCAGGCACGCTGCCGCCTCCTCCCCGCGCACCCGCTCCCGCTGACGCACCGTCGGCGTCCGTCGCGCACCCCGTTTCCCGCGCCCCCGTTCCGCGCAGTCACGGTTCCCGCAGTCACGTTCCCCGTGCCCCGCACCGCCGGGCGGCCCCGCCGCGCGCCGGTCGGCGCGCGTGCCCCGCCGTGCCCGCACGCACCCCAGGAGAGGACCCACCATGCCCGTCGAGTTCCTCGGCATCGCCGCCACCGGCGACGGCTCGGAGACCACGCCCCGCACCACCGCCGCCTTCGACCGCGACTACACGCTGCGGCTGGCCCGCGCCCACGAGGACAACGGCTGGGACCGCGTGCTGTTCGCGTACGGGGCCGGCTCCCCGGAGCCCGCCGCGGCGGCCGCCTTCCTCGCCTCGAAGCTGGACCGGCTGCAGATCCTGCTCGCGCACCGGCCCAACGTCTCCTACCCGACCTTCGCCGCGAAGACCTTCGCCACCCTCGACCGGATCAGCGACGGCCGGCTCACCGTGCACTTCATCACCGGCGGCAACGACCACGAGCAGCGCCGCGAGGGCGACTACCTCACCAAGGACGAGCGCTACGAGCGCACCCGCGAGTACATCGGCATCGTGAAGAAGGCCTGGACCTCCCGCGAGCCCTTCGACCACCACGGCACCCACTACCGCTTCGAGGACTTCGTCTCCGACGTCTTCCCCGTCCAGCAGCCCCGGCCGGGCGTCTCCTTCGGCGGCTCCTCCGAGGCGGCGTACGCGGCCGGCGGGGCCGAGGCCGACATCTTCTGCCTGTGGGGCGAACCGCTGGCCCGCACCGCCGAGCAGATCGAGAAGGTCCGGCAGGCCGCCCGCGCCGCCGGACGCACCGACACCCCGCGGATCCAGGTCGCCTTCCGGCCGATCGTCGCCGCCACCGAGGAACTCGCCTGGGAGAAGGCGCACCGCACGGTCGGCGCGATCAAGGCCCGGCGGGCCGGCGGCGACCTGGTACGGCGCCGGTCCGCGGCCGCCCCGGAGAACACCGGCTCGCAGCGGCTGATCGCGATCGCCGAGGCCGGCGAGCGCTACGACCGCGCCCTGTGGACGCCCACCGCCGCCGCCACCGGCGGCGCCGGCAACTCCAACGCCCTGGTCGGCACCCCGGAGACGGTCGCCGAGGCCCTGCTCGACTACTACGACCTGGGCGTGGACATCATCTCCGCGCGCGGCTACGACCACGTCGACGACGCGATCGACTTCGGCCGGTACGTCATCCCGATCGTCCGCCAGGAGGTCGCCAAGCGGGACGCCGAGAAGGCCGCCGCCGAGGCCGCGGCGAAGGAGCGCGACCGGCAGCAGCTGGTCGCGGCCCAGGCGTGAGCCCCGCCGTCGAGGTCCGCATCGCCCGGCTGGACGACCGGCTCGCCGAACCCCTGGTGCGCGAACTCACCCACGAGTACGTCACCCGCTACGGCCCCGGCGGCCACACGGAGATGGCCAGGTACACACCCGAGGAGTTCGCCCCGCCCGGCGGCCTGCTGCTCCTCCTGCTGGAGCACGGCGAGCCGGTCGCCGGCGGCGCCTACCGCCGGCACACCGACCCCGGCACCGCCGAGGTCAAACGGATGTGGACGCACTCGGCGCACCGCCGCCGCGGCCTCGCCCGGCGGGTCCTCACCGAACTGGAGCAGGCAGCCGCGGCCGAGGGCCACCGGCGGATCTTCCTCACCACAGGATCGCGCCAGCCGGAGGCCCGGCAGCTGTACATGGCGGCCGGCTACACCCCGCTGTTCGACCTCGACGCGCCGCCGGGCGCCCTGCACCCGCTGCCCTTCGAGAAGCACCTGACGGACCGCCGGCCGGCGGCCCCCGACCCCAGAGAGGCCCTCGCCCCGTGAGACGCACACCCGCCGCCGCCGCAGCCGCCGCCCTCGCCGCGTTCCTGCTGGCCGGCTGCGGCGCGGATCCGGTGCCCGCCGCACCCGCCGCCGGGGCCTCCGCCGTGGCGGCCGCCTCCCACGACGTGGTCTCCGGGGTGCGGAAGGTCGACGCGGTCGCCGCCCTGCTGCCCGAGGACGTCCGGAAGTCCGGCACCCTCCGGCTCGGCGGCGCCGTCGGCACCCCGCCGAGCGCCTTCTACCCCGACCCGGCGAAGAAGTCCCCGGCCGGCCTGGACGTCGACATCGCCGACGCCGTCGGCAAGGTCCTCGGCGTCACCGTGCGGCGCGAGGACGCCGCCTTCGAGACCATCCTGCCCGCGCTGGGCAGCGGCAAGTACGACGTCGGCACCGGCAACTTCGGCGTCACCACCGCCCGGCTGAAGACCATCGACTTCGTCACCTACATCGACGACGGCCAGGGCTTCGCCGTCCGCAAGGACGACACCCGGTTGCAACAGGTCACCGACCTCGTCCAGCTCTGCGGCCTCACCATCGGCACCGGCGCCGGCACCACCTTCGAGACCACCCTCGATGCCAGGAGGAACGTCTGCGCCGACGCCGGCCGCAAGCCCTACGAGGTCCGGGCGTTCTCCGACAACGGCGCCGTCCTCACCGGGCTGCAGCAGGGCCGGATCGACGTGGCGATGTCCACCATCAACGGCCTGCGCCACCAGGCCGCCCAGCCCGCCGCCGGCACCCGCTTCCTCGGCGAGTTCCACCGCCTCGACGTCGGCTTCGCCTTCAGGAAGGGCTCACCGCTCACCCCGGCCTTCCAGGGCGCCGTCAACCAGCTGATCAAGGACGGCACCTACGCCCGGATCCTGCAGAAGTGGGGCACCGAGGACTCCGCCGTCACCGCCTCGCAGATCAGCCCGCCCGAGCACCCGTGATCCCGTGTCCGCCCCGCAGAGGAATCCCGCCATGACCACCACCGCGCCCGAGCAGACCGCCGGGCCCACCACCGGGCCGCCCGGCGGCACCGACCTCCCGGTCGTCCCCGCCCGGCACCCCTGGCGCTGGGCCGCCGGCGCCGCCGCCCTCGTCCTGGTCGCGCAGTTCCTGCACGGCCTGGCCACCAACCCCGGCTGGGACTGGCCCACCTTCCGGGCCCACTTCGCCACCGACACCATCCTCAGGGCCGTCGGCACCACCCTCCAACTCACTTTCTGGGCCACCCTGCTGGGCTTCGCCCTGGGCGCCGCAGTGGCCGCGCTGCGGCTCTCCCGCAGCGCGATCCTGCAGACCATCGGCTGGACGTACATCTGGGCGTTCCGCTCGATCCCGCTCATCGTCCAGCTGGTCTTCTGGTTCAACCTCTCCTACCTGTACCGGCGGTTCGGCCTCGGCATCCCGTTCGGCCCGGTGCTCTGGGAGTTCGACACCGTGCACGCGCTCGGCGCGCTCGGCGCCGCCGTCCTCGGCCTCGCCCTCCACCAGGCCGCCTACGCCGCCGAGATCATCCGCGCCGGGGTGATCGCCGTCGACACCGGCCAGCTGGAGGCCGCCGCCGCGCTCGGCATCCCCCGGCTCCGGCAGGCCCGCCGGATCGTCCTGCCGCAGGCCATGCGCGGCATCCTGCCGAACGCCGCCAACGAGATCGTCTCGCTCTTCAAGGCGACCTCGGTGGTCTACGTGATGGCCATCGGCGAGCTCTTCTACCAGGTCCAGGTGGTCTACGGCCGCACCGGCCGGGTCGTCCCGCTGCTCATGGTCGCCACCGCCTGGTACGTGCTGCTCACCACCCTGCTGTCGATCGGCCAGTACCGGGTCGAGCGGTACTTCGCCCGCGGCACCGACCGCACCCCGCCGCCCGGCCCGCTGCAACGGGCCCGGGCCCTCGTCCGCCGGATCACCGAGACCCGGCTCAGCCCCTCCGGAGGCCTGCGATGACCGCGACCGCCATGGTGGACGTCCGCGGCGTCCACAAGAGCTTCGGGCGGCTGGAGGTGCTGCGCGGCGTCGACCTGCAGGTCGCCCCCGGCTCCGTCACCGTCGTGCTCGGCCCGTCCGGCTCCGGCAAGTCCACCCTGCTGCGCGCCATCAACCACCTGGAGAAGCTGGACCGCGGCACCGTCGCCGTCGACGGCGAACTCATCGGCTACCGCCGCTCCGGCGGCCGGCTGTACGAGCTGAAGGAGCGCGAGGTGCTGCGCCAGCGCACCCGGCTCGGCTTCGTCTTCCAGAACTTCAACCTCTTCCCGCACCTCACCGTGCTGGAGAACCTCACCGAGGCGCCGGTGAGCGCCCTCGGCCGGACGAAGGCCGAGGCCCGGGCCACCGCCCTGGAGCTCCTCGGCAGGGTCGGCCTCGCCGACAAGGCCGACGAGTACCCGCGCCGGCTCTCCGGCGGCCAGCAGCAGCGGGTCGCGATCGCCCGGGCGCTCGCCCTGGAACCCAAGGTGCTGCTCTTCGACGAGCCCACCTCCGCGCTCGACCCCGAGCTGGTCGGCGAGGTGCTGGACGTCATCCGGGACCTCGCCGCGGCCGGCACCACCATGATCGTCGTCACCCACGAGATCGGCTTCGCCCGCGAGGTCGCCGACACCGTCGTCTTCATGGACGGCGGCGTGGTCGTCGAACAGGGCCCGCCGGCGGCCGTCCTCGACCACCCGCAGCACGAGCGCACCCGCGCCTTCCTCTCCAAGGTCCTCTGAACGGCCCTCCGAACACCCGAACAGGAGCCCCACCGTGTCCCTGACCCGCCGCACCCTCGCAGCCGCTGCCGCCGCCCTCGTCCTGACCGCCTGCGGCTCCGCCTCCACCGGCGCCTCCACGGACCTGGCCGGGGCGAAGGCCGGCACCGCCCCCAACGGCGTCACCGTCAACCTGACACCGGACCAGAACCGGGTCACCACGCCCGAGGTGGACGCGATCGCCGCCCTCGTCCCGGAGGAGATCCGCCGAAGAGGCACCCTGCAGGTGGTCGACTCCCTGGGGACCGTCCCACCGCTCGACTTCCACGCCACCGACGACAGGACCGTCATCGGCGTCGAGCCCGACCTCGCCCACCTGATCGGCAACGTCCTCGGCCTGAAGGTCGAACTCAACCCGGTCTCCTGGGAGAACGTCTTCGTCGGCCTCGACAGCGGCAAGTACGACCTCGGCATCACCAACATCACCGTCACCGAGGCCCGCAAGGAGAAGTACGACTTCGCCACCTACCGGCTGGACATCCTCGGCTTCGAGGCGAGGAAGGGCGGCAGCTGGCGGGTCACCGGGCCGAAGGACGTCGCCGGGCACACCATCGGCACGTCCTCGGGCACCAACCAGGAGAAGCTGCTCATCGCCTGGAACGAACAGAACGTCAAGGCGGGCCTCAAGCCGGTCGACATCAAGTACTACCAGAACTCCTCCGACTACTACCTGGCGCTCTCCTCCGGCCGGATCGACGCCTGGTTGGGCCCCAACCCGACCGAGGCCTTCCACGCCGCGCAGACCGGTGAGACCGAGGTGATCGGCACCTATTCCGGCGGCGGTGCGGACGTCCTCGGCAAGATCGCCGCCACCACCAGGAAGGACAACGGCCTGGTCAAGGCCGTGAACGCGGCCGTCAACGAGATCATCAAGAACGGCACCTACGGGCAGGTGCTGAAGCGCTGGGGGCTGGACGACGAGGCCGTGCAGACCTCCGAGATCAACCCGCCCGGCCTGCCGAAGACCGGCTGACCGCCGGCGGGCGCGTCCCGCACGGCGGCGGTCACCAGCCGTGCGGGACGCGCTCCAGGACGCCGCCCGCGAAGACGTCGTACAGCGGCAGGCTCTCCAGGTGCACATAGCCGATGTGGCAGTCGCACACCGGCAGCGGACACGGCCGCGGCAGCAGACCGGCCCGGTAGGAGCCGTCGTACAGATTGCCGAGCGGCGGGCGGACGAAGTGGCAGCGGCGCACCGTTCCGTCGCCGTCCACCGAGACCACCGACTCGCCGGTGCGGCAGGGCCGGCCGCCGCTCGGGTGCGGCTCGCGGCTCCAGCCGAACAGCGGGTCGACCTCCACCCAGGCGGCGGCCTGCCCGTCGGTGTAGCTGCGGCCGTCCGCCGCGTTCACCCAGAGGTAGGTCGAGGCGGGCAGGGCGGCGCGCAACCGCCGTGCCGCGTCGAGGTGTTCGGGCTCGCCGACGATGCCGACACTGTGTCGCACCCCGAGTACGGCCAGCTCGCGGACCTTCGCCAGGAAGCGCCCGCGGTCGACCTGCCCGGGGTGGTAGGTCACCCAGAGCGCCACGGTGTCGCGGTCGGCCTCGGCCAGCCAGTCCGTCCGGCAGCTGAGGTTGGTCTGGATCGCCACCCGGCGCACGTGCGGCAGGTGCGAGAGCTCCACCAGCGCCCGCCGGTACCAGGAGCGCACCAGACCCTCGCCCCACGGGGTGAACAGCACCGACAGGGTGTCGCCGGTCTGCGCCGCCGCCCAGGCGGTGAACCGCTCCAGCGCGGCGCGGTCCGCCCGCAGCCGCTCCGGGCTGTCCCGCCGCTTGGCGAACGGGCAGTACGGGCAGTCGTAGTCGCAGGAGGCCAGCGGCCCGCGGTAGAGCAGCGTGAGGTCCAGCGGCGTCTCGGCCGGGCGCGGGCCCGGCAGCCCCAGGTCGACGGTCACTTCGCCTCGTAGGCGTCCATCGCGGCCCGCACCGCGGGCGAGAACAGCATCGGGCCGACCGCGTCCGAGTGGGCCAGGCCCTCCGGGGAGAGCAGCAGCCGGCCCGGCGCCCCGGCCAGCCAGCCGCGCGCCTCGAAGGCGGCCAGCTCGGCGCCGAAGTCCTCGGCCGGCAGGGTGCCGAACCGGCCCCGGTAGTCGGCGAGTTCGAGCCCGTCGGCCTGCAGCAGCGACTGCAGCAGGTGGCGGCGGCGCGACTCGTCGGCGTCCATCGCCCGGCCGACCTCGGCCCGGGTGAAGTCCTCGGCGGCGACGTAGTCGTCGATGATGCCGCGCACCTCGCGGGCGTCCACCGCGTAGTCGAAGGAGTAGTGCAGCGCGGAGGTGTACGAGCGGGCACCGCAGCCCAGCCCGACCATGCCGTCGGTCTGGCAGGCGTACTCGCCGGCGCTCGCGGTGGCCGCGCCCGTCCGCCGGAACATCCGCATCGACACCTGCTCGTAGCCGGCGGCCAGCAGGTGGTCCCGGCCGGCGCGGTAGAGCGCGAGCCGCTGCGCGTCCCACTCCGGCGACGGCCCGTCCTGCGCGCGCCGGCCGAGGCCGGTCAGCGGCCGGACGTACAGCGGGTACAGGTACAGCTCCTCCGGCCGCCAGGCCAGCGCGGCGTCCAGTGAGGCGAGCCAACTGGCCTCGGTCTGCCCGTCGATGCCGTAGATCAGGTCGATGTTGAGCACCGGGATGCCCGCGTCCCGGACCCGGCCGAGCGCCGCCTCCACCGCCGCGCGCTTCTGCGGGCGGACGGCCGAGCGGGCCTCCTCGTCGAGGAAGGACTGCACCCCGAGGCTGAGCCGGGTGGTGCCGCGTTCGGCGAGCACCGCCAGCCGGTCCGCGGTCGCGGTGTCGGGGGAGGCCTCCACCGAGAGGGGAACCGCCCGCAGGTCGGCGCCCATCCGCAGCTCGGCGATGTCGCAGAGCCGCTCCAGCTCGGCCGCGGTCAGGTAGGTCGGGGTGCCGCCGCCGAAGGCCGCCAGCGCGAACCGGGCGTCCCCGTCGAGCGCGTCCCGGACGGCAGCGGCCTGCCGCTCCAGCGCGTCCAGGTAGGCGGTGGTCAGGCCCTCGGGGCTGCCGATCCGGGTGAAGAGGTTGCAGAAGCCGCAGCGCACCTCGCAGAACGGGATGTGCAGGTAGAGCGAGAGCGCGTGCTGCGGCTCGCCCGCCCAGAGCTCGCGCAGCGCCGGCCGGCCGGGCAGCGGCCGGTAGGCGGTCTTGTGCGGGTAGGCGTAGACGTAGGCCCGGTAGGGGGATTCGGCCGCCGCGGTGGTCGCCGTGGTCATCGTGCGGCCTCCTCGGCGGCGGGCAGGGTGAAGTGCGCGTACGGGACGGTCCACACCACCGGGTGGCCGATCCGGTGGCCGACGTAGCCGTCCTCGCCGTAGCAGGTGCCGTGGTCGGAGCAGACGATCGCGAAGCACGGGCGGCGGCGGCTCATCGCGGTGAACAGCCGGCCGATGTGCGCGTCCACGTACTCCAGTGCGGCGGCGTGGCTCTCCCGGGTGTCGCCGTTCTCGCGGGTCGCCCCGGGCAGGTGGAACCAGTTCGGCTGGTGCAGCGCGGAGACGTTCACGAAGAGGAACAGCGGCTGCCCGTCCGGCTGTTCGGCGCAGACCTGTTCGGCGCGGGCCACCTGCGCCTCGAAGGAGGTGGGCGAGGGCACGCCCATCTCCGGCGCCCAGTACGACTCCTGGAACAGCCCGGGCAGCACCGAGCCCAGCGGGCCCTGCTTGTTGAAGAAGCCGACCCCGCCGATGCAGACCGTCCGGTACCCGGCGGCGGCCAGCGCCGAGGGCAGGTCCGGGGTGTCGAAGACCCAGGTGCGCGGCTCGGTCGTCTCCGAGCCGGCGAAGCGGGCCGCGAACAGCCGCGGGTGCGGGCCGTCCGGGCTCGCCGGGGTGGGCAGGAACCCGGCCAGCATCGCCTGGTGCGCCGCGTAGGTGAAGCTGCCGGGGGTGTGCCGCTCCTCCCACCGCCCGCCGGGCAGGTGGGCCGCCAGGTGCGGGATGCGGCCGGCCGCGGCCAGCTCCTGCGCGACGTCCAGGCGCAGCGTGTCCAGGGTGACGAGCAGCAGGTCGTGGCTGCCGACCACCGCCGTCATGTCGGGAATCTGAGGGGGCATGTCGGGGATCTGGTGGGTCATCGGGGGGTGTCCGTCCGGGTGGTGCGAGCGGGCCCCTGCGGGTGCCCGGGGTGCAGCAGGGCGGCGATCTGGGCGCCGTAGGTGTCCAGGCCCTCGGCGGGGCCGCCGGGCAGGCCGGTGAGGCCGGGCAGCAGGTCGCCGAAGGCGTTGACCTCGCCGACCACGACGCCGCGCCAGCCGGCCGTGGGCAGCACGTCCACGCCGACCATGGGTGAGTTCGGGAAGCAGGCCGCGGCCCGCTCGGCGGTCTCCAGCAGCCGCGGCCAGGCCGGGCCGGCGGCCTCCCTGGCGAGGTCCAGGTCGCCGCGGGCGCCGCCGAGGTGCAGGTTCGTCATCGGCCGGCTGCTGGTCCGCACCACCGCGTGGGTGGCCCGGCCGGCCACCACGACCACCCGCAGGTCGGCCGAGCGGCCGCCCTGGGAGGCCTTCGGCACCCACTGCTCGACGTGCAGGCCGTCCGGGGCGAGCGCGTCGACCAGGGCGGCGACCTCCGCCGCGGTGCGGTAGCGGCGCACCCGCAGCGAGTTGTGCAGGCCGTCCGGGGCGAGCTCGGCGGAGGTGGTGGCCTGCACCTGGCCGTGCGGCCCGAACTCCAGGGCCACCACGCCGGAGGCGGACGAGCCGTGCACCGGCTTGAGGAACACCCGGCGCATCCGGGCGGCCGCCAGCCGTTCCGTCAGCTCGGCCCAGCCGCCGGGCGGCGGCCCGTCGAGCGCGGCCGGCACCGGGACGGCGGCGGCGGCCAGCCGCCGGTGGGCCAGCCGCTTGTCGAACATCACCGCGATCTCGTCCGGGTCGCCGAGCAGGCGCACTCCGGGCCGGGCGGCGAGTCCGCGCAGTGCGGCGCACATCCCGGCGTACCAGGCGGCGCCGCCCTCGACCCGGGTCGGCGCGTACCCGGCGCCGAGGGCCGGCCCGCGGAGCAGCGCGTCGACCGCCTCGTCCTCGCCCGGGGAGTCGATCCGCAGCACGGTGCCGGGCGGCAGCGCGTACCCGCCGCGCAGCACGTCCAGCCAGGGCAGCACGGCGGGCTCGGGCAGCCCGGCGGCCCGCGCGGCCGCCGCGAACAGCGCGACGCGGCGGTGGCCGGGGTTGCCGAGGACGGTGAGCCGGTCGGTCATGGGCTACTCGGAGACCGCGACGTAGCGGTCCTCCTCGTCCTCCTCGTCCTCCGCGTCGGACAGGTCGACCTCGACGCCGGCCAGCGCCTCGGCGACCCGCTGCTGCATCTCCTCGGTGAGGTAGTGGTGGTGCAGGTCGAGGGTGGCGAGGTGGGTGAGCGGCTGGCCCTCCAGCAGGGCGGCGGCGCCCTCGTCGGTCAGCACGCCCATGCCGAGGGCGAGGTGCTCCAGCCGCGCCACGACCGGGGCCTGAGCGACGGCGGCGGCGATGTCGTCCTGGTACTCGCTGTTCTGCAGGCCGAGGCTGCGCAGCGCGGGCAGCCGGGTGGCGGTGAGCAGCGGCGCGATGTCCTCCAGGGTGTGGTCGCCGCCGTACTCGTCGACGCCGAGCCACAGGTCGAGCTCCTCCAGCGCGGGGAAGTCGCACTCGCCGACCGCGCGCACCACCCGGGCCGGCAGGCCGCCGGACTCGAAGGCCAGCGACCGGAGGCGCTCGTGGCCGACCGGCCGCAGCCGCAGGCCGTTGCCGCCGCGCACGACGAGGTCGGTCAGCCGCGGGAAGGACTCGAACACCGGGGTGATGTCGCACATCTCCAGCCAGGAGATCTCGCACTCCTCCGCGTGGACGTCGCCGATGAAGAGCGCCTCCAACTCCGGCAGCCGGTCGGCGCTGTCGATGATCAGGTCGAGCGGGCCGGCCAGGCCGTCGTAGTCGCCGGCCCACCAGGCGCCGAGGACGAGTGCGCGCACCCGCGTGGTGTCGACGGCGTCCAGGAAGCGCTGCCAGGCCTCCGCGAACTCCGTCTTGCCGCCGTACCGGTAGCCGAGGCCGATCCGCCAGGCGGCCGCCTCGGCGGCGGGCAGCTCCTCGCCGCCGTCCAGGGCGGTCAGCACGCTGCACACGGGAAGCCCGTGAAAGGTCCTGCTCATCGGGGGCTCCTGCCTGTCCGGGTCACTCGGAGACGGCGACGTAGCGCCAGTTGTCGTCCCACTTCTGGGCGTCGGACAGGTCGACGTCGACGCCCGGCAGGGCCTGGCGCAGCCGCTGCTGCATCTCCTCGGTGAGGTAGTGGTGGTGCAGGTCGAGGGTGGCGAGGTGGGTGAGCGGCTGGCCGTCCAGCAGGGCGGCGGCGCCCTCGTCGGTGAGCGCACCCATGGAGAGCGCGAGGTGCTCCAGCCGGGCCACCACGGGGGCCTGCGCGGCGCGGGCGCAGATCTCGTCCTGCCGGGTGGTGTTCTGCAGGCCGAGCCGGCGCAGCGCCGGCAGCCGGGTGCCGGCGAGGAAGGGCGCGAGGTCGTCGAGCGTCCAGTCGCCGCCGTAGTTCTCGACGCCCAGCCACAGCTCCAGGCTCTCCAGCGCGGGGAAGTCACAGGCGGCGACGGACCGGACGACGCCGCCGGGCAGGCCGCCGGCCTCCAGCCGCAGCCGCCGCAGGTGCTCGTGCCGCAGCGGGGTGATCTCCAGCCCGCCATTGCCGTCCCAGTCCTGGCCCGCACCGCGCACGACGAGCTCCTCCAGCCGTGGGAAGGCCTCGAAGAGCGGGGTGATGTCGCACATCTGCAGCCAGGAGATCTCGCACTCCTCGAAGGTGATCTCACCCACGAACAGGGCGCGCAGCGCGGGCAGCCGGCCGGCGGCGCCGGTGATCTCGGCGAGCGGCCCGGCGAGCGGCTCCGGCTCCTCCTGCGACCAGTTGCCGATCACGACGGTGGTGACCTGCGCGGTGTCGACGGCGTCGAGGAAGCGCTGCCAGACCTCGGCGAAGGTCTTCTCGTCGTCGTACTCCAGCGCGATCCGCCAGGCCGCGGCGTCGGCGGCGGGCAGCTCACGGCCGTCCTCCAGGGCGGCGAGGACGTCGACGACGGGCAGCCCGCCGAACTCCTCGATGTGCTTGCTGATCGCCATGCGCTGCTCCTGGGAGACGTCCGGTCGGCCGGGATCTGTCTACCAGGCCGGTGCGACAGCCCGGCGCGAGGCCCTCTCTTTCGGATCTTGTCGGATCAGCACGCGGCGTCAGGGTGCGTGCATCGCAAGGCGGAGGAGGGAGCCCAGCGGTGTACGGGCGACCGACGACAACGCAGGGAGGTGCGTGCCCTGGCGTCGCGGGCCTGGCAAGATCCGAAAGAGCGGGCCTGGGGGCCGCCCGCCGACGCGCTGTCAGAGCCCGGCCCTAGCTTTCCCCTCGTTGCGGCCGGCACCCCGTCGGCCCGGAGCAGGGGAGGCCGGATGTACCGCCAGGGCGACGTGCTGATCGTGCCGGTCGAGGAGGACGCGGTGCCGCGCGTGGTGGCCGATCTGCCGGCGCTGCCGCGGGACGCCCGCGGGCGGCTGGTGCTGGCACTCGGCGAGGTGACCGGGCACGCCCACGCGGTGGTCGGGCCGGGCACGCTGCGGCGGGAGGCCGGCCCGTTCGGCACCGCCTGGCTGCACCTGCCCGAGGGCGGCCGGGTGGTGCACGAGGAGCACGCCGCGATCCCGCTGCCCAAGGGCTGGTACCGGGTGGTGCGGCAGCGCGAGTACGTGCCCGGCGCCGTGCGCGTCGTGGCGGACTGAACACGGACGGGACGAGGAAGGACAGCACGATGACCACCGACACCCTGCAGCCCACCGCCCCCGCCGGGGCGACCGCCCGCTGGCGGGCCGCCGCGGCCGCCACCGGCCCGGCCGACCGGGCCGCGGCCGAGCGGGCGGTGCGCGCCGCGTACCGGGCCGCCGGCCTGCCCGAGCCCGCCGAGGTGCGCTGGTTCGACTCGCCGCTCGCCGCCGTCCGGGCCGCGCTCGCGCTGCGCGCCGAGGGCGCGGTGGGCGTCCGTGAGGCGGTGCGCACCCGTCCCTGGGAGCGGGCCCGGGCCCGGGTGCACGCCCGGCTCGGCGCCCACGGCTGGGCCGAGCTGTGGTCGCTCACCGGCGGCGAGCTGTGGACGCAGACCCAGGCGCTGGCCGGTCGGATCCGCGGCGCGGTGCTGGACGAACTCGCCCCGGAGGCCGGACCCGACGACGACACCGAGGTCCGCGACCGGGCCCGCGCCGCCCGCGCCGCCGTCCGGCTGGCCCTGCTCGACGCCGTCCTCGGCCAGCACGACGCGCCCTGGCTGGCCGCCTTCGACGCCGCCGACGAGTCCGAGGGGCTCGCCCCGCTCGCCGACGCCGCCCGGCAGACCGGCTGGTGGTGGCCGTACGAGCGGGTGGCACTGATCGCCGAGCGGCCCGTCGAGCTGCACCGCGACGAGGCCGGGCGGCTCGACCGCGCCGACGGCCCGGCGCTCGCCTGGGCGGACGGCACCGCGCTGCACGCCTGGCGCGGCATGCCGGTGCCCGCAGACTTCCTCGGCGGCCTCGGCGGCCTCACCCCGGAACGCATCCGCGCCGAGGAGAACGCCGAGCTGCGCCGCGTCATGCTGGAGCACTACGGCTACGACCGGTACCTCGCCGAATCCGGCGCCGAGCCGCTGCACCGGGACGGGACGGGCGTGCTCTGGCGGATCGTCCTGCCGGACGACGAGCCGGTGGTGATGGTCGAGGTGGTCAACTCCACCGCGGAGCCGGACGGCACCTTCCGGACGTACTGGCTGCGGGTGCCCCCGTCGACCCGCACGGCCCGGGCCGGTGTCGCCTGGACCTTCGGGGTGGCGGAGGAGGAGTACCGGCCGGAGCGCGAGACCTGATCCCGCGCGAGGGGCCGAGGGCCGGGGGAGCGGTCTGTCAACCGTACGGCCACCTGATTCCGGCCCTCCACGACTTGTGCGAATTGATAGGAATTCGCCGAAAGGAGCTCACTGGTTCGCAGGTCAGGGCATTGATATACCTCGGATGTACAGGGCGGCGAGGCGTTCGGGCTCCCCGTCGAGATCCGACGAACCAGGTGGTGACGGCCAGTGAAGCTCCTCCGAGTCGGCCCCGCGGGCGCCGAGCGCCCCGCGGTCCTCGGCCCCGACGGCACCGCGTACGACCTCTCCGGGCGCACCCGGGACATCGACGGAGCCTTCCTCGCCGGCCTCGACGCGGCGGCCGCGGCCGCGCTTGCCGCCGAGGCGGCCTCCGGCGCGCTGCCCCCGATCGACCTCGACGGCCGACGGATCGGCGCCCCCGTCGCCCGCCCCGGCAAGGTGGTCGGCATCGGCCTCAACTACCGCGACCACGCCGTCGAGGCCGGCGCCGCGATCCCGGCCGAGCCGGTGGTCTTCCTCAAACCCAGCAACACCGTGGTCGGCCCGAACGACACCGTGCTCATCCCGCGCGGCGCCGAGAAGACCGACTACGAGGCCGAACTCGCCGTGGTGATCGGCCGCACCGCCCGCTACCTGGAGAGCGACGCGGAGGCCGCGGCCGTGATCGCCGGCTACACCGCCGCCAACGACGTCACCGAGCGGGCCTTCCAGCACGAGCGCGGCGGCCAGTGGGACAAGGGCAAGTCCGCCGAGACCTTCACCCCGCTCGGGCCCTGGCTGGTCACCGCCGACGAGGTCGCCGACCCGCAGAACCTCCCGCTCAGGCTCTGGGTCAACGGCGGCCTCCGGCAGGACGGCAGCACCGCCGACATGATCTTCCCGGTACTGGAGACCGTCCGCTACCTCAGCCGCTTCATGGTGCTGGAGCCCGGCGACGTGGTCGTCACCGGCACCCCGGCCGGAGTCACCCTCGGCCACCCCGGCGCGTCCTTCCTGCAGCCCGGAGACGTCGTCGAACTGGAGGTCGGCGGCCTCGGCCGCCAGCGCCAGGTGCTCGGCAGCGCATAGGGCCGTCCACCCGGCGGCGCGTCTCCCCCGCGCGCCCCGGGGGGTGCCCCGGACCCTCGCCGCTAGGCGGTGCCGGCTCCCCGTGTCCCCAACTCCTGTGGCAGCAGCGTCCGCAGCCGCGTCACCAGAGCCGCCGCGGGCCCGTCCGCCGGCTCCAGCGCCAGCATGCCCGCCAGCATCCGGGCGGTCTGCCGGTCGTGCGCCGCCGCGGCGGCGCCCATCGCCACGAACTCGTCCACCAGCCAGTCCCGCAGCGACACCGGCGGGATCTGCCGGCCCTCGTCCAGCCAGCTCAGCGCGGACGCCTCCACCACCGAGATCCACGAGCGCACCAGCAGGGTCAGCCGCGGTCCCGCCGAGCGCACCCCGAGGTGGCGCAGCGTCCGCTTCAGCGCCACCCGGCGCACCTCGTCCACGATCGCCGAGGTCCGCGCCGTCTCCACCACCGAACCGCCGCGCAGCAGCGCCCCGTAGCCCGCCGCGTGCTCCGCGACGAACGCGAAGTAGCCGTCCAGCACACCCGCCAACTGCTCCATGGGCGAGCCCGTGCCGCTCACCGTGAACCGACGGCTCAGCTCCTCGGCGGCGCTGCGCAGCGCCGCCTCGTACAACTGCTGCTTGCCGCCCGCGAAGTAGCGGTACACCAGCGGCCGGGAGGCGCCGGCCGCCTGCGCCACGTCGTCCAGCCCGACCTCCTCCGGGGGCCGCGAGCTGAACAGCTCCAGCGCCACCGAGATCAGCTGCTCCCGGCGCTGCTCCACCGGCAGCCGCCGGTACCCGGCCCGGCGCGGCCGATCGCCGGCAGGGGCGTCCGCGCGGCCTTCGCCGGCCGGGGTGTCGGCGGGGACGGCGGGCGGGGTCGCTGATCTGGCTGCCATGGCCGCCAGCCTAGGGCTTCGGCCCCGCGACCGGGAGCGCCCGCACTGCCCGTTCCCGCAGCGCCGCCGCCCTTCGCCCGTCCCCGACGGGCCCGGTCCGCCGACCGCCGGCCCGGCACCCTGGGCGCAGGCCCGCACACACCCGGTGACGCGGTACGTCGCCCGGTCCACGCGGTACCCGGCAGACCGTCCGTCAATCGTGCGAGCCCGTACCGAAAGGGTCTTGAAATCGCCGAATGCTGCGCCAGGATGGCCGGATGGTCCAAGAACCGATCACATCAGCTGTCGACGGCACCACCCCACGCCGTATCGCCGACGCCTATGTCCACGCCCTCGCCGACCTCGACCCGCTGACCGCGGTCTACCTCGGCCTCAACCCGGACGACGACCGCATCACCGACCTCTCCCCGGCCGGACGCGCGGCGCTCGCCGACCTCGCCCGCACCACCCTTGCCGAACTCGACGCCGCCGAGGCCGCCGGCGCCGCCGACGACGAGGCCGAGCGGCGCTGTGCGCGCCTGCTCCGCGAGCGCCTCGACGCCGAACTCGCCCTGCACGACGCGGGCGAGGAGTACCGCGCGGTGCGCAACCTCGGCTCGCCGGTGCACGACGTGCGCGAGGTGTTCACCCTCATGCCGACCGAGACCGAGCAGCAGTGGGAGCTGATCGGCCGTCGGCTCGCCCGGGTGCCCGCGGCCCTCGACCAGTACCGCGCCACCCTCGCCGAGGGCATCGAGCGCGGCCTGCTGTCCGGTCCCCGCCAGGTCGCCACCGTGGTCGGCCAGATCGGCGAGTGGCTGGAGGGCGACGTCCCCGGCGGCTGGTTCGGCGGCTTCGTGCAGGACGCCCCCGAGTCGCTCCGCGAGGGGCTGACCGCCACCGCCGTCGCCGCCTCCGAGGCGCTGGCCGCGCTGCGCGACTGGCTCCGCGACGTGTACGGCCCGGCCGCGGCCGACACCCCGGACACCGTCGGCCGCGAGCGCTACACCCGCTGGGTCCGCTACTGGACGGGCGCCTCGCTCGACCTCGACGAGGCCTACGCCTGGGCCTGGGAGCAGTTCCACGACCTGGACGCCCAGATGCGCGCCGAGGCCGAGAAGGTGCTGCCCGGCGCCACCCCCATGGAGGCGATGCGCTGGCTGGAGACCGACGGCCCGGCCATCAAGGGCGAGGAGAACGCCCGCGACTACCTCCAGGGCCTGATGGACGGCGCCATCGCCGACCTCCAGGGCACCCACTTCGACCTCGCCGAGCCGCTGCTCAAGGTCGAGTCCCGGATCGCCCCGGTCGGCAGCGCCGCCGCGCCCTACTACACCCAGCCGTCGCTCGACTTCTCCCGCCCCGGCCGGACCTGGCTGCCGACCCTCGGCCGCGAGTCCTTCCCGGTCTGGGACCTCGTCTCGACCTGGTACCACGAGGGCGTCCCCGGCCACCACCTGCAGCTCGCGCAGTGGACCCACCTCGCCGAGCGGCTCTCCACCTACCAGGTCACCCTGGGCAGCGTCAGCGCCAACCTGGAGGGCTGGGCGCTGTACGCCGAGCGCCTGATGGACGAGCTCGGGTACCTCACCGACCCCGGCCACCGGCTCGGCTACCTCAACGCGCAGATGATGCGCGTGCTGCGGGTCATCGTCGACATCGGCATGCACGCCGGCCTGGACTTCCCGGCGGACTCCCCGTTCAAGCCGGGCGAGGCCATGCTGCCCGACGACGCCCGGGAGTTCTTCGGCCGGTACTGCGGCCTGTCCGCCGACTTCCTGGACAGCGAGCTCGTCCGCTACCTCGGCATGCCCGGCCAGGCCATCGGCTACAAGCTGGGCGAGCGCGCCTGGCTGACCGGCCGCGCCGCCGCCCGCGCCGCCGCCGAGGCCCGCGGCGAGGAGTTCGACCTCAAGGCCTGGCACATGGCCGCGCTCTCCCAGGGCTCGCTCGGCCTCGACGACCTGGTCGCCGAGCTGTCCGCGCTCTGAGCCGCACCGGTCGCACCGGCCCGCCGCCGCGGGCCGGTGCGACCCGGTCCGCCCCTGGTGCGACCCGGCCTCGGCCGCAGGAGGGTCGAAGGTTTAGGACTTTAGTCCCAATTCGTACATTTACTGACAAAAATCCTTGCCCCTCGCCATCCCGAGAGATTCCCTGGGAGGAGCGCTGCGTGCGCCCTTCCCACATCCCCCTCCGGAAGGCGGCCCACGGTGTCCCTCCAGCACGCACAGGACGAGCAGGCGGTCGACCCCCGCCGCTGGTGGGCCCTGGCAGTCATCGCCATCGCCCAGCTGATGATCGTCCTCGACGCGACGATCGTGAACATCGCCCTGCCCTCCGCCCAGAAGGACCTGGGCATATCCGACGGCAACAGACAGTGGGTCATCACGGCCTACACCCTGGCCTTCGGCGGCCTGCTCCTCCTCGGCGGCCGGATCGGCGACCTCTTCGGCCGCAAACGCACCTTCACCATCGGCCTGCTCGGCTTCGCGCTGGCCTCCGCCATCGGCGGATTCGCCACCGAGCCCTGGATGCTCTTCGGTGCCCGCGCCCTGCAGGGCGCCTTCGGCGCACTCCTCGCACCCTCGGCCCTGTCGCTGCTGTCCAACACCTTCTCCGATCCGAAGGAGCGGGCCACCGCGTTCGGCATCTTCGGCGCCCTCGCCGGCGGCGGCGCCGCGATCGGCCTGATCATGGGCGGACTGCTCACCGAGTACCTGAACTGGCGCTGGTGCCTGTTCGTCAACATCCCGATCGCCATCGGTGCCGCGCTCGGTGCCCACGTCCTTCTCCAGCACGACCACGTCGCCAAGCACCACCGGGTCAGGCTCGACCTGCCGGGTGCCGTGCTCGGCTGCAGCGGCCTGCTCCTGATCGTCTTCGGCACCTCCGAGGCCGTCTCCCGCGGCTGGGGCGACTGGCTGGTGCTGGGCTCCCTCTGCCTCGGCGCCGCGCTGCTCTTCGTCTTCGTGCTCTTCGAACGCCGCACCGACCACCCGCTGCTGCCGCTGCACCTCGTCGCGAACCGCAACCGCGGCGGTGGCGCCATCTCGGTCGGGATGGCCATGATCGGCATGTTCGGTCTGTTCCTCTTCCTGACCTACTACATGCAGGCGGTCAAGGGCTTCTCGCCGGTCATGGCCGGCGTCTCCTTCCTGCCGATGACCGGCGCGATCGTCATCAGCGCGACCGGCATCGCGGCCAACCTGATGACCCGGATCCCCTCCCGGATGCTGGTCGTCCCCGGCCTGCTGCTCGCCGCCGCCGGCATGGCCTGGCTGACCCAGATGAAGGTGGACAGCCCCTACGCGACCTTGGTGCTGCCCGCCGAACTCCTGCTCGGCCTCGGCATGGGCCTGGTCTTCATGCCCTCCATGAGCCTGGCCACCCTCGGCGTCGCACCGAACGAGACCGGCGCCGCGTCGGCCATCATCAACAGCGCCCAGCAGGTCGGCGGCTCGGTCGGCGTCGCACTGCTCAACACCATCGCCGCCAGCGCCACCGCCACCTGGCTGGCCACCCGGAACGCCGCCGATCCGCTCGTCCTCAGAGAGGGCGCCGTGCACGGCTACGCGATCGCCACCTGGGTCGCGATGGGAATCCTGCTGGCGGCCGCCCTCATCGCCTTCCTGATGATCAACCACAGGCCGGCACCCGGCGAGGCGCACCAGGCAGCGGCCGAACCGGCCCCGGCCACCGCCCGCCCCGCGGCCGAACCGCACTGACCGGGCCCGCCACCGACTCGGCGACACGCCGCCCCGGCCCTGGACTCCTCCGGGACCGGGGCGGGATCGTGTACGGATCTCTCACCGCATTCCCACCTCCGGATCACCCGGCTCACAGCCCGGCGGCCCAGAGTGGAGCCGACACCCCCGGCCAGGAGGAGTTCGCCGATGAGCAGCCCCCGCACGCCCCGCCGCCGGCCCCGGCCGCTGTTCGCCACCCCGGCGGCGGCCCTCGCCACCGCGGGACTGCTCGCCGCCGCCCACGTCCTCGGCAGCTCGCCCGCCACCGCCTCGGCCACCGTTTCCGCCGACCCGCCCGCCGTGGCGGCAGCCCTCGGCACCACCGCCACCGCGCCCGCCGACCGGGCCTCCGCCCGGGTCGGCGCCCTGTTCGGCGGCACCATCGGGCCCGGGCACCACTTCTGCTCGGCCAGTGTGCTGCAGAGCCCGACCCGCGACCTCGTCCTGACCGCCGCCCACTGCGTCGGAAGTACCGACGGCCTCAGCTTCGTGCCCGGCTACCGCGACGGCAGCGCCCCGTACGGCACCTGGCAGGTCACCGCGATCTACGCCCCCGACGCCTGGACCGAGGACCGCGACGAGGACGCCGACTACGCCATCCTGCGGGTCGCCCCCGCCGCCGACGGCCACCGGGTCGAGGACGTGGTCGGCGGCAACGCCCTCGGCATGGACGACCCGTTCACCTCGCAGGTCCGCCTCTACGGCTACCCGGCCCGCGCCGAGGCGCCGCTGCTGTGCACCGACACCACCACCCGGCAGTCCGCCACCCAGCGCCGGATCGAGTGCCCCGGCTACCCGGGCGGCACCAGCGGCGGCCCATGGATCAGCACCCGCACCGGCGAGGTCGTCGGCGTCATCGGCGGCTACCAGGAGGGCGGCGACACCGCCGACATCTCGTACAGCTCGTACTTCGACCACACCATGATCGCGCTCTACCGCCGGGCCGTCACCGCGGCCCCCTGACGCGGCGGGAGGGGCGCACCGCACAGCCGGCAGCACCGCGAGCCGGGGCGCAGCGCCGCCGGGACGGCGACGGCCTGCGCATTCACCTGCGCGACGGCCTGCGCGTTCACCTGCGCGACGGCCCCGGCGGCCCGGTGGGCGGGCGCACGGCCGTGCTCCGCCGGGGCGTCCTCGGCGGCGGGGGAGGGGTGCCCCTGCTGCCGGACGGCCCGTGCGCCGTCCATCCGGGCGGGCGCCAGCTCCGCCCAGACGGTGCGCCGCCCGTTGGCCTCGCCGGTGGCGCCCCAGTGCTCGGCCAGCGCGTTCACGATCCTCAGGCCGCGGCCGAAGTCGCCCCCGTCGGCGGGCCGGTGCGCCGGGTCGCCGTCCGAGGTGCCCTCGTCGGTGACCGCGACGCGGACCGCCCCGTGCCCGCGCCGGATCTCCACCCACAGGAAGCCGCCGGCCCCGGAGCGGCTGTGCACCACCGCGTTGGTCACCAGCTCGGAGACGATCAGGACCGCGTCCTCGGCCTGCGCCAGCGGTTCGAGAGCCTCGCGGACCATGCGCCGCGCGTCCCGCACGGACTCGGGCACGCCGGGGAATCGGGCGATCCACATCATGCTGCTGCACCCCTCCGATAATCTTTCCGCTGTCGCGTGACTACATACAGTCATGCTCGAATGCGAGCTTGAAAGCTCGGGTACGTCGTTGTCAAGCTGATCCGAGAAACCGTGAGACGGGGGTTGACGTGGGCGAGTTGGGGCGACCGGCCTATCTGCGACTGGCCGACGTGCTGCGCTCGCGGATCCACTCCGGCGAGCACCGACCCGACGCGCGGATGCCGAGCATCGCCGACCTGTGCCGCGAGCACGGGCTCTCCGAGCAGCCCGTCCGGCAGGCGCTGCGGGTGCTCAACGCCGAGGGCCTGACCGAGGGCCGCCCCGGCTCCGGCACCTACGTCCGCCGCCGTCCGGCGCCCGCCCGGATCCCCCGCGGGCGCTACGACGCGGCCGGCAGCCCCTTCGGGGGCCACACTCCCGGCGGCGTCCCGCGCTGGACGCACGACTCCCAGAAGACCTGGGCGACCAGCACCCTGGCGCTGCGCCTGCGGATCACCGAGGGCGACCCGATCATGCAGACCCGGTACGCCTTCCTCGCCGCCGACCAGCCCGCCCAACTGTCCACCAGCTGGGAGCCGCTCGCGCTGACCGGCGGCACCGAGGTCGTACGGCCGGAGTTCGGCTCGCTGGCCGGGCTCGGCGTGGTCGAGCGGATGGCCCGGATCGGCGTGACCGTCACCAGGGTCACCGAGGACGTCACCGCACGCCCGGTGCTGGAGGCCGAGTCCGGCCCGCTGGGGGTGGCGCTCGGCTCCACCGTGCTCTCCATCGAGCGCACCCACTGGGCCGGCCGCCTGCCGGTGGAGACCGCCGACATCGTCCTCGCCGCCGAGCGGAGCCGGCTGGTCTACGAGATCGGGGTGCCCGCAGAGATCACCCCGGAGAGTGACGCCGCCCGCTGAACCGGGTGCATTCGACCGCGCACCGCGTACGCCGGGGGCGCGTTCCCGATTCCGTGCGCCGTTTGCCCCGTACACTCCCGGCACCTGGACAACGGAGGTGCCGAACACCGTGACCGCCGCCGACGCCGGACCCACCGCCGCCGACTCCGAGGAGCGCCGGGCGGACTGGTTCGAGCTCTTCTTCGACCTGGTCTTCGTGGTGACCGTGGCGATCCTCGCCCGCGGCCTGCACGGCGACCCGGGCGGCGCCGAGTTCGGCAGGTTCCTGGTGCTCTTCTTCCCGGCCTGGTGGGCCTGGGTGAACCTGATGACCACCGTCAACATCTCCGGCCGGGACATCGACCGGTCGCTCAGCCAGCCCATGCTGATCGCCGCCATGCCCGGCCTCGGCGTGATGGCCGCCGCCGCCCCCGACGGCCTCGGCGGCCACGCCTGGCTCTACGCGCTCGGCGCGGCCTGGGTGCGGGTCGTCTGCTTCCTGGTGTGGCTGCGGCCCGCGCTGCGCCGGGAGAGCGCACTGCCGCTGTGGCGCCCCGTCACCTACTGCCTCGTCCCGGCCGCGCTCTGGGCGGTCTCCGCACTCGTCCCGGACGGCTGGCGGTTCGTCCTCTGGGGGATCGCGATCGCCTTGGAGGTGGTGCTGCTCGCCGTCCGCAGCGAGTACGGCGCCGCGCTCTACGCCCAGCTCTCGGTGGAGCACCTGGTCGAGCGGATCACGCTGTTCGTGGTGATCGTCCTCGGCGAGAGCGTCTTCACCGTCGTCGCGACCTTCGCCGACCACCTCACCGCCGCCTCCGGGGCCGCGGCCCTCGCCGCCTTCCTGCTGGTGGCCGAACTCGCGGCGGTCTTCTTCGTCTGGGGCACCACCGAGGCCGCCCGCGGGCTCGGCCGCGCCCAGGCCGGCGACGCCCACCGGGTCATCCGCGACACCGTGATGTACCTGCCCTACTTCCTGGTGGTCGCGGTCACCCTGCTCGCTGCAGCCCTCGGCACCGCCGTCGCCGAACCCGTCCACCGGCTGCCGGCCGGCGCGGACTGGGCGCTCTGCGCCGGTGTGCTCGGCTTCTACACCACCAACGCGGCCATCGCCCTGCGCTACGGCGACCCCGCCCGCGCCGTCCTCGGCTGGTACGTCCCCTGCCTCGTGCTGACCGCCGTCCTGCTCGTCCCCGGCGTCCTGCTGCTCCCCGCCTGGGCCGCCGTCCTCTGCGGCGCCGCCGAGGTCTTCGCCCTCGCCCTGCTCGTCAAGCACCGCGCCCGCCGCCGCCCGGCCTGACCCCGCCTCACCCGTAGACGGTGGCGGAGTCCAACACCCGCGCGAAGAACGCCCGGTCGCCGCCCCCCGGCATCGTCCACCCGACGTTCGGGTACCAGCCGGGGGAGTCCTCGACACAGGAGGCCGGCGCCTCCAGGAAGTCGCCCAGCGTGGCGTTCTCCCACTCCTCCCCGCGCTCGCGGAACTCCGCGGACAACCCGCGGACGAACACCGCCGGCTCCTCCCGGCTGCCCACCCCGTCCCACGGCAACGCCGCCCCGTCCGCCCCGTCGGTGACCGCCGTGCCAGGGGGCTACTTCGCCGCGCGGATCTCGGCGACCCGGCGCTCGACATCGGCCAGGAACCAGGCCGGGACCTCGCCGGTCGCGCGCAGGTGCCGGCGTTCGTCGGCGCCGAGGGTGCCCGCTGCGTCGTCGACCGCGAACGCGTAGTCGGCCATCCGGCCCGAGGCCTCGTCCCGCCGCATGTCACCGGCCATCCCGGCGGCGGTCCGTGCCGCCGTGCCGCTGCGACCGCCGACCGCACCCAGCGCGGTGATCCAGCCGAACAGGCCCACCGTGTGGGCCTTCTTCCTGAGATCCTCACGGACGGCCGGCCAGCACAGCCGTTCGTCCGTCACATTCGGTACCTGCCCGGGACCGCTCATGCCCCCGCCTCCTTCGATCGGCGGGTGGAGCGTAGTGGCCCGCGCGCCGATCGTGCCCCTGGTCGACCGGTGCACACGGCGCCCCGCCGCAAGGGATGTCCTCACCTGGGCCGGCCGGGCTCGGGGGCCTCCTCGGCGAGCGACTTGATGCCGTGGAGGGTGGCCTCGATGCCGGCGCGCAGTTCGTCGAGGCGGCCGGCGACCAGTTGTTCCTCGCGGTCCGGCATGCGCTCGATCCAGGGGCTGATGCCGGAGCGGCCCGGCCCGATCCGGACGGAGTGCCGGAGCAGGGTGCCGCCCGGCGCGGGCTCCAGCTCGAACCGCCAGGTGGCCAGCCGGCCGGACGGGTCCTGCACGGGCTCCCCGAACCGGCCGTCCGCATCCATGACGGCCCAGCCGAGGACGCGCCCGTCCTCGAAGTCGACGATCTGCGAGACGGTCCGCCAGTCGCCCGCGACCGGGTGCCGGTTGTGGCCCGCGAAGCGCGCGCCCGGCGCCGGCGCGGTGGCACCGCCGAGCCATTCGACGCGCTGCAGTTCCGGGCTCAGCCGGGCGGGCAGACCGATGTCGGTCACCAGCTCCCAGACCCGCGACACGGCCGCCTCGACACGGACCTCGGACCGGGCGCTCGGCCCGTCGGCATACCGCACGCCGTCTCCCCCTCGCTGCGCGAACCACGGTGCGCGCCCGGTGTGCCTGACGGACCGTCATCCGGCTCGCCGAGGGTCCGGACAGAACGACGAAGGCCCGGATCCAGTGGATCCAGGCCTCGTACACGCACTTGCTGGGAAGTGCCCCCGGTAGGATTCGAACCTACGCACCCGCCTCCGGAGGGCGGTGCTCTATCCCCTGAGCTACGGGGGCCTTTCGGCCGTCGCTTGCTGCGACGTGGAGAACACTACCAGGCCCGCAGGGTGATCCGTGCATGCGTTTCGGGGAGGCGTCGCCGGGTCGCCAGGGGGGTCGAAGTCGGGAAAGGCCGGACGGCGGGGTGGGCGCGCGGCTACCCTCGGTGATGTGCCGGGAACGTCCGGGCGGGTCCTCGTGGTGGACGACAGCGAGGTGATCCGCCAGCTGATCAGAGTGAACCTCGAGCTCGAGGGCTTCGAGGTGGTCACCGCCGCCGACGGCGCCGAGTGCCTGGAGGTCGTCCGCCGGGTGCGCCCCGACGTGGTGACGCTGGACGTGGTGATGCCGCGCCTCGACGGTCTGCGGACGGCGGCCCGACTGCGCGCCGCGCCGGAGACCCGCGCCCTGCCGATCGCGATAGTCAGCGCCTGCACCCCCGCCGACCTCGACCGCGGGGAGTCCGTCGGTGTGGACGGCTACCTCGCGAAGCCCTTCGACCCGGCGGACCTGGTCGAGCTGGTGCGCCGGCTGATGCGTCCCGGCCGGCCCGAGGGGGGTGGCGGCGGTCGCGTCCCCGGCTACGCCTTCGGGGGTGGCGAGCGTTCCGAGCACTCCGCCGTATTCCGCTCTCGGCGAACAGATCGGGCTTGACGGTCCCGCTCCCTGGTGCAACGCGTCTCAACGGGTAAACCGAGTGGCGGACGCACACCCCGTCTCGCCTACGCTTGGCGTCGTGACACCCGCAGAGCTTTCCCAGGCAGTCCAGGCCGCAGTGAGCGCCGCCGTCGAGGCGGGCGAGCTGGCCGTCGCCGTGCCCGAGCACGTGACGGTCGAGCGGCCCAAGAACAGGGACCACGGCGACTACGCCACCAACGTGGCCCTCCAGCTCGCGAAGCCGGCCGGTATGCCGCCGCGAGCCGTTGCGGAACTGCTGGCCGCCCGCCTGCGAGAGACCACCGGCGTCGCGAAGGTCGACATCGCCGGTCCGGGCTTCCTGAACATCACCCTCGACGCCGCCGCCCAGGGCCTGCTGGCCCGCACGGTGGTCGAGGCCGGCCAGGCGTACGGCCGGAACGAGGCCCTCAAGGGCCTGAAGATCAACCTGGAGTTCGTGTCGGCCAACCCGACCGGCCCGATCCACATCGGCGGCGTCCGCTGGGCGGCCGTCGGCGACTCGCTGGCCCGTGTCCTGCGCGCCACCGGTGCCGACGTCACCACCGAGTACTACCTCAACGACGCCGGCGTGCAGATCACCAAGTTCGCCCGGTCGCTGCAGGCCGTCGCCAACGGCAAGCCCGTCCCCGAGGACGGCTATGTCGGCGAGTACATCGCCGACATCGCCAAGGCGATCACCGACGGCGTGCCCGGCGTGCTCGACCTGCCCGAGGACGAGCAGCTCGAGGTCTTCCGGGCCGAGGGCCTCAAGCTCATGGTCGCCGAGATCAAGCGGTCGATGGACGAGTTCGGGGTGCACTTCGAGACCTGGTTCTCGGAGAAGTCGCTGCACGACTCGGGTGCCGTCGAGCAGGCCATCGACCGGCTGCGCGAGCAGGGCCACGTCTTCGACCAGGACGGCGCCATCTGGCTGCGCACCACGGACTTCGGCGACGACAAGGACCGCGTCCTGGTCAAGGCCGACGGCGAGACCACCTACTTCGCCGCCGACGCCGCCTACTACCTGAGCAAGCGGGACCGCGGTTCCGAGGTCTCGGTCTACATGCTCGGCGCCGACCACCACGGCTACGTCAACCGGCTCAAGGCCATCGCGGCCTGCGCCGGCGACGACATGGACCGCAACATCGAGGTCCGGATCGGCCAGTTCGTGAAGATGCTGCGCGACGGCCAGGAGGTCCGCCTCTCCAAGCGCGCCGGCAACATCATCACCATCGACGACGTCGTGGACTGGATCGGCGTGGACGCGGCGCGGTACATGCTGGCGCGTTCCTCCACCGACTCCACCATCACCATCGACATCGACCTGGTCACCAGCCAGTCGAACGAGAACCCGGTCTTCTACGTGCAGTACGCGCACACCCGGATGTGCGGCGTCGCGCGCAAGGCCGCCGAGCTCGGCGTCGACAAGGGCCCGGCCGAGGCGTTCAGGCCCGAGCTGCTCGCCACCCAGTGGGAGAGCGACATGCTCGGCGCGCTGGGCGAGTTCCCGCGGGTCATCGCCACGGCCGGCGAGCTGCGCGAGCCGCACCGGGTCGCGCGCTACCTGGAGGACCTCGCGGGCAAATACCACCGCCTGTACGAGAACTGCATGTTCCTGCCGAAGGGCGACGAGGAGCTCACGGACACGCACCGTGCGCGCCTCTGGCTGGTCGAGGCGACGCGCACGGTGCTCGCCAACGGCCTGACGCTGCTCGGCGTCTCCGCCCCCGAGCGGATGTAAGCACCAGCCCCATGCGCACAGCGGGGGCGGCGGACGGTCGACGGAGACCGTTCGCCGCCCCTCGCCATAAGCCAAGGAAGTAGCCAGACATGAGCCGCTCCGCACACCCCGCAGGCCCCCGGCACGGCGACGTGCTGACCGAGGGCCACTACCAGGCGCCGCCGGCCGACCTGAACGCGCTCGACCCCAAGGTGTGGTCGAGGACCGTCAGCCGCGACGAGGACGGCGTGGTGACCGTCGGCGGCCTCGACGTGAAGGCGCTGGCGGCCGAGTTCGGCACCCCCGCGTACCTGATGGACGAGGCGGACTTCCGGGCCCGGGCCCGTGCCTGGCGGGACGCCTTCGGGGCGGACGCGGACGTCTACTACGCCGGCAAGGCCTTCCTCTCCAAGGCGGTCGTCCGCTGGCTGCACGAGGAGGGCCTCAACCTCGACGTGTGCAGCGGCGGCGAGCTCGCCGTGGCGCTGGCCGCCGGCATGCCGGGGGAGCGGCTGGCGCTGCACGGCAACAACAAGTCGGTGCTCGAGCTGGAGCAGGCGGTGAAGGCCGGGGTCGGCCACATCGTCGTCGACTCCTACGAGGAGATCGAGCGGCTGGCCGCGGTGGCCGAGCGGCAGGGTGTCCGCCAGCGGGTGCTGATCCGGATCACGGTCGGTGTCGAGGCGCACACCCACGAGTTCATCGCCACCGCGCACGAGGACCAGAAGTTCGGCCTGTCGCTGAACGGCGGTTCGGCCGCGGAGGCCGTCCGGCGGGTGCTCGCGCACCCGGAGGCGCTGGAGCTGCGCGGCATCCACTCGCACATCGGCTCGCAGATCTTCGACACCGCCGGTTTCGAGGTCGCGGCCCGCCGGGTGGTCGGCCTGCTGGCCGAGATCCGCGACGAGCACGGCGTCGAACTGCCCGAGATCGACCTGGGCGGCGGCCTCGGCATCGCGTACACCAGCGACGACGACCCGCGGGAGCCCGCCGAGATCGCCGCCTCGCTGACCGAGATCGTCCGCCGCGAGTGCGCCGCCGCGAACCTGGCCGCGCCCCGGCTGTCGGTGGAGCCGGGCCGCGCGATCGTCGGCCCGACCGCGTTCACCCTGTACGAGGTGGGCACGGTGAAGCCGCTGGAGGGCCTGCGCACCTACGTCAGCGTGGACGGCGGCATGTCGGACAACATCCGCACCGCGCTGTACGACGCCGAGTACTCGGTGGCGCTGGTCTCGCGCACCAGCGACGCCGAGCCGATGCTGGTCCGCGTGGTGGGCAAGCACTGCGAGTCCGGCGACATCGTGGTCCGGGACGCCTTCCTGCCGGCCGACCTGGCCGCGGGCGACCTGATCGCGGTGCCGGCCACCGGCGCGTACTGCCGGTCGATGGCCAGCAACTACAACCACGCCCTCAAGCCCCCCGTGGTCGCCGTCCTGGACGGTGCGGCCCGGGTGATCGTCAGGCGCGAGACGGAGGAGGATCTCCTGCGTCTTGATATCGGCTGACGAAATCCTTGTCTCAAATCATGGACCGGCCGTAGATCTGTGCGGAAAGTCCCGGAGACTGGTAGAGACCGAATACCGTCGGGCATCCGGAATTGCCCGGCGGAGACCGAGAATGCAGAGCGGAGTCGGATGATGCGTACGCGCCCGCTGAAGGTGGCGTTGCTGGGCTGTGGTGTGGTGGGCTCCGAGGTGGCGCGCATCATGACGACGACGGCCGACGACCTCGCCGCGCGGATCGGCGCGCCGGTCGAACTCGCCGGGATCGCCGTCCGCCGGGCCGGGCGGGTCCGGCCCGGGGTGCCCGAGCACCTGATCACCACCGACGCGGAGGCCCTGGTCAACCGGGGCGACATCGACGTGGTGGTCGAGGTGGTGGGCGGCATCGAGCCGTCCAGGCAGCACATCCTGTCGGCCTTCGCCAACGGCGCCTCGGTGGTCTCCGCCAACAAGGCGCTGCTCGCCCAGGACGGCGCCGAGCTGCACGAGAAGGCCGCCGCGGCCGGCGTCGACCTCTACTACGAGGCCGCGGTCGCCGGCGCGATCCCGTTGATCCGCCCGCTGCGCGAGTCGCTGGCCGGCGACAAGGTCAACCGGGTGCTGGGCATCGTCAACGGCACCACCAACTTCATCCTCGACAAGATGGACACCACCGGCGCCGGGTACTCCGAGGCGCTGGAGGAGGCCACCGCGCTGGGCTACGCCGAGGCCGACCCGACCGCGGACGTCGAGGGCTTCGACGCCGCCGCCAAGGCCGCGATCCTGGCCGGCATCGCCTTCCACACCCGGGTCACCGCGGCCGAGGTCTACCGCGAGGGCATCACCGAGGTGACCGCCGCGGACATCGCCTCCGCCCAGCAGATGGGCTGCGTGGTCAAGCTGCTGGCGATCTGCGAGCGCGCCGCGGACGGCGAGTCCGTCACCGCCCGCGTCCACCCGGCGATGATCCCGCTGTCGCACCCGCTGGCCTCCGTCCGCGAGGCGTACAACGCGGTGTTCGTGGAGTCCGAGGCGGCCGGCCGGCTGATGTTCTACGGCCCGGGCGCCGGCGGTTCGCCGACCGCCTCCGCCGTCCTCGGCGACCTGGTCGCGGTCTGCCGCAACAAACTGGCCGGTGCCACCGGTCCGGGCGACTCGGTGTACACCCGCCTGCCGGCCAAGCCGATGGACGAGGTCGTCACCCGCTACCACGTCAGCCTGGACGTCGACGACCGCGCGGGCGTGCTCGCCCAGGTCGCGTCCGTCTTCGCCGAGCACGGCGTCTCCATCGACACCGTGCGCCAGCAGGGCCGCGACGGCGACGCCTCGCTCGTCGTGGTCACCCACCGCGCCACCGACGCCGCCCTGTCGGCGACGGTCGACAAGCTCCGCGCGCTGGACAGCGTGCGCGACGTGGCCAGCATCATGCGGGTCGAAGGGGAGTAATCGACATGAACGCCATCGCCGAGAGCAGAGTGAGCGGCGCCCGCACCCACCAGTGGCGGGGCCTCATCGAGGAGTACCGCGACCGGCTTCCGGTCACCTCGGCCACGCCCGTGGTGACCCTGCTGGAGGGCGGCACGCCGCTCGTCCCCGCCCAGGTGCTCTCCGAGCGCACCGGCTGCGACGTGTACCTCAAGGTCGAGGGCGCCAACCCCACCGGGTCCTTCAAGGACCGCGGCATGACGATGGCCATCTCCAAGGCGAAGGAGGACGGCGCCCAGGCCGTCATCTGCGCCTCCACCGGCAACACCTCGGCCTCCGCCGCCGCCTACGCGGTGCGGGCCGGCATGGTGCCGGCGGTGCTCGTCCCGCAGGGCAAGATCGCCCTCGGCAAGATGGGCCAGGCCATCATCCACGGCGCGCACATCCTGCAGGTGGACGGCAACTTCGACGACTGCCTCACGCTGGCCCGCGAGCTGTCCGAGAAGTACCCGGTGGCGCTGGTCAATTCGGTGAACCCGGTGCGGATCGAGGGTCAGAAGACCGCCGCCTTCGAGATCGTCGACATGCTCGGCGACGCCCCCGACATCCACATCCTGCCGGTCGGCAACGCGGGCAACATCACCGCGTACTGGAAGGGGTACCGGGAGTACGCCGCGGACGGCCTGGCCACCCGCACCCCGCGGATGTGGGGCTTCCAGGCAGCCGGTTCGGCCCCGATCGTCGACGGCGCCCCCGTCCGCTCCCCGCAGACCATCGCCACCGCGATCCGGATCGGCAACCCGGCCTCGTGGGAGTACGCGATCGCCGCGCGCGACGAGTCCGGCGGCCTCATCGACAAGGTGACCGACCGTCAGATCCTCTCCGCTTACCGGCTGTTGGCCTCGCAGGAGGGTGTCTTCGTGGAGCCCTCCTCGGCGTCCGGCGTGGCCGGCCTGCTGGCCAAGGCCGAGGCCGGGCTGGTCGATCCGGGCCAGCGGATCGTCTGCACCGTCACCGGCAACGGCCTGAAGGACCCGGACTGGGCGGTGGCCGGCGCCCCGCAGCGCCCGGAGATCGTCCCGGTCGACGCCGAGTCCGCCGCGCGCCGCCTCGGCCTGCTCGACTGACGGCGGCTCAGCCGACCCGCACGACAACGGGCCGACCCTTTCGGGGGTCGGCCCGCGGCCGTCCGCCGATGACACGTACGTGTTGATTCCGCGCTGATTTCCCCGCTCAATTCCGCATCGTTTCCGGCCACAAAGGGCAACACGGCCGATCGGTGCCGAGCAGGGTGTACCGCTGTGGAACCTGTCTTCGATAGGCTGGTTCCGTCGGGACGCGCATGGACGCGCTATTTCCCGCACCGCCGGGTCCCTGGAGTCCAGTGGCCCCGCGGCCGTACCACCGCTGGCCCCATCCCTTCGGGCAGCCCTCACTCCCCAGGAGAGTCCACCGCATGGCCGGTCCTGCGTTCCGTGCCGCCGCCGTCCGGGTCCGGGTCCCCGCGACCAGCGCCAACCTCGGCCCCGGCTTCGACGCCTTCGGACTCGCCCTGGGTCTCTACGACGACATCGTCGTCCGCGTCGCCGACTCCGGCCTCTCGGTCGACATCGCCGGCGAGGGTTCCGACAGCCTGCCGCGCGACGAGCGCCACCTCGTCGTCCGCTCCATGCGGGCCGCCTTCGAGCGCCTCGGCGGCCAGCCGCGCGGCCTCGAGGTCGTCTGCGCCAACCGCATACCGCACGGCCGCGGCCTCGGCTCCTCCTCCGCCGCCATCTGCGCCGGCATCGTCGCCGCCCGCGCCGTCACCATCGGCGGGGCGAACGCGCTCGACGACGACGCCCTGCTCGCGCTCGCCTCCGAGCTGGAGGGCCACCCGGACAACGTCGCCGCCTGCCTGCGCGGCAACTTCACGGTGGCCTGGACGGCCGAGGACGGCGCCCGCACCATCGTGCTCGACCCCTCCGAGCAGGTCGTCCCGGTGGTCTTCGTGCCCGCGAACGAGGTGCTCACCGAGACCGCCCGAGGCCTGCTGCCGAAGACCGTCCCGCTCGCCGACGCCGCCGTCAACGCCGGCCGCGCCGCGCTGCTCGTCGAGGCCCTCACCCGCCGCCCCGAGCTGCTGCTCACCGCCACCGAGGACCGCCTCCACCAGGACTACCGCGCCTCCGCGATGCCCGACAGCGCCGCGCTGGTGGGCGCGCTGCGTGCGCACGGCGTGCCGGCCGTGATCTCCGGCGCGGGCCCCACCGTGCTGGCGCTCACCGACGAGGCCTCCGCGGAGAAGGTGCTCGGCCTCGGCGGGCCCGAGTTCGCCGCCCACCGGCTGGAGTTGGACCGTACCGGTGCGTGCGTCCTGCCGCTCGACGTCTGAGCCGACAACGAACGCGGCCACACCCGCGGGAACGGAAACGATTGACAAGAACAGGGCTGGGGAATGTGTCAGGGGGTCGGTAGTGTTAACCTCATTGCTGCACCAGACACCCTCCGGGGCTCGGTGCGCCACGTCCCGATCCCGCCCCTTAAGGTTGGCACCGTCCGCACCTGCAGGGTCCGGAAGGACGGGACCACGATTTTCCGGGAGCCCACCACAGCGCGTACGCAGCCTGCCTGCGCGACTGCGGCGCATCCCGAAGCCGTGACGGCACCTGACTCCCATCCGCGGCCTCCGCACTGAGGCACGGGCGGGCGGAGCCCGAGGTACCGCCACGCGACGGGGGCCCGGGAACCACAGGCAGCGAGGCCGGCACGAGACCGGCCCACCGCGCCACTTCGCACCACAGTGCACCGCACATTCGCAGCGTCCACCCGATCGGCTGGTCCTTTCGGGGGGACAACCGCCTCGGACCAGCGTGATTCGGCGTTGGTCAGGACAGCACAACCGGTCGCCGTGCCAGACAGGCCGACGTCCGCTCCAGGGAAGGACCCTTAGTGAGCGACACCACCGATCTGATGGGCGCGCGCCCGGACGCCGACGCGTCGGACGCAGCCGCCGCCCCCGCGGCCCCGGCCAGGCGCCGTCGCAGCGCCGCCGCAGGCCTCGACGGCCTGGTCCTTGCCGAGCTGCAGAAGCTCGCCACGGGCCTCGGTATCAGCGGTACCGGACGGATGCGCAAGAGCCAGCTCATCGAGGCCATCAAGGAGAAGAGCGGCGGCGACCCGCTGCTCGCCGGCGCCGCCGCGCCCGCTCCGGCCGCCAAGCGCACCGCCACCAAGGCCGCTGCCGCCGCCCCCGCCGAGGAGGCGCCCGCCGCCAAGGCCGCCGAGGAGAAGCCGGCCCGCCGCACCCGCGCCGCCGCCGCAGCCGCTGCCGAGGAGCAGCCGCAGGCCCAGATCGAGATCCCGGTCCAGGCCGCTGCGGAGGCCGCCCCGGCCCGTGCCGAGCGCACCCGCCGCCGCGCCACCTCCGCGGCCGGTGCCCCGGTCGCCGAGGTCGCCGCCGAGCCGGCCGGCACCGTGGTCGCCGAGGCCAAGGCCGAGACCCGGACCGCCGAGCAGCGCCCCGTCGAGGGCGAGGCGGCCCGCACCGAGCGCCGCGACCGCCGTGACCGGCGCGACCGCCGCGAGGGCGGCGAGCGCACCGAGGCCGCCGAGGGCCAGGACAGCGACTCCCGCGAGTCCCGCCGCGACCGCCGCAACCGCCGCGACCGCGACCGGGCCGACCGCCAGGGCCAGCCGCAGACCGGCACCCAGCAGGACGGCCCGGCCGCGCGCCAGGGCCAGCCCGCCGGGCAGCAGCAGGCCGGCGGCTACGACGACGACGAGTTCGGCGACGGCCGCCGGGGCCGGCGCGGCCGTTACCGCGACCGCCGGGGCCGTGGCGGCCGCCGCGAGGGCTTCGAGGGCAGCGCCCCCGAGCCGCAGATCGGCGAGGACGACGTCCTCATCCCGGTCGCGGGCATCCTCGACATCCTCGACAACTACGCGTTCGTCCGCACCTCCGGCTACCTGCCGGGGCAGAACGACGTCTACGTCTCGCTCGCCCAGGTGCGCAAGCACGGCCTGCGCAAGGGCGACGCCATCACCGGTGCGGTGCGCCAGCCCCGCGACGGCGAGCGCCGCGAGAAGTTCAACGCGATGGTCCGCCTCGACTCGGTCAACGGCACGGACCCGGACGGTTCCCGCAACCGCCCCGAGTTCGGCAAGCTGACCCCGCTGTACCCGCAGGAGCGGCTGCGCCTGGAGACCGACCCGGGCGTGCTGACGACCCGGATCATCGACCTCGTGTCGCCGATCGGCAAGGGCCAGCGCGGTCTGATCGTCGCCCCGCCGAAGACCGGCAAGACGATGATCATGCAGGCGATCGCCAACGCGATCACCCACAACAACCCCGAGTGCCACCTGATGGTCGTCCTCGTCGACGAGCGTCCCGAAGAGGTCACCGACATGCAGCGGTCGGTCAAGGGCGAGGTCATCTCCTCGACCTTCGACCGTCCGGCCGAGGACCACACCACCGTCGCCGAGCTCGCCATCGAGCGTGCCAAGCGCCTGGTGGAGCTGGGCCACGACGTGGTGATCCTGCTGGACTCGATCACCCGCCTGGGCCGCGCCTACAACCTGGCGGCGCCCGCCTCCGGCCGCATCCTGTCCGGTGGTGTCGACTCGACCGCGCTCTACCCGCCGAAGAAGTTCTTCGGCGCCGCGCGCAACATCGAGAACGGCGGCTCGCTGACGATCCTCGCCACCGCCCTGGTGGAGACCGGCTCCCGTGCCGACGAGGTCGTCTTCGAGGAGTTCAAGGGCACCGGCAACATGGAGCTCAAGCTCGACCGCAAGCTCTCCGACAAGCGGATCTTCCCGGCGGTGGACGTCGACGCGTCCTCCACCCGCAAGGAGGAGATCCTGCTCGGCAAGGAGGAGCTGGCGGTCACCTGGAAGCTCCGCCGGGTGCTGCACGCGCTCGACTCGCAGCAGGCCATCGAGCTGCTCCTGGACAAGATGAAGCAGACCAAGAGCAACGCCGAGTTCCTGATGCAGATCGCCAAGACCACCCCCGGTTCCGGCGACTGATCCGGCTCGCGTCGCAGGGCGAGGCCCCGCACCGCATCCGCGGTGGGGGCCTCGCCCTTTTCCGTGGGGCCTGCGTCGGGCCCGCGCCGCGGGGCTCGCCCGGGGCCGCAGCCCTCCGCCGATCGGCGGAGGACGGATTCCCTTATGCTCGAAAAGCCCCGTTCGAGCAGAAAGGGGAGGAGATGTCCGATCGGCGTGAGCCTCGAAGCAGACGCCGCAAGGTGCTGCGCATCGCGGTGTTCTCCGCGATCGGGCTGCTGCTGGTGGGTGCGGGTGCGGCCGGCTACGCGTACTGGAAGCTCAACGGCAACATCCGCAGCGTCGACATCGACACCCAGCTCGGCCCCGGTCGTCCGCCCGCCTCGGTGGGCGGCGCCTTCAACATCCTGCTGCTCGGTTCGGACTCCCGGGCCGGCGCCAACCACTCGCTGGCCGGCGGCGCGGTCGGCGACACCGCCCGCTCGGACACCGCGATGGTGGTGCACGTCAACCGCGAGCACACCGCCGCCTCGGTGATCAGCATTCCGCGCGACACCCTGGTCGCCCGCCCGGCCTGCACCGCCCCGGACGGCACCGCCACCCCGACCCTGCGCAGCGCCATGTTCAACTCCGCGTACGAGGTCGGCGGCCCGGCCTGCGCGGTGAAGACGACCGAGCAGCTCACCGGGCTGCGGATGGACCACTTCGTCGAGGTGGACTTCGCCGGCTTCGCGGGCCTGATCGACGCCATCGGCGGGGTGGACGTCACCACCACCGTCGACATCTCCGACCAGGACAGCGGACTGCACCTGGCGGCCGGCAGCCACCACCTGAGCGGCGCCGAGGCGCTGGCCTTCGTCCGGACCCGGCACGGCGTCGGCAACGGCAGCGACCTCGGCCGGATCGAGCTGCAGCAGCAGATGGTGAAGTCGATCATGAAGCAGGTCGGCTCGCTCGGGCTCACCTCCAACCCGGCCCACCTGTGGTCGATCGCCGACAAGCTCACCAGGTCGATGACCACCGACTCCGACCTCGCCTCTGTCAGCGCCCTGGTCGGCCTCGCCAACACCCTCAAGGGCATCGGGCCGGACCAGATGACCATGGTGACCCTGCCGGTGGTGAGCGCGCCCAGTGACCCCAACCGGGTCGTCCCGCGCACGCCCCAGGCCGCCCAGCTGTGGGCCGCCCTGGCGGTCGACGGCACCGTCCCGCAGTCCGTGGTGAGCATCCAGCCGTCCAACCCGGCCGACAGCACCCCGAGCCCCTCGCCGCGGAGCACCGCGACCCGCACGCCGGCCGTGGCCGGCCGGGAATAGTCCGGGTCGCCTCCCGGTTTGGGAAGAGGCGGCCGGTGCTGGCACACTGGTCCGTCGGTCCCGGTTCACGCGCGGCTGCCTGCCGCCGACCCGGTGCCCTCCCGAAACCTAGGAGAGACCCTTGAAGGCCAACGTTCACCCCGAGTACGTCGTGACCAAGGTGACCTGCACCTGCGGTAACGAGTTCACCACCCGCTCGACCGAGACCAGCGGCGAGATCCGCGCCGAGGTCTGCTCGGCGTGCCACCCGTTCTACACCGGCAAGCAGAAGATCATGGACACCGGTGGCCGCGTGGCCCGCTTCGAGGCCCGCTTCGGCAAGAAGCTCAGCGGCGGCAAGGCCTAGCGCTTCCACGGCGCCGGTCTCGGCGCCCCCGTGCATTCACGGGGGTGTCGGGCCGGCGCCGTTCGCATCTCCCCGGTCCGCCGCGCCGCGCGGCGGCCGGACCACTCCCCGCCCCATCGGTACTGACCGGAAGTAGGCCACCCCATGTTCGAGGCAGTCGAAGAGCTCCTCGTCGAGCACGCCGACCTCGAGAAGAGGCTGGCCGATCCGTCCGTCCACGCCGACCAGGCGAACGCCCGCAAGCTGGCCAAGCGCTACGCGGAGCTGACCCCGATCACCCGCACCTACCGCGCCTGGAAGCAGACCGGCGAGGACATCGAGGCCGCCCGCGAGCTGGCCGCCGAGGACCCGGAGTTCCTCGCCGAGGCGAAGACGGCCGAGGCCCGCCGCGAGGAGCTCACCGAGGAGCTGCGGCTGCTGCTCGTCCCGCGCGACCCCAACGACGACAAGGACATCATCCTGGAGGTCAAGGCGGGCGAGGGCGGCGAGGAGTCCGCGCTGTTCGCCGGCGACCTGCTCCGGATGTACCTCCGCTTCGCCGAGCGGGTGGGCTGGAAGACCGAGATCATCGACGCCAACGAGTCCGACCTCGGCGGCTACAAGGACGTCTCGGTCGCCGTGAAGACCAGGGGCTCCACCGAGCCCGGCCAGGGCGTCTGGGCCCGGCTGAAGTACGAGGGCGGCGTGCACCGCGTGCAGCGCGTCCCGGCCACCGAGTCGCAGGGCCGCATCCACACCTCCGCGGCCGGCGTGCTGGTCACCCCGGAGGCCGAGGAGGTCGAGGTGGAGATCCACGCCAACGACCTGCGGATCGACGTCTACCGCTCGTCCGGCCCCGGCGGCCAGTCCGTCAACACCACCGACTCGGCCGTCCGGATCACCCACCTGCCGACCGGTATCGTGGCCTCCTGCCAGAACGAGAAGAGCCAGCTGCAGAACAAGGAGCAGGCGATGCGCATCCTGCGCTCGCGCCTGCTGGCGGCGGCCCAGGAGGAGGCCGAGCGGGAGGCCTCCGACGCCCGCCGCAGCCAGGTCCGCACCGTCGACCGCTCCGAGCGCATCCGGACCTACAACTTCCCGGAGAACCGCATCTCCGACCACCGCACCGGCTTCAAGTCCTACAACCTGGACCAGGTGCTGGACGGCGACCTCAACGCGGTGATCCAGTCCTGCGTGGACGCCGACGCGGCGGCCAAGCTGGCCGCCGCCCAGGAGAACTGAGAACCGGGCCCGAGGCCCGAGAAGTCAGAGGTGTGGTCGGATGAACCTGCTGCTCGCCGAGGTGGCGCAGGCCACCCAGCGGTTGGCCGCGGCCGGGGTGCCGTCGCCGCGCTTCGACGCGGAGGAACTCGCCGCGCACGTCCACGGCGTCAAGCGCAGCCAGCTGCACACCGTGCCCGACGCCGACTTCGACGCCCGGTACTGGGAAGCGGTCTCCCGCCGGGAGGCCCGTGAGCCGCTGCAGCACATCACCGGCCGCGCCTTCTTCCGCTACCTCGAGCTCGAGGTCGGCCCGGGCGTCTTCGTGCCCCGGCCGGAGACCGAGACCGTCGTCGAGTGGGCCATAGACGCCGTCCGCGACATGGACGTCGCCGAGCCGCTGGTGGTCGACCTGTGCACCGGCTCGGGCGCCATCGCGCTCGCCCTCGCCCAGGAACTGCCCCGCTCCACCGTCCACGCCTTCGAGCTGGACGAGGGCGCGCTCGCCTACACCCGGCGCAACATCGCGACCAGCCCCGACCGGGCCAGGGTCCGCCTGCACGAGGGCGACGCCACGCTCGCCTTCGCGGACGACCGCGGCTGGGACGGCCGCTTCGACCTCGTCATCAGCAACCCGCCGTACATCCCGCTCACCGAGTGGGAGTACGTCGCGCCCGAGGCCCGCGACCACGACCCGCAGATGTCGCTGTTCTCCGGCGAGGACGGCCTCGACACCATCCGCGGCATCGAGCGGGTCGCCGCCCGGCTGCTGCGCCCCGGCGGCGCGGTGGTCGTCGAGCACGCCGACACCCAGGGCGGACAGGTGCCCTGGATCTTCAACGAGGAGGCCGGGTGGACGGACGCCGCCGACCACCGCGACCTCAACGGCCGGCCCCGCTTCACCACCGCCCGCCGGGCGACGCCGTGACCGGCCCGGCGCGGCCCGCCCGCACCGCTCTGTGACTTCTTGACTTCGCCGTGAACTTCGGAAGGGGACCGCACCGATGAGCCGCCGCTACGACTGTGCCGATACCGGGGACCGCGCCACCGGGCTGCGCGAGGCCGCTTCGGCGATCCGCCGGGGCGAGCTCGTGGTGCTGCCGACGGACACGCTGTACGGCGTCGGCGCCGACGCCTTCTCTCCGGAGGCCGTGGGCGCCCTGCTGGACGCCAAGGGCCGCGGCCGCAACATGCCCTCCCCGGTGCTCGTCGGCTCGCCGACCACCCTGCACGGCCTGGTCACCGACTTCTCCGAGCAGGCCTGGGAGCTCGTCGACGCCTTCTGGCCGGGCGGGCTGACCCTCGTCGCCCGGCACCAGCCGTCGCTGCGCTGGGACCTCGGCGACACCCGCGGCACCGTCGCCGTCCGGATGCCGCTGCACCCCGTCGCCCTGGAGCTGCTCAACAGCACCGGCCCGCTCGCCGTCTCCAGCGCCAACAAGACCGGCGGCCCCTCGCCCGCCACCTGCGACGAGGCCCAGGGCCAGCTCGGCGACGCGATCTCGGTGTACCTGGACGGCGGCCGCGCGGACCACGCCACGGCCTCCACCATCGTCGACGTCACCGGCAAGACCCCCGTCGTGCTGCGCGCGGGCGCGATCAGCGTCGAGCAGCTGAGGGAGGTCGTCCCGGACCTGGAGGCCGGCAGTTGACCGCTGCGTCCCTGTACGCCGCGGGCCCCGGCCCGGCCCGGTTCGCGGCCGCCCCCTACCGGGCGCCCGCGCCGCGGCCGGTCGACGCCTTCCGGATCCTCTTCGTCTGCACCGGGAACGTGTGCCGCTCGCCGATCGCCGAGCGGCTCACCCGGCACGAGCTGGCCGCTCGGCTCGGCGCCGCCTCCCACCGCTTCGTGGTGGAGAGCGCCGGCACCTGGGGCCACGAGGGCGCCCCGATGGAGGCACACGCCGCCACCGTGCTCGGCGAGTACGGCGTCGACAGCGCGGGCTTCGCCGGCCGCGAGCTGCTCGACGAGCACGTCATCGACGCCGACCTGGTGCTCACCGCCACCCTCGACCACCGCGCCCAGGTGATATCCATGGGCCACGCGGCCGGCCTGCGCACCTTCACGCTCAAGGAGTTCACCCGGCTGGTGCGCCGGATCGACCCCGGCACGCTGCCCGACCCGCGCGGCGGTGCCCAGCTGCCCGAACGTGCCCGTGCCCTGGTGCGGGCCGCCGCCGCGCTGCGCGGCTGGCTGCTGGCCTCCTCCCCGGAGTCCGACGAGGTCGACGACCCGTACGGCGCGCCGATCGGCATGTTCCGCAACTGCGGCGAGGAGATATTCGACGCCCTCGACCCGGTCGTCACCGCCCTCACCGGGGTGCACGGCCGGCCCTGAGCCGCCGCGGCCGGGGCGCGCGGCCCCGGCCCGGGCGTGCCCGGCCGGCCGCGGGCCCCGCACGGCGCACGCCGCCGGTGGGGGATTTCAGGGGATCGGGTGGAGAAACCATGGACATGGTGTGCCCGCCCGGTGCCTTCCCCCGGCGGTGGGCAGCGGCCCGTCCCCGACGGCGGAACGCGCCCGCGCGCAGACGGGCCACCCCGACGGCCCCGACCTACGCTGGAGGGACCCACCCGCCGCTTCCCGGGAGCTGCGCCATGTCCGTCACCCCCACCGTGCACGGCCCGACCGAGACCGACGCCCCCACCGCCGTCGGGCCCCACTGGGAGGCCTCGGAGGCACTCCGCCGGGCCGACCCGCTGCTGGCCGACCTGCTCTCCGCGGAGGCCGAACGGCGGACGGAGAGCCTGCAGCTGCTGGCCGGCGAGAACATCACCAGCCCCGCCGTCCTGGCCGCGCTGGGCAGCCCGCTGATCGACAAGTACGCCGAGGGCTACCCGGGCCGCCGCCACCACACCGGCTGCGCGCTGGCCGACACCGCCGAGCTGCTGGCGGTCGACCGGGCCCGCCAGCTGTTCGCCGCCCCGCACGCCAACGTCCAGCCGAGGTCGGCGACTTCGGCGATGCTCGCGGCGTACGCGGCACTGCTGCGGCCCGGCGACACGGTGCTCGCCATGTCGCTGGAGCACGGCGGCCACCTCAGCTGCGGCTCGCGGGCCAACTTCTCCGGCCGCTGGTTCGACTTCGTCGGCTACGGGGTGCGCGAGGAGGACGGCAGGATCGACCTGGACCAGGTCCGCGAGCTCGCCCTCCGACACCGCCCGAAGGCGATCATCGCCGGCGGCATCTCCTACCCCCGGCACGTCGACTGGGCGGGCTTCCGGGCCGTCGCCGACGAGGTCGACGCCTACCTGATCGCCTCCGCCGCCCAGACCACCGGACTCGTCGCGGCGGGCCTGGCCCCCTCCCCGGTGCCCTTCGCGGACGTCACCGTCGCCGCCACCCACAAGCTGCTCCGCGGGCCCCGTGGCGGCCTGCTGCTGTCCACCGTGGAGCTCGCCGACCGGATCGACCGGGCAGTCTTCCCGTTCACCCAGGGCGGCGCGGCGATGAACGAGGTGGCCGGCAAGGCCGTCGCCTTCGCCGAGGCCGCAGGCGAGGCCTTCGCCGTGTACGCCCGCCGGGCCGTCGACGGCGCCCGGGCGCTCGCCGGCGCACTCGCCGAGCACGACGTCCGGCCGATGACCGGGGGCACCGACACCCACCTGGTCACCGCCGACGTCAGCCCGCTCGGCCTGAGCGGCATCGAGGCCGAGCGGCGCTGCGCCGGGGCCGGGCTGATGCTCGGCAAGTGCGCGCTGCCCTTCGACCCGGCGCCCGCCGCGGAGGCCTCCGGCATCCGGCTGGGCACCGGTGCGGCGGCCGCCCAGGGCATGGGGCCGGCCGAGCTCGGCGAGGTCGGCCACCTGATCGGCGAGCTGCTGCGCGGCGGCCCGCAGGCCCGGATCACCGACCGGGTGCGCGAGCTCGCCCGGGTGTTCGCGGGCCGCGGCTGAGACCGCCCGGGCGGTCGCGGCGGCCGGAGGAGAACCGCGGTGCACGTCCGGCTCGTCCGACTCAATAAGGTGTGAGGGTGGCGACGCACCTCGAACCCCGAACCCTCCCGGGAGTACGCTCCGTACTCATCCGTCGGACCGTGATGCAGGAGGCCAGTGGTGCGTGAGTATCTCCTGGTGCTCTTCGTCACCGCGGCCGTCACGTACCTGCTGGTCGGCCCGGTGCGGAAGTTCGCGATCGCGGCCGGTGCGATGCCGGCCGTCCGGGCACGGGACGTGCACCGCGAGCCCACGCCGCGGCTGGGCGGCATCGCGATGTTCGGCGGGCTCTGCGCGGGGCTCCTGGTCGCCTCGCAACTGACGAACATCGGGCGGCTGTTCATCCAGAGCGCGGACGTCAGGGCGCTGCTCTCCGGCGCCGGGATCATGTGGATCCTCGGCGTGCTCGACGACAAGTGGGGTGTGGACGCCCTGGTGAAGCTGGGCGGCCAGATGATCGCCGCCGGCGTCATGGTCTGGCAGGGCGTGACGGTCATCTCGATCCCGGTGCCCGGCGTCGGCCCGGTCGCCGTCACCCCCACCCAGGGCATGATCATCTCGGTCGCGCTGGTCGTCGTCATGGTCAACGCGGTGAACTTCATCGACGGCCTGGACGGCCTGGCGGCCGGCATGGTCTGCATCGCCGCCATGGCGTTCTTCCTCTACTCGTACCGGCTCTGGATCGGCTACGGGGTCAACGACGCCGCCCCCGCCGTGCTGTTCAGCGCCGTGCTGATCGGCATGTGCCTGGGCTTCCTGCCGCACAACCTGCACCCCGCCCGGATCTTCATGGGCGACTCCGGCTCGATGATGCTCGGCCTGATGCTGGCCGTCGCCGCGATCTCCATCACCGGCCGCGTCGACCCCGACCTGATCGGCGCCCGGACGGGTTCGCAGACCGCCACCGTGCACGCCCTGGTGCCGATCTACATCCCGCTGCTGCTGCCGCTGACCGTCATCGCCCTGCCGCTGGCCGACCTGCTGCTCGCCGTCGTCCGCCGCACGTGGGCCGGCCGGTCGCCGTTCGCCGCCGACAAGCAGCACCTGCACCACCGCCTGCTGCTGGTCGGCCACTCGCACAGCCGGGCCGTGCTGATCATGTACTTCTGGGCCGCACTGATCGCCTTCGGCACGGTGGCCTTCTCGGTGGCCAACACCGGCCGCACGGTCGTCCTGGCGTTCGCCGGGCTCTGCCTGGTCGGCCTGGTGGTGCTGCTGATGCCGCGCTTCCGCCCGCACGCGCCGCGGGCCGTGCAGGCCATCGTGCCGCCCCGCTACCGCAAGTCCCGGGCCGACGAGCCGGTGGCCGGCCCCGCCGCCGCCGCGGAGGCCCTCACCGCCGCGGCGGAGGGCGCCGAGGCGCCCGCCGAGACCCCGGCGATGGCCGAGCTCTCCGCCAAGGACAAGGCACTGCTGAGCCGGATCGGCAGCGGCGCCACCGCCCTCGGCCCGCGCAGCCGCTCCAAGAGCTGACCGGGCCGGAGGAGCGCCTGCCGTGGGGGCGTCCGGCGCCTCGACGGGCACCCCGAACGGCGCCCTCGATGCAGCTGATCGGCCGTCAACATGCTTCACCCGTACGGCGGCACCCTTGGGCCATCGGTGTGACAGGTGCCACACGTTCATGGTAAAGCTCTCATCAAATAGTTTGTGATACCGTTCACGAGTACCGAGAACACGCCGAAAGACCAGACGGGTGGAGCACCTCCGCCCCCGGTCGGTCTTCTGGACGGGCTCGCCGTCGAGCGGCCGGCCTGCGGCCGTGGTTCCCGGTGCGGCGTCCCCCCGCCGCGCACACCCATATGCCAGTCCCCCGTTGCCGACATGCCGCCGGAGTTGCCGACATGCCGTCCCACGACGCCCGGATCATCCGAGGCGCCGCAATCCCCACTGCGGTCGCCGGCCTGATTGCCGCTGTGATCGCCACCGCTGTCGTGGGGGTCAAGGGATTGATCGGCGCAGTCTTCGCAACGCTGCTGGTGATGGCGTTCTTCAGCTTCGGCCAGGTCGCACTCGACCGGCTCACCAGGAACAACCCGCAGATCCTCATGGCAGCCGCACTGCTCGTCTACACGACGCAGATCCTGCTGGTCGCGGTCGTCCTGGCGGTGTTCAAGCACACCACTCTCTTCGACACCAAGGTGTTCGGCTTCACGCTGCTCGGCTGCGCGCTGATCTGGACGGGCTTCCAGGTGCGCGGCGCGATGAAGGCGAAGATCTACTACGTCGACCCCGAATCCCGGGACGACAAGCCCAAATCGGGGCGTCAACCGTGAGTGGGGCGGGCTGTCCCCCTCGCGAGGGGGGCGGTGTTTATGCCCTCCTGACGGACTGCTATCGTCCGTCCCAACGGCGGAGTACGAGATGCGGCCGGGTCTCTCCGATCATCGGACGGATCGCCCCCCGACTCCCCGAAGTCTTCGAAGATCCCGCGGCAGGGATACGCGCCGCGCAGGGTCCGCGAGAAATCCAACAAGTTCCAGTGCCGCTCCGTGGCCCCAGGCCGCGCCGACACACCGAGGTTGCCGTAACCATGCGTCATGACGAAGGAGTCCGTGGTGGGTACTGAATCCGCGCTGCTCGCCTCTGGCAGTTGCCACTTCAGTGACGCTGGCTGCGGGTTCCCCGCTCCTGGCCTGAACGAGTTCGACTTCAAGCCGATCTTCTCCATCGGCAGCGTCGACTTCACCAAGCCGATGCTCCTGTCGATCATCGTGGCCCTGCTGGTGGTCGGCTTCTTCTGGGCCGCCTTCGCCAAGCCGAAGCTGCTCCCCGGCAAGCTCCAGCTCGTCGGCGAGATCGGCTACGACTTCGTCAAGCGCAGCATCGTGCTGGAGACCATCGGCAAGAAGGGCGAGAAGTACGTCCCGATGCTGGTCTCGATGTTCTTCTTCGTCTGGGTGATGAACATCATGTCCATCATCCCGTTCGCCCAGTTCCCGGTGACGGCGCGCATCGCCTACCCGGCCGGCCTCGCGCTCGTCGTGTGGCTCACCTACATGGGTCTGACCTTCCAGAAGCACGGCTTCGTCGGCGGTCTGAAGAACCTCTGCTGGCCGTCCGGCATCCCCGGCTGGGTCATGTTCATCCTGGTGCCGATCGAGTTCTTCTCGAACATCTTCGTCCGCCCGTTCACCCTGGCGGTCCGAGCCTTCGCGAACATGTTCGCCGGTCACCTGCTGATCGTCATGTTCTCGGTCGCCTCCTGGTACCTGCTCAGCCCGAGCCTCGGCGCCCTCTACGGCAGCGCCTCCTTCGTGGTGGCCGTCGGCCTCACCGCCTTCGAGCTGCTGGTCCAGTTCCTGCAGGCCTACATCTTCGTGATGCTCGCCAGCAGCTACATCGCCGGTGCCCTCGAAGAGGCGCACTGAGCACCGCAGCCCCAGGCTGCGCCCCCGAACTCCCGGTGGCCAACACCCACCGGTACTCCATCCCGCAAAGGATTAGCTGAGATGTCCGCTCTCGCTGAGGTCACCGGTTCCATCGCTTCCGTCGGCTACGGCCTCGCCGCGATCGGCCCCGGCATCGGTGTCGGTCTGATCTTCGGTAACGGCGTGCAGGCGATGGCCCGTCAGCCCGAGGCTGCCGGCCTGATCCGCTCCAACATGTTCATCGGCTTCGCGCTGACCGAGGCGCTCGCGCTCATCGGCATCGTCATGCCGTTCGTGTTCGGCAAGTAATTCCGGCACACCGGTAGCCCTTTTCGACGAAAGGTTCAGATATGAACCGCGTGGTCACCCTTGCAGCAGAGGAGCAGATGAACCCGCTCCTCCCTGCATGGCCCGAGGTCATCATCGGCCTGCTCTGCTTCTTCATCGTCTTCGGCTTCCTCGGCAAGAAGCTGCTCCCCAGCATCGAGAAGGTGCTGCAGGAGCGTCGTGACGCCATCGAGGGCGGCATGGAGCGTGCGGAGGCTGCTCAGGCCGAGGCCCAGGTCCTGCTGGAGCAGTACCGCGCCGAGCTCGCCGAGGCGCGTCACGAGGCCGCTCGGATCACCGAGCACGCCCGTGAGCAGGGCGCTGCCCTGGTCGCCGAGATGCGCGAGGAGGGCCAGCGTCAGCGCGAGGCCATCGTCGCCGCCGGTCACGCCCAGATCGAGGCCGACAAGAAGCAGGCGACCACCGCCCTGCGCCAGGACGTGGGCTCGCTGGCCTCCCAGCTGGCCTCCCGCATCGTGGGTGAGTCCCTCGAGGACCACGCGCGGCAGAGCGGCGTGATCGACCGCTTCCTCGACGAGCTCGAGGCCAAGGCCGCCAGCTCGGCGGGTGCCAAGTGATCGGCGCCAGCCGCGAGGCCCTGGCCGCCGGCCGGGAGAACCTCGAGAGCCTGACCGACAACACCTCGGTGGACGCGGCCAAGCTCGCCGAGGAGCTCACCGCCGTCACGGCCCTGCTGGACCGTGAGGTCTCGCTGCGCCGCGTGCTGACCGACCCCTCGCGGTCGGGCCAGGACAAGGCCCGGTTCGTGGGCACGCTGCTGGCGGGCCAGGTCTCCGGTGAGACCGTCGACCTGGTCTCCGGTCTCGTCCGGTCCCGCTGGTCCGCCGCGCGCGACCTGGTCGACGCGGTGGAGGAGCTCTCGGCGTACGCCGAGGTCATCGCCGCCGACAAGACCGGCGCGCTGGACGACGTCGAGGACGAGCTGTTCCGGTTCGGCCGGGTCGTCGCGGGCTCGCACGAGCTGCGCGCCGCGCTGACCGAGCCGAAGGCCGACGCCGCCGCCAAGGCGGCCCTGGTCAAGAAGCTGCTCGGCGGCCGCGCCAACCCGGGCACCGTCCGCCTGGTCGTCTCCCTGGTCACCGCCCCGCGTGGCCGTAGCCTGGAGCAGGGCCTCGAGTCCTACTCCAAGCTCGCTGCCGCCCGTCGCGGCCGCGTGGTGGCCCTGGTCACCAGCGCCGTGCCGCTGTCGGACCGGCAGAAGGAGCGGCTCGCCGCGGCCCTGGCCGGCCTGTACGGCAAGCAGGTCCACCTGAACATCGACGTCGACCCCGAGGTCGCCGGCGGCGTGAAGGTGCAGATCGGCGACGAGGTCATCGACGGCACGGTCGCGAGCCGGCTCGAAGCCGCTCGCCAGGGCCTCGAAGGCTGACCGAAGAAGAGCATCATCCGACCCTCGGTCGGGCGTCGGTTCACACCGAGTGGACCGGCAAAACGTACGGCCGGTTCACCCGACCCGGCCGAGAGTCGAGCACTTGCGGCCCTCAATGGCGGGCCGAGGATCGCAAACTAGGAGAGCAGGGAAGCCTGATGGCGGAGCTTACGATCCGTCCGGAGGAGATCCGGGACGCGCTGGCCGACTTTGTCCAGTCGTACCAGCCGGACGCCGCCTCGCGTGAAGAGGTCGGCACGGTCACCGAGGCCATGGACGGTATCGCCAAGGTCGAGGGTCTTCCCTCGGTCATGGCCAACGAGCTGCTGAAGTTCGAGGACGGCACCCTCGGCCTCGCGCTGAACCTCGACACCCGCGAGATCGGTGTCGTCATCCTCGGTGAGTTCTCGGGCATCGAGGAGGGCCAGACGGTGCAGCGCACCGGCGAGGTCCTCTCCGTCCCGGTCGGCGAGGGCTACCTCGGCCGTGTCGTGGACCCGCTGGGCAACCCGATCGACGGCCTGGGCGAGATCGCCTCCACCGGCCGCCGCGCCCTGGAGCTGCAGGCCCCCGGCGTCATGGTCCGCAAGTCGGTCCACGAGCCGATGCAGACCGGCATCAAGGCCATCGACGCGATGACCCCGATCGGCCGCGGCCAGCGCCAGCTGATCATCGGCGACCGCCAGACCGGCAAGACCGCGGTCGCGATCGACACGATCATCAACCAGCGTGACAACTGGCGCTCCGGCGACCCGAAGAAGCAGGTCCGCTGCATCTACGTCGCCATCGGCCAGAAGGGCTCCACCATCGCGTCCGTCCGCGGCGCACTGGAGGAGGCCGGCGCGCTGGAGTACACCACCATCGTGGCCGCTCCCGCGTCCGACCCGGCCGGCTTCAAGTACCTGGCCCCGTACACCGGCTCCGCCATCGGCCAGGAGTGGATGTACGACGGCAAGCACGTCCTGATCATCTTCGACGACCTGTCGAAGCAGGCCGAGGCCTACCGCTCCGTCTCCCTGCTGCTGCGCCGCCCGCCGGGCCGCGAGGCGTACCCGGGTGACGTCTTCTACCTGCACTCCCGCCTGCTGGAGCGCTGCGCCAAGCTCTCCGACGAGCTGGGCGCCGGCTCGATGACCGGTCTGCCGATCATCGAGACCAAGGCCAACGACGTCTCGGCGTACATCCCGACCAACGTCATCTCCATCACCGACGGCCAGTGCTTCCTGGAGTCCGACCTGTTCAACGCCGGCATCCGCCCGGCCGTGAACGTCGGTATCTCGGTCTCCCGCGTCGGTGGCTCCGCCCAGATCAAGGCCATGAAGTCGGTCGCCGGCCGCCTGCGCCTGGACCTGGCCCAGTACCGCGAGCTGGAGGCGTTCGCCGCCTTCGGTTCCGACCTGGACCCGGCCTCCAAGGCCCAGCTGGAGCGCGGCGCCCGCATGGTCGAGCTGCTGAAGCAGGGCCAGTACCAGCCGTTCCCGGTCGAGGAGCAGGTCGTCTCCATCTGGGCCGGCACCACCGGCAAGCTGGACGACGTCCCGGTCGCCGAGATCCGCCGCTTCGAGCGCGAGTTCCTGGACCACCTGCGCCTGGAGCACAAGGGCATCCTCGCCGGCATCGTCGAGACCTCGAAGCTCGAGGACGGCACGATCGACGCTCTGACCAGCGCGATCGAGGGCTTCAAGCAGGGCTTCACCACGGCTGACGGCAAGCTCCTGTCCGAGCGGGCCTGAGTCCGGTAACGAGGGAAAGGACGTAACGACCCATGGGAGCACAGCTTCGGGTCTACAAGCGCCGGATCCGCTCTGTCACCGCGACGAAGAAGATCACCAAGGCGATGGAGATGATCTCCGCGTCGCGCATCGTCAAGGCGCAGCGCGCGGTGGCCGCCTCCACTCCGTACGCCGATGAGCTCACCAGGGCGGTGACGGCGGTGGCCACCCGGTCCAACGCCAAGCACCCGCTCACCACGGAGAACCCGCAGGCCACCACGGCCGCCGTCCTGCTGATCACGGCGGACCGCGGCCTGGCCGGCGGCTACTCGACCAACGCCCTCAAGCAGGCTGTCGCGCTCGCCGCGAAGCTCCGCGCCGAGGGCAAGGACGTGGTGACGTACATCGTCGGTCGCAAGGGCGTCTCGTACTACAACTTCCGCAACCTCACGGTTGCGGGGTCGTGGACGGGCTTCTCCGACAAGCCGACCTACGGTGACGCCAAGGCCGTGGCGAGCGACCTCATCGAGGCGTTCATCGCGGAGACCGGCGGCGTGGACGAGCTCCACCTGGTCTCCACCAAGTTCGAGTCGATGCTGACGCAGACCGCGGTGGACGCGCGCCTGCTGCCGCTGAAGCTGGACGAGGTCGAGCTCAGCGACGAGTCCAAGGCCAAGCACGAGATCTTCCCGCTGTACGACTTCGAGCCGTCGGCGGAGGGCGTCCTCGACGCGCTGCTGCCGCGGTACGTCGAGAGCCGGATCTACAACGCGCTGCTGCAGTCGGCCGCTTCGGAGCACGCCGCCCGTCGGCGCGCGATGAAGAGCGCGACCGACAACGCGGGAGAGCTCATCAAGTCGCTCACGCGGCTTGCCAACTCGGCCCGTCAGGCCGAGATCACCCAGGAAATCAGCGAGATTGTCGGTGGCGCCAACGCGCTCGCTGACGCCAGCCGCGGGAGCGAATGAGTATGACCACCACTGTTGAGCCGACGGGCGCCGGACTGGCCACGGGCCGCGTCGCCCGGGTCATCGGCCCGGTCGTCGACGTGGAGTTCCCCGTCGACGCGATTCCGGACATGTTCAACGCCCTGCACGTCGAGGTGGACAACCCCGACGGCACGGGCAAGAAGACCCTCACCCTCGAGGTCGCCCAGCACCTCGGCGACGGCCTGGTCCGCGGCATCTCGATGCAGCCGACCGACGGCCTGGTCCGCGGCGCGACCGTGACCGACCTCGGCGAGGCCATCTCCGTCCCCGTCGGCCAGATCACCAAGGGCAAGGTCTTCAACGCCCTCGGTGAGGTGCTGAACGTCGACAAGGACGAGTTCAACGCCCAGGTGACGACCCGCTGGCCGATCCACCGCAAGGCGCCGAACTTCGCGGACCTCGAGTCCAAGACCGAGATGTTCGAGACCGGCATCAAGGTCATCGACCTGCTCACCCCGTACGTGACCGGTGGCAAGATCGGTCTGTTCGGTGGTGCCGGTGTCGGTAAGACCGTCCTCATCCAGGAGATGATCTACCGCGTCGCCGAGAACTTCGGTGGTGTGTCGGTCTTCGCCGGTGTCGGTGAGCGCACCCGTGAGGGCAACGACCTCATCCACGAGATGGTCGACTCGGGCGTTCTGGACAAGACCGCGCTGGTCTTCGGCCAGATGGACGAGCCGCCGGGCACCCGTCTGCGCGTCGCGCTCTCCGCGCTGACCATGGCGGAGTACTTCCGCGACGTCGAGAAGCAGGACGTGCTCCTCTTCATCGACAACATCTTCCGGTTCACCCAGGCCGGTTCCGAGGTGTCGACCCTGCTCGGCCGTATGCCCTCCGCGGTGGGCTACCAGCCGAACCTGGCCGACGAGATGGGCCTCCTGCAGGAGCGCATCACCTCGACCCGCGGTCACTCGATCACCTCGATGCAGGCGATCTACGTCCCCGCGGACGACCTGACCGACCCGGCGCCGGCGACCACCTTCGCCCACCTGGACGCGACCACCGTTCTGTCGCGCCCGATCTCGGAGAAGGGCATCTACCCGGCGGTCGACCCGCTGGACTCGACGTCCCGCATCCTGGACCCGCGCTACATCGCGCAGGACCACTACGACACGGCCATCCGCGTCAAGGGCATCCTGCAGAAGTACAAGGACCTCCAGGACATCATCGCGATCCTCGGTATCGACGAGCTGAGCGAGGAGGACAAGATCACCGTCCACCGCGCCCGCCGTATCGAGCGCTTCCTCTCGCAGAACACCTACGTGGCGAAGCAGTTCACCGGCGTCGACGGCTCGACCGTTCCGCTGTCGGAGACCATCGAGGCCTTCAACGCGATCGCGGACGGCAAGTACGACTCCGTCCCGGAGCAGGCCTTCTTCATGTGCGGTGGCATCGAGGACCTCGAGAAGAACGCTGCCGAGCTGGCGAAGAAGTAATCAGGCCGACGTGACGGCCGAGTGACCGTGAGGGGTGGTCCCCGTCTTCCGGGGGCCACCCCTCACGGCGCACAGCGGCTGTGATCCCGGTCATCTCCGTGTCCCTGGTTTCATGACAGGGGTGCGGGCCCGTTATTCTTACCGAAACCATCGAGTAATCGGCGGTTTCAAGAGCCTAGGAGCCCACGTTGGCTGAGCTGCACGTCGAGCTGGTCGCAGCCGACCGCAAGGTGTGGTCCGGTGCGGCCACCATCGTTGTCGCCCGTACGGCCTCCGGTGACACCGGCATCATGCCCGGTCACACCCCGGTGCTGAGCGTGCTGGAGAGCGGTCCGGTCACCATCCGCACCACCGACGGCGGGACGGTCCTCGCCGCCGTGCACGGCGGCTTCATCTCCTTCGCCGACAACAAGCTCTCCATCCTCGCCGAGGTGGCCGAGCTGGCGGACGAGATCGACATCGCCCGTGCCGAGCGCGCGCTGGAGAGCGCCCAGTCGGAGCTGGACGCGCACGCCGAGCGCCGCGCCGAGGTCCGCCTGGTGGCGGCGCGCGGTATCAAGGCCCACGCCTGAGCACCAGACCCTGATCGCGGGGTCGACCGACGGTCCCGGGGACGCGGAAGCGTGACCCCGGGACTGTCGTATCAGTTGGTAGGACAGGGCGGCCGGTGACACGGTCGTCACGGGGAACGCAGGAGCGAGGAGGTCGGTGAGCATGGTCCTCGCCCTTGTGGTGTGCGCGGCAATCGTCGCCGCCGCCGTGGTCGGACTGATGGCGTTCGCGGTACGCCGCCGCGTCATCCAGCGAGTAGGCGGCACGTTCGACTGCAGTCTCCGACTCAAAATGCCCTCCGACGCGTCGACGCAGCCCGACCTCGACGAGAACGGACAGCCCACCCCGGCCCCGGTCGCCCCGACCGACGGCAAGGGGTGGGTTTTCGGTATCGGGAGGTACAGCGGCGACTCCATCGAGTGGTTCCGGGTCTTCTCGTACGCGCCGCGGCCGCGCCGCGTCCTGCCGCGCACCGAGATCGAGGTGCTCGGCCGGCGCTATCCGGAGGGTCAGGAGGAGCTCGCCCTGCTCTCCGGTTCGGTGGTGCTGCGGTGTCTGCACGAAGGCTCCCCGCTGGAGCTCGCCATGAGCGAGGACGCCCTGACCGGTTTCCTCGCCTGGCTGGAGGCCGCCCCGCCCGGGCAGCGGGTCAACGTA
>NZ_JBFBJZ010000006.1:0-134793 GCF_040686255.1 Kitasatospora sp. NPDC085879 | reverse complement strand
TACGTCGCGTAGCGGCGGACCTGCGGGTTGGGGGTACCCCCGCCCGAAGGGTGGGGGAGGGTCAACGTCGCGTAGCGGCGGACCTGCGGGTTGGGGGTACCCCCGCCCGAAGGGTGGGGGAGGGTCAACGTCGCGTAGCGGCGGACCTGCGGGTTGGGGGTAACCCGCCCGAAGGGTGGGGGAGGGTCAACGTCGCGTAGCGGCGGACCTGAGGGGTGGGGGAGGGCCAACGCCGAACGACCTCGCGTGACCCGGTTAACATCCCCTAACATGCGCCTCCCGGCGGCGCTAGGCTGCCGTCATGGTGAACCTGACGCGCATCTACACCCGCACCGGCGACGACGGCACGACCGCCCTCGGCGACATGAGCCGCACCACCAAGACCGACCCGCGGCTGATCGCGTACGCGGACACCAACGAGGCCAACGCCGCGATCGGTGTGGCCATCGCCGCCGGCAGCCTGCCGGCCGACGTCTCCGCGGTGCTGACCCGGATCCAGAACGACCTCTTCGACGTCGGCGCCGACCTCGCCACGCCCGTCGCGGAGAACCCCGAGTACCCGCCGCTGCGGGTCGAGCAGGGGTACATCGACAAGCTGGAAGCCGACTGCGACCACTACCTGGCGGGGCTGGAGAAGCTCCGCAGCTTCATCCTGCCCGGGGGCACCGCCGGGGCCGCGCACCTGCACCTGGCCTGCACCGTGGTGCGGCGCGCCGAGCGTTCCACCTGGGCCGCGATCGAGGTGCACGGGGACACCGTGAACCCGCTCACCGCGAAGTACCTCAACCGGCTGTCCGACCTGCTGTTCATCCTGGCCCGCGCGGCCAACAAGGAGGTCGGCGACGTCCTCTGGGTGCCGGGCGAGAACCGCTGAGAGGGTTTCAGGGGCGGCGGTCCGGCGTTGCCTGCGGCTCGCGCTTCGGGAAGGCCGTGTAGCTCGCGGCGACCGCCAGGTTGATCCCGGCCACCAGGGCCATCCGCGGGTACCAGGAGTCCAGGCCCGCGGTGCGCGCGCCGTCGCCGACCAGCCACTGGACGGCCGCGATCAGCGCGACGGTCAGCGCCGAGGCCACCAGCGTGCGGGCGAACATCCGCCACTCGTGCGCGGCCCTGGCCGCGCCGTACTTCGGCGGCCCGGTCGGCTTCGGCCCGTCGGCCAGCCGGTGGGCGGCGTGGCCGTCCGCCCACCGCACCAGGTAGTGGCCGTACGCCACCGAGAAGCCGACGTAGCTCGCGGCCAGGCCGTGCGTCCAGTCCGCCACCGCGCCGCCCCGCAGGTCCGCCACGGTCGCGGCGAGGATCACCAGGTCGACCACCGGCAGCAGCACCAGCAGGGCGGCGCCGGCCCGGCGCAGCCGCAGCCCGTACCGGAGGCCGAGGCCGGCCGCGAGCACCACCCAGAAGCCGACCTCGCCGGCGACGATCAGGGAAACCATGCCGCCCAGGCTGCCCCTGCGCGCCCCGCCCGCGCGTCGTCGCCGCGGGCGAACCCGGGTGCGACCTTCGATGTACGGCGGGTTCCTCCCGCAGGTCGGCCCGGGTGCGGGCGGCGGATGGTGGGATGGTGACGTGACCCTCACCCCGCGCCGGCAGGACACCGCGATCGCCCTCGCCGGGCTGCTCGGCGGTCTGATGCTGATCGCCTTCGGCGCCTACGACAACAGCGACAGCGTGCCGCGCTGGCTGGCCGCCCTGCCGCTGCTCGCGATGGCCGCGCTGGAGCTCCTCCGGCGCACCCGCACCATCTGGACGGCCTCGCTCGGCGGCCTGGTGTTCGCCGGCGGCATCTTCGCCGGGTCGGTGCTCGCCACGGTGGTGATGTACACCGACCTGCTGTACGCGGCGGTGCTCTACGGCCCGCCGCGGATGGCGAAGGTGCTCCAGCTGACCGGCGGCGCCACCACCCTGGTGCTCTCCAGCCTGACCCTGCTGTACACCGGGGTGCCGAACGCCCTGCTGATCGCGGGCTTCTGCGGGCTGATCTTCCTCACCCCGGTCTGGACGGCCGACCTGCTCCGCCGCCACCAGGACCGGGCGGAGGCGGAGCGGCTGCGCGCCGAGCAGACCGCCCTGCTCGCCGAGCTGGACCGCCGGGCCGCGGTCACCGCCGAACGCGCCCGGATGGCCCGGGAGCTGCACGACGTGATCGCCAACCACCTGTCGGCGATCGCCATCCACGCGACCGGCGCGCAGTCCGCCGCCCGCCGCCAGGACCGCCCGGCGGAGGACCCGGTGGTCGCCGCACTGGCCGTCATCCGGGAGAACAGCGTCCAGGGGCTGGCCGAGATGCGCCGCATGATCGGCCTGCTCCGCCGGGGCGCGCAGCCGGGCCCGCTCTCCGGCGGCGGGGGCGGCGGGGGCGGCGAGGAGTCGTACGCGGCGCCGCGGCTCGCCGCACTGGACGCGCTGCTGGCGCGGGCCAGGGCGGCCGGCCTGGACGCGGGCCTGGCCTTCGAGGCCGCCGAGGACGGGGAGCCCGGCGAGCTGCCCGCCCCGCTGGAGCTGGCCGCGTACCGGATCGTCCAGGAGTCGCTGACCAACGCGGTCAAGCACGCGGCGCCCGGCACCGTCCGGCTGCGGGTGGACTACCGGGCGGACGACGTGGTGATCGCCGTGGACAGCCCGTACCGTGAGGGCGCCGGGCGGGCGCTGCACGGTGCCGGCGCCGGGCTGGTCGGCATGGGGGAGCGCGCCCAACTGCTCGGCGGGGACTTCGAGGCGGGGCCGCTGGACGGCCGGTGGCAGGTGCGGGCGGTGCTGCCGCGCGAGACGAGGGGGGCGGACGGATGACCATCCGGGTACTGGTGGCGGAGGACCAGGCGGCCGTGCGGGCCGCGCTGGTGATGATCCTGCGCGCCGAGCCTGACATCGAGGTGGTCGGCGAGGCCGCGGACGGCGAGGAGGCCGTCCGGCTCGCCCTGGAGCTGCGCCCCGACGTGGTGCTGATGGACATTCAGATGCCGCGGCTGGACGGCGTGGAGGCCACCCGGCAGGTCGTGGCGGCCGAGGCGGCCCAGGTCCTGGTGCTGACCACCTTCGACCTCGACGACTACGTCTACGGCGCGCTGCGGGCCGGTGCGGCCGGCTTCCTGCTCAAGGACGTGGACGCGGAGGGCCTGATCGACGGCATCCGTACGGTCGCGCGCGGCGACGGCATGCTCGCCCCCTCGGTGACCCGCCGGCTGATCTCCGCCTTCGCCCGGCCCGGCCGCCGGGACACCGCCGGGGCGAGGGCCGCCGTCGCCGAGCTGACCGGCCGCGAGCGCGAGGTGCTGGCCTGCCTCGGCGCCGGGCTGTCCAACGCCCAGATCGCCGAACGGCTCGGCACGGCCGAGGGCACCACCAAGACCCACGTCAGCCGGATCCTCGCCAAGCTCGCGCTGCGCAGCCGGGTGCAGGCCGCCGTGCTGGCCCAGGAGCTGGGCATCCTGCCCGCCGACTGAGCGGCGCCCCGGGCCGGCCGGTGACGGGCCGTCAGCGACGGTCCAGCGCCTGCCTGGCCTTCGCGGAGTCGTCCGGCCACACCATGAGCCGCGGGCCGGCGCTGGTCTCCACCAGGGTGTGCCGCACGCCCTCGGCGGCGAGCAGCGCCGACATCCGCCGGGCCTCGTCCGGGTCGGCCGGGGCGGCGACGCTCACCAGCAGCCCGTACTCGTCCGGGTTGCCGGTGTGCGGCCGGCGGGCCACCAGCGAGCGGCCCCGCCCGTACGTCCAGCGCAGCAACAGGACCAGCACCGCGACCAGGCCCAGCCCGATCAGCAGGCCCAGCAGCGGGTGCACCCCGGTCATCGCGCGAAACCCTTCAGCCGTCGGGTACAGATCACACCTCACATTCTCACCGTTCGGCGCCCGTGGGCATTAGAGTCACGGGCCGTGAGCGGCGCGGCTCCGGGGGGAGACCCCGTCCTCGGTCGCGCTCGGCCCAGCGCCTCCGGCCCCTGCCGCCGACGGGTGCGTACCAGGACGCGGGAGACCCAGCCATGAGCAGTGCACCCACCCAGCGGATCGCCGTGATCGGCGCCGGCCTGATGGGGGCCGGCATCGCCCAGGTCTCGGCGCAGGCCGGGCACCCGGTGGTGCTGCGGGACGTCACCGAGGCCGCACTGCAGCGCGGGCTGGACGGCATCCGCTCCTCGTACGAGAAGTTCGTGGGCAAGGGCCGCATGACGGCCGAGGAGGCCCAGGCCGCGCTCGGCCGGATCACCACCACCACGGACCTGGGTGCGGTCGCGGACGCCGACATCGTCGTCGAGGCGGTCTTCGAGCAGCTGGACGTCAAGGAGGGCGTCTTCCGCGAGCTCGACAAGATCGCCAAGGACGGCGCCGTGCTGGCCTCCAACACCTCGGCCATCCCGATCACCCGGATCGCCGCCGCCACCTCCCGCCCGGAGAGCGTCGTCGGCGTGCACTTCTTCTCGCCGGTGCCGCTGATGCGCCTGGTCGAGCTCGTGCGCGGCTACAAGACCAGCGACGCCACGCTGGCCGCGGCCCGCGCCTTCGCCGAGGGCGTCGGCAAGGAGGTCGTCGTCGTCAACCGCGACGTCGCCGGCTTCATCACCACCCGACTGATCACCGCCCTGGTCGTCGAGGCCGCCCGGCTGTACGAGTCGGGCGTCGCCACCGCCGAGGACATCGACACCGCCTGCCGGCTCGGCTTCGGCCACCCGATGGGCCCGCTGCAGACCGCCGACCTCACCGGCGTCGACATCCTGGTCAACGCGGCCCGCAACATCTACGCCGAGACCCAGGACGAGAAGTTCGCCGCCCCGGAGGTCATGGCCCGCATGGTCACCGCCGGCGACCTCGGCCGCAAGACGGGCCGCGGCTTCTACCCGTACGAGGACTGACCGCACGGGCCGGGCCGCATTGTCCGCCCCCCGTGTGACCCGGCCCTCACAACGGCGCACCCGCGCGGGTGAGTTTGCTCACGATGCTGCCGCAGACGGGTGATTTGGGCGGTAATCGAGCGTAGGTATGGGGAGTTCCTGCGTATATTCCCTCGGACGGGTGAAGTTGGCTCGGACTCCGCCGAAGGGGAGCAACCTGCGGAGTTGGTTGACCGTCAGACGAGGGGGAGACCGGCGCGGCCCCCGGTGCGCGGCGTCACGGACGCCCGGCCGGCCCGGGCCCCGGAACACCCGAACGGCGAGCGGAGGAGGAGAGCGTGCGCATCACCGGCGACCACAGCGGCCTGGCCATCGAGGGCCGGCTGGACGTGCGCAGCGCCGCCGACGCCCGTGCCGTCCTGCACGCCGCCGTCGACGGCGGCAAGGGCGACCTCGTGCTGGACCTCGGCCGGCTGGAGTTCTGGGACGCGACCGGCCTCGGCGTCATCATGGGCACCCACCGGCGGGCCGGCCGGATCGGCCGCCGCCTCGTCCTGCGGCACGTCCCCGCCCAGCTGCAGCGCCTGCTGGTCGCCACCCGGCTGCACCGCATCCTCGCCGTCGAGGGCACCGTCCCGGACGCCTACGGCACCTCGCTGCCCGCCCTGGGCGGCCTCCCCACCGGCCCGCTGGCCCTGCCCACCGCCTGACCGGCCGCGTCCGAACCGTCCGCGTCCGGCCGCCCCCAGGGGTTACTTCGGGGTACCGGTCTGTGCTGCGCGCGGCGAGTGTGGAAAAGTCTGCGCTCACAAGCACGGCCGCGCGGGCGACGACCCGCTGTGCGGCCGGTCCGACGCCGTCCGGCACCAGCCCGGCGGCCGACCATGGGCGGAGCGCGAACGTGGGACAGCCGACCGGTGATTTCGGGCAGGAAGGCGTGCGCCCCCGCACCGGCGAGGTCGTCTCCGGAGACCTCCTGCTGGCGATCGGCGGCCCGGACGGCTCCGAGGCCCGCCCCTGCCCCGACGGCTGGCGTCCGGAGCCCCGCCGCGTCCGCGAGCGCCGCCAGGACCGCCGCGAACTCGGCCCCAGCCCCGCCGTCGGCCCGCTCGCCATGGGCACCACCGCCGACCTGCCGCTGCTCGACCGCGAGGACGACGTCGCCCGGCTCGTCGCGATGGTCTCCGAGGGCCGCTCCGTCCGCCTGATCGGCCAGGCCGGCTCCGGCCGCAGCTCCCTGCTCGCCGCCGTCGCCGACGCCGCGGCCGGTGTCGCCCCCGACGGCGTCGTCCGGCTGAGCGGCCACCACCGCACCGGCGCCGACCTGCTGCAGGACCTCTTCGCCGCCACCCACCACGCCCCCGGCTACCGGCCGGACCGACGCGCCCTGACCGCGGCGCTCTCCCAGGTGGGCGCCGTCGTCGTGATCGACGACCTGGACGTCGACGACGAGGAGCTCGCCGAACTCATCGACGCCGCACCGGACTGCGCCTTCCTGGTCACCGTGCCGCCCGGCAGCCCGCTGCTGCCGCCCGGCCTCCGGCTGGAGGACCACCCGGTCGCCGGCCTCGCCAAGTCCGCCTGCCTGGCCCTCGCCGCCCGCCTGGCGGGTCGTCAGCTCGACGAGACCGAGCGGGCCTGGGCCGTCGACCTCTGGTTCGAGTCGGAGGGCCTGCCGCTGCGCTTCGTCCAGGCCGCCGCCCTGCTGCGCCAGCGCGACCTCTCGGTGGACACCCTGGTCGCCGCGCAGGAGGACCGCAACAACGTCTTCGGCCTGGTCAAGGACATCGAGGAGCCGGACGACCCGGCCGTCCTGGAGGGCGAGCTGCGCCGCACCGTCCCGCTGCCGACGGTGGCGGAGAGCGCGGCGCCCGCCGTCCGGCTCGCCGAGGGGCTCAGCGAGTCCGCGCAGGCCGTGCTCCGGCTCTCGCTGGCGCTCGGCGGCGAGTGCCCGACCGCCCCGCACCTGCCCGCCCTGATCGACGTCGGCCTCGGCGAGAGCGCGCTGCGCGAGCTCGTCGACGCCGGGCTCGCGGTGTCGGTCGGCGGCCACCACCGGCTCACCACCGGCGTCCCGGAGCTGCTCGCCGGGCGGTTCGACCCGGGCACGGTGGCCTACGGCGCCGCCGAGCACTTCTCCTGGTGGGTCGGGCACGGCTCGGTCACCACCGAGCAGATCGCCGCCGAGGCGGAGGTCCTGGTCGGCGCCCTGCTCGCGGACCGGGCCGCGGACCGCCCGGAGGCCGCGCTGCGGCTCGCCCGGGCCGCCGCCCCGGCGCTCGCGCTGTCGCTGCGCTGGGGGGCCTGGGAGCGCGTCCTCAAGCTCGGCCTGGAGGCGGCCCGGGTGCTGCGCGCCACCGCCGACGAGGCCTGGTTCCACCACGAGCTCGGGGTGCTCGCGCTGTGCGTGCACTCGGACCAGCGGGCGCTGGCCGAACTGGAGTCGGCGGTCGCGCTGCGTGCCGCGTTCGGGGACCCGCGCTCCGGCGCCGCCGGCCGGCGGATGCTGGACCTGTTGAAGTCCGAGAGCCGGCAGCTGCCGGCCGGCGAGGAGCTCCCGGCGGTCGGCCGACGGCCCGTCATCAGGGCCATCGCGAAGGCCCCTTGGCGGCTCGCCGCGGCGAGGAAGGGCACCGACGCCAAGCGAGCGGCCATCGCCGCCGCGGCGGCCGTGGTGGCCCTGGGCGTCCTCGGCACCGCAATCGGTCTCAACGCGGGCGGCGAGGACTCCGCGGGCACCGGCCGTACCCTGCCAGGCAGCTCGGTGGACGACAGCACCCCCGCGGACGGCCTGCCGGCGGCCACCGGCAGCGGCACCCCGACCCCCGCGCCCAGCGGCAGCCCGACCGAGAGCCCCTCGGCGTCGGCCTCCGGCTCCGAGTCGCCGTCCGCCTCGGCGAGCACCACCGGCACCCGGAAGCCGACCGCGACAAGGACCACCGCGCCCGCCCCGGGCCAGACCAGCAGGACGCCGAGCACCGGCACCAGCACGACGACCTCGCCGCCGCCGACCAGCTCGTCCCCGAGCCCCACCGCCAGCCCGTCGCCGACCGACAGCCCCTCGGGCAGCGCTTCGCCCTGAGGGGTGCCGCCGAGGGCACCCGGGTGGGTGCCCGACGGCGGTCAGAACAGCTTGAGCTTGTCGTCGTCGATGCCGCGCAGCTCGTCGTAGTCCAGGACGACGCAGCCGATGCCGCGGTCGGTGGCGAGCACGCGGGCCTGCGGCTTGATCTCCTGGGCGGCGAACACGCCCTTGACCGGGGCCAGCAGCGGGTCCCGGTTCAGGAGTTCGAGGTAGCGGGTGAGCTGCTCGACACCGTCGATCTCGCCGCGGCGCTTGATCTCGACGGCGACGGTGGCACCGTCCCCGTCGCGGCAGAGGATGTCCACCGGGCCGATCGCGGTCGGGTACTCGCGGCGGATCAGCGACCAGCCGGAGCCGAGCACCTCCATGCGGTCGGCGAGCAGCTCCTGCAGGTGCGCCTCGACACCGTCCTTCACCAGGCCGGGGTCGACGCCGAGGTCGTGCGAGGAGTCGTGCAGGACCTCTTCCAGCGTGATGATCAGTTTCTCGCCGGCCTTGTTGACCACCGTCCAGGTGTCGTCCGCCTCCTTGAGCGTGCAGGGCGGCGACATCCAGTTGAGCGGCTTGTAGGCGCGGTCGTCGGCGTGGATGCTGACGCTCCCGTCGGCCTTCACCAGGATGAGGCGGGTGGCGGACGGGAGGTGGGCGGAGAGCCGTCCGGCATAGTCGACGGAGCAGCGGGCAATTACGAGACGCACGGTCGACCACGCTAGCCCACTGGGGCCAGTTGATGCGATTCCGCGACCACGGGGTGAAGAAATCGCACATCCGGCGAACCATGGTGTCCGCACGGTCACACGCCGTGCACGCGGCCTCCGCCCGGCGCCGCCCGGCGGTCGCCGCTCCACGGGGATGGAGACTGGCGATGAACGCTGCGACACGATCCGGCCAATCTGGCAGCTGCGGCACCGATTCCGGTGGTATTCGACGTATTAGCTCGTCGCACTGAGCGATCGCCTGTCACCCTGGTGTGAGCGTCCGTCGTCTCGCGCGACCGCACGCTGTCGCGCCGGCGTACGCCCGCGCGGCGGTGGTGCGCCCGGGTGCCACCGTCCACCGTCACCAGCGTCACCACCGGTCCCGCGGCGCCCGTTCCGGCTCCCCGGGCGCGGACTGACTGTTCGTCACTCCGATCGGTCGTCAGATCGGCGGCGGTGGCAGCACGTCCGCGCGCGCACGAACCGAGCACGACCGCACCACCCAGCACGACCGCGCACCACCGGGCACGACCGTGCACGACCGCGCATTGATCGAGCACGGCTGCACCACCGAGCACGACCGCACCAACCGCAAGACCACCCCGGCGGGCCGCGCCGCGGTGGACCGCGAGAGGAGAACCCAATGTCGCTCGACGTCTCACCGGCCCTGCTCGAGAAGGCCGAGAGAGGCGAGGTCGACGAGAGGGAGTTCGTCGACTGCGTCCGCACCTCCCTCCCGTACGCCTGGGAGCTGATCAGCTCGCTGGTCGCCCAGACCAAGGTCGACGGCACCGACTTCGCCGACAACCACGTCCCGCCGCCCAGCGAGCAGGCCCGCGGCCAGCTGCTGCGCGCGATGGCCAGCGACGCGATCCGGGGCGCCCTCCAGCGGCACTTCGGTGTGCAGTTGGCGTTCCAGAACTGCCACCGGGTGGCGGTCTTCGCCCCGTCCGAGGCGAACGAGGAGCGCTACCGGCGCTTCACGTCCGTCCGGGCCCAGCTGCTCAACCAGTCGCCCGAGCTGCGCGACTGCTGACACCGGCCGAGGGGCCGGCCGGACGCCCGGCCGGCCCCTCGGCCGCTCCGTGCCCGCCTCAGCCCAGTTCGGGGAGGACCTCCGAGCCGAGCCGGGCGATGTTGTGCAGCGTCTCCTCCCGGTCGCCCGAGCCCTCGGCGAGCAGCGCGAAGCGGCGGATCCCGGTGCGCTCGGCGGTCGCCAGCAGCCGGTCCGCGCACTGCCGGGGCGTACCCACGGCGTGCAGGTCGCACAGCAGCTCGGTGTACGCGCGCGGGTCGCGCATCCGGCGCTCCCGCCCGTCGACCGTGCGGTGCGCGCCGAGCCCGTACTCGAACCAGCCCGGCATCGACCGCAGCAGGCTCGCCCGGGCCGCCGTCGTCCGGTCGGCCACCTGCACCACGCCCGCCGCGACGTGCTCCCGCTCGACCCGTGCCAGCTGCTCCTCGCCGCGCCCGCAGGCCCGCCAGGCCTCCCGGTAGGCGGCGAGCATCTGCTGCTTGTCCTCGTCGCCGGAGTGCATGCCGAGCAGCATCGGCAGGCCCCGCTCGGCCGCCGTGCGGACCCCGGTCGGCGAGGTGCAGGCCACCACCACCGGCGGGCCGGACGGCGCTCTGCCGCCGGTCTCCTGGCGCTGCCGGGGGAAGTTCCGCAGTGGGTCGGCCTCCGCCTCGGGGCCGCCGAGGCCGAGCCAGTCCGCGAGCCCGGCCGGGCGGAGCGGCTCGGCGGCCCGCGGCACCACCGCCACCTCCGGGAAGGAGAACTGCGGCCCGTCCGCGCCGACCCGGGTGCCGTGCAGCCAGCGCAGCAGCAGGTCCAGCCGCTCAGGGAAGCCCGACTCGTAGGCGTCCACGCCGGTGCCGAACACGTCCAGGTCGATCCACGGGCCGCCACGGCCCACCCCGAGCGTGAACCGGCCGCCGGAGACCAGGTGCAGCAGCGCCGCCCGCTCGCCGAGCGCCACCGGGTGCGCCGTGGACAGCACGCTGACCGCCGTGCCGACGCCGATCCGGCGGGTGCGGCCCAGCAGCAGGCCGGCCATCGTCGCCGCATCCGGGCAGACGCCGTACGGCACGAAGTGGTGCTCCGCCAGCCAGACCGCGTCCAGGCCGGCCCGCTCCGCGGCGACGGCCGCGTCCACCGTGCGCGCCAGCACCTCGCCGTGGCCCTGCCCGGGGAACTGCGCGGACAACAGGAATGCGCCCACACCGATCCGGTCGGTGGCCGTCGGGCGGGGCAGCAGGGCCGCCCCGGGGGCGGACGCGCCGCCGGCGCCGGAGTACTGGTCGGTCTCGGGCCGCTGGCTGGTCTTGGTCATCGGGTGCCTCCTCGGGGGTGCGCAGGGACTGCGAACCCCGCTGTCTCACCACGTGAGTAGCCGATGTCATGTGCCAAAGGCACGCTGATTCACCAATTTCCCAGGAGATCGGGTGGATCTCACCCAAAACGCCGGAGAGCGCGCAGATGTCGTGATAGTGGCACGGCCGACGGTACGGCGGCCCGTACCCTGGAGGTGTTCCCGTGCCCGGCCGAGAGGTGGTTCGGCGTGTCGCCGCGTCGCAATCGAGAGAAGAGTTCCGCCCCCCGCGAGGACGCCCCGGCGGCCCCGTTCGGCGGCTCGCTGCGCCGCGTCGAGAGCTACCGGGGCGAGGACTGGGTCGTGCAGACCGTCGCCGGCTCCCAGGGCCGCCACTACCGCTGCCCGGGCTGCGACCAGGAGATCCCGCCCGGGGTCGGCCACGTCGTCGCCTGGCCGGACCACGGCTCGGGCGTGGAGGACCGCCGGCACTGGCACCGCGCCTGCTGGGGTGCCCGGGAGCGCCGCGGCGCAGGCATCCTGCGCGGCCGCAGCGCCCCCCGGTACTGAGCCGGCCGCCCGACCCTCCCCGGGGCCCCCAGAGGCCCCCTGACGCCCGCTCAGGCGTCCCGGCTGCGCAGCACCAGCGCCCCGCCGGCCAGCGCCGCCAGCGTCCAGGCGAGGCAGATCAGGAACCCCGCGCCGGGCCCGAAGGGCTGCCCGTGCTCCTGGTACACCAGCAGCATCCGCTGGCCCGCGTAGTCGGGGAAGTAGTGGGCCACCGTCTTCACCTTCGGCACCGCGCCGAGGATCGGCGACAGCAGGAAGAAGAACGGCACCAGGACGCCCAGCGCGAGCGTCTGGTTGTGCAGCATCGCGGTGACCCCGGCCGAGAACAGACAGATCATCGTCAGGTAGCCGGCCGCGCCGAACACCGCGCGCAGCACGTGGGGTTCGGTCAGCGAGGTGCTGTGCCCGCCGAGCAGCGCCTGACCGGTGAAGAAGGTGACGAAGACCGTCGCCACCGACACCGCGAACGCGGCCAGGGCGATCACCGCGGCCTTGCCCAGCAGCAGCGTCACCCGCTGCGGCACCGCCGCCAGCGACATCCGGATCATGCCGCTGCTGTACTCGTTGCCGACCGCCAGCACCCCGAAGACCACCATGGCGATCTCGCCGAGGATGATCCCCGCGAAGGCGGTGCCGGTCGCGTCGAACGGGGCGTTCCTCGGGGCGAAGTCCGCGAAGTTGTTGTTGGCCAGGGTGCAGATCAGCGCGCCCAGGCCCAGGGTGACCACGAAGGCGAGCCCGAGCGTCCACACCGTGGAGCGGACGGTGCGCAGCTTCGTCCACTCGGACTGCAGGATCGCGGGGAACGCGGCCATCTCAGTTCTCCTTCTGCTTCTGCTTGCCGCGGGCCTGCCAGCCGGAGCCCCACGCGGGCTCGGGCAGCGCGGCCGGGGCCGGACCGACCCGGCCCGCGGATCCGGCGTGGTACTCGACCGACTCCGAGGTCATCTGCATGAACGCCTCCTCCAGGGAGGCCTGCTGGGGGCTGAGCTCGTGCAGCGTGATCCGGTGGTCGGCGGCGAGTTCGCCGAGGAAGGCCAGGTCGCCGTCCGGGACCTCGTACGAGCCGTCCGGGCCCGGCTCCGCGTGCAGGCCGGCCCGCTGCAGGGCGTCCAGCAGCAGTTCGGGCTGCGGGGTGCGCACCCGTACCGCCGAGCGGGAGTTCTGCTTGATGAAGTCGGCCATCGGCAGGTCGGCCAGCAGCCGGCCCCGGCCGATCACCACCAGGTGGTCCGCGGTCAGCGCCATCTCGCTCATCAGGTGCGAGGAGACGAACACCGTGCGACCCTCCGAGGCCAGGCCCTTCATCAGGGTGCGGATCCAGACGATGCCCTCCGGGTCGAGACCGTTGACCGGTTCGTCGAACATCAGGATCTCCGGGTTGCCGAGCAGCGCCGAGGCGATGCCGAGCCGCTGGCTCATGCCGAGCGAGAACCCGCGGGCCCGCTTGCGGGCCACCGCGCTCAGGCCGACCAGCTCCAGCACCTCGTCGACCCGGCGGGCGGGGATCCGGTTGCTCTGCGCCATCCACAGCAGGTGGTCGCGGGCGGTGCGGCCCGGGTGGACGGCCTTCGCCTCCAGCAGCGCGCCGATGTAGCTGAGCGGCTCGGCGAGCTGCCCGTACCGTCGGCCGTCCAGGGTGACCCGGCCCGCCGTGGGCCGGTCCAGGTCGAGGATCATCCGCATCGTGGTGGACTTGCCGGCGCCGTTCGGTCCGAGGAAGCCGGTGACGACGCCGCGCGGGACCGCGAAGCTCAGCCCGTCCACGGCCAGTGTGTCGCCGTAGCGTTTCGTCAGCTCGTGCAGCTCGATCATGTCTGCTCCCTCAGTCCTCGTCAGGCTATGACAAAAGGGACATACGGTTGCGATGGCTGTGTCCGCTCGGCGAGCCGCAATACGGTGGCTGTATGAGCCTCCCCAGCGCGCCGGCCGCGCCCGAGAACGGCACCGGGACCCCGATCGTCCTGCTGCACGCCTTCCCGCTCTCCGCCCGGATGTGGGCCTGCCAGCTGGAGCGGCTGCCCGGCCCGGCCGGCGAGGCCGCCCGGGTGATCGTCCCCGACCAGCGCGGCTTCGGCAGCGCGCCGCTCGGCCAGGACGAGCCCTCGCTGGACACCGTGGCCGACGACCTCGCCCGCCTGCTGGACGAGGCCGGACTGGACCGCGCCGTCATCGGCGGCCTCTCCATGGGCGGGTACGTGGCGATGGCCTTCGCCCGTCGGCACGGCGACCGGCTCGCCGGCCTGCTGCTCGCCGACACCAAGGCCACCCCCGACACCGACCAGGCCCGCGCCAACCGCGAGCGGATCGCCCGCGCCGTCGAGGCCCGGGACAGCGTGCAGATCCTCGCCGACGAGAAGATCGAGGACGGCCTGCTCGGCCCCGCCACCGACCCCGCGCTGACCGCCCACGTCCGCGCCATGATCGCCGAGGCCCCGCCGCGCGCCGTCGCCTGGGCCCAGCGCGCCATGGCCGCCCGCGGCGACTCGCTGGAGGTGCTGCGCGGCGTCCGCGTCCCCGCCGCCGTCATCGTCGGCGAGGCCGACACCGTGACCCCGCTCGCCGAGGCCCGGCTCATGGCCGAGGCCCTGCCCGACGCCGAACTCACCGTCATCCCCGCGGTCGGCCACCTCAGCCCGCTGGAGGCACCCGAGACCTTCAACGCCGCCGCCCGCGCCCTGCTCCGCCGCGTCCGCGGCTGACACCGGAACGGCCGCCGGGGCGGGCGCCGTGCACCCGCCCCGGCCCGCGACTCAGCGCCGCGACAGGGACACCGCGCCGGCCGGCAGGGTGTAGCGGTCCACCCGGGTGGGCGCGTTGTTCGGCACCACCGCGCCGTCCTTCACCGAGTCCACGCCGAAGTCGTTGTCCCCGACCAGGAACAGCTCGACCGCGCCGCGCCGCGCCGGCAGCACCGCGACACCCTCGATCTTGCCGTTGGCCAGCTGCGCCGACGCCGCGTCGAAGACCAGCCGCTTGGCACCCAGCACCACCGCGGACGGATCCAGCTCCAGCGCCGGCACGGTCGCCGGGTCGTCCCAGCGGCTGCCGTGCAGATCGGTCGCCGACCGGAAGTCCACCTCGAACAGCCGGGTGTGCACCGTCGGGCGCAGCGCGTCCCGCTCCTCCACCAGCAGCCGGTCCGGGCCCAGCCAGACGATCGCCGAGGTCGCCCAGCCGCCGTCGGTGGCGCTGTCCGCCTCCCGGGCGAACGCGAACTCGCCGGTCAGCCGCGGGGTGCGCGACACATCGATCCGCAGCACCCGCTGCACCGGCGACTTCTTCGCCGCCTTGGAGTCCGGGTTGGACAACTGGGTCTGCTGCGCCGCGTACAGGGTGCGGCCGTCCGCGGAGACGGTCAGGCCCTCCAGGCCCTTGTTGTTCTTCTGCTTGGCCTCGACGGCGGGCAGGACCGGCAGCACCCGCACACCCGGCGCGGTGTACGCCGAGCCGGCCGGCACCAGCACCGTGTCCAGGACACCGGCCGCGGAGAAGTGCAGCAGGCTGGAGCCGTACTCGCTGCTGATCCAGAACGAGCCGTCCGGCAGCCGCACCAGGCCCTCGCTGTCGAGGCCGTACGGGTCGTTCGGCAGCGCGTTGCCCGCCGGGTCGACCGGGCGCTCGGCGGTCAGCGCCGCCGGCGGCAGACCGGTCAGGAAGCGGCTGTGGGTGACCGGGTCGGTCTGCCCGTGCGGGACGCGCAGCGGGATGCGGCGGACGATCTCGATGCCGCCGCCGCGGGTGAGCCGGATGCGCAGGATCTGCGGGGTGTAGTCGGGCTTCAGGAAGATCTTGTCGGTGTCCGACGGGGCGTCGGCGTTCGGGCCGCGGTCGGTGACCGTCCAGAACTCCCGGCCCGAGGAGTCGGCCGGGAACAGGTCGCTGAAGCCGCCGAGGGCCAGCCCGCCGCCGATCGGCGCGGGGGAGCGGTACGTCCAGGCGCCGTCGTGCCGCGGCGCGGGCACCTCCGCGGCCGAGGCCGTGGCCGTGGCGGTGACAGGGACGATCAGGGCCAGGGCGGCCGCCGCGAGGACGGTGGTACGGGTGAGTCGCATGGCCGATCAGCCTCCCGCCCGGGCGCCGACCCGCGTGCGGATTCGGACTGACGGACCGTCGACCATCGCGTGAACAGCAGACCGGCCCCCGCCCGGGTGGGCGGAGGCCGGTCTCACATCCGGTGTGTCAGCGCGACTGCTGGGCCGGCACGCCCAGGCCGTCGTCGGACGGCGAACCGGCCGCGGCCACCGCCGCACCCGTCAGCGTCGCCAGCATCTCGCGGACGTTGGTCAGCTGCGCGTTGATCGAGTCGCGGCGGTTGGTCAGCGCCGCCAGCTCGCGCTCGGACTCGCTGCGGACGCGGTCGGCCTTGGCGTTGGCGTCGGCCACGATGTCCTCGGCCTGGCGCTGCGCGGTCTCCACCGTCTGGCGGGCGCGGCGCTCGGCGTCGGTGCGCAGCTTCTCCGCCTCCAGGCGGAGCTGCTCGGCGCGGTGCTCGATCTCGGCGAGGCGCTTCTCCGCCTTCGCCTGGCGGGCCGCCAGGTCGCGCTCGGACTGCTCGCGGCGCTTCGCCAGGTTGGTCTCGAACTCCAGGGCGGCCTGCGCGGCCTTGGTGCGGGTCTCCTCGAAGAGGGCGTCCGCCTCCTCGCGCTTGTTCTGCGCGTCCTTGTTGGCCTCGGCCCGCAGCTGCGCGGAGTCGCTCTTCGCCTTGTCGACGATCCGCAGGCCCTCGTCCTCGGCCTTCGCCTTGCGGTCCTTCGCGTAGTTCTCCGCCTCGGTGCGGACCTGCTGCGCGGCGGCCTCGGCCAGCTCGCGGTGCTGCTCGGCGGCGCGGTGCGCCTCGTCGCGCAGGTCCTTCGCCTCCTCCTCGGCGAGGCGGAGGATCTTCTCCACCCGGGCGCCGAGACCGGCGTACGAGGGCTCCGCCTCCGTCACCGCGGCCTGGGCGGTCTGCGTCTCCAGGTGCAGTTCCTCGATGCGCTTCTCCAGCGCACCGATGCGGGCCAGCGCGCTGTCCCGGTCGGCCACCAGCTTGGTGATCCGCTCGTCGACCTGGGCGCGCTCGTACCCACGGCGCACCAGGTCGAAGCCGTGGGGGGAGTGACTGTCGCTCATGGGGATTAAGGCTTCCTGTCGTCAGACCGCTGAGATGGTTGAGGGAATCCTGACACGTTATCGGAGTGTCATCGGCGAAATGCCGATGAGTCACGGACAATGTCCGCTCAATCGGGTGGCGTGCTTCCGGGGCGATTGCCTCCCGACCGCTGGGCGCCGACACCGGCCCCGGCCCGGGGCGCCCCTTCCTTCTTGGTGCTTCCCCCGTTGGCCTGCTGCACCGGCGACGGTGCCTCGAACGCCTCCAGCGCGGACAGTACGTCCTGCACCCTGGAGATCTCGGTGTTGATGTCCTTGCGGCGCCGCACCAGCTCGTCGAGCTCGCGCTTGCCCTCGTCGGTGTTCCGCTTCGCCTCGGACCGGGCCTCGGCGAGCACCCGCTCGGCCTCCTCCTCGGCCAGCCGCAGCTGTTCGGCCGCGGACTCGTCCGCCTTCCGCAGCCGCTTCTCGGCCTCCTCGGCGGCGGCCTCGATCTTCGCGGCGGCCTCCTCCTCGGCACCGGTGAGCTTGGCCTCGGCCTTCTCGATGAGCCTCTCGGCCCGGTCGGTGGAGTCGGCGAGCTTCTGCTCGGCGCCCTTGAGCAGGCCCTCCGCCTTGCGGACGGCCGCGATCCGGACCTTGCTCGCCTCCGCGGACGCCTCCGAGGTGAGCTCGGCGGCCCGCTCCTCGGCGGCCGCGACCAGCTTCGCCGCCCGCTCCTCGGCCTCGGCGACCGTCGCGACGGCCTGGTCCTCCGCCTCGGTCAGCTGCTCCTGGGCGGCCGTCACCAGCGTGTCCACCCGCTCGCCGGCCGACTTCATGGCCTGCGCGTTCTCCTTTCGGGCCCGCTCGTGCAGCGCCTCGATCTCGGCGTCGGTGCGCTCGCGCAGCTCCTCGGCGCGCTCGCGGATCGCCGTCGAGTCCCGGCGGGCCTCGGACAGCAGCGCGTCCGCGTCCGACCTGGCCCGCTCGACCTCGGCCTGCCCGGCCGCCTCGCCGGCCGCGACCAGCCGCTCGGCCTCCTTGCGGGCGGCGGCCACCATCGCGTCGGCCTGCTCCTCGGCGGCCGTGGTGGTCGCCAGCGCCGTGGTGTGCGCCTCCTCGCCCAGCTGCTCGGCGTCCGCGAACGCCTTCTCCAGCACCGAGGTCGCCTGCTCCCGGGTCGACCGGTCGAACTGCTCGGCGGCCTCCCGGATCTCGATGTCGTACGCGTCCGTCCGGCTGCGGGTGGACGCGTCGTAGTCGTCCGCCAGCCGGCGGGTGGCCAGCGCGTACTCCTCCGCCTCGGCGCGCAGCGCCGCGGAGAACTCCTCGGCCTCCGCGACCGCGGCGGTGGCCAGCTCCTCGGCCTCGGCGAGCGCACGGCGGGCCTCGGCCTCGGCCTCGGTACGACGCTGCTCGGCGAACTCGGCGGCGGCGGTGCGCTCGGCCTCGGCCTCGGCGCGCTGCCGCTCGATCTCGGCGGCGACGGCCTCCCGGTCGGCGGCCAGCTCGGCGGCGATCCGCTCGCGCAGCTCGGCCGTCTCCCGCTCCGCCGTCGCGCGCAGCTCCGCGCTCTCGCGCTCGGCGGCGGAGCGCAGGTCGGCGATCTGCCGGGACGCGGTCTCGTGCAGCCCGGCCACCGACCCGCGGACGGCGGCGGCCTCCTCCTCGGCCCCGGTGGTGAGCGCCTCGGCGTCCGCCCGGGCCTTGCGAAGCGTCTCCTCCGCCTCCGTCCGGGCCTTCTCCAGCTCCTCGGCGGCCTCGGCGGCCAGGGTGGCGGCCTGCTCGCGGGCGGCGCCGAGCGCCTCCGCGGCCTCGGTGCGCAGCTGCCGGGCCTCGGCCTCGGCGGCGTCCCGCACGGTGGCGGTCTCGGCCGCCGTGCGGATGGTCAGCTCGGCGGCCTCGCGTTCGGCGGCCTCCCGCGCGGAGCGGGCGGCGGCCAACTGCTCGGTGGTCTCCTCCTGCTCGCGGCGCAGCCCCTCCGAGGCGGCCTCGCGCTCGCGGCGGCTCTCCTCGCGCAGCGCGGCGGCGTCGGCCTCGGCGGCGGCCCGCTCGCTGCCCGTCCACTCGTCGGTCTCGGCGCGCAGCGCCTCCGCCGCGGCCTCGGCCCCGGTGCGGACGGACTCCGCGTCGGCAGCGGCCTCCTCGCGGAGCCGCTCGGCCTCGGCGGCGGCCTCGCCGCGGACGGCCTCGGCGGCCTCCTCGGCCTCCGCCCGGCGGGCCTGCGCGGCCTCCTCGGCGTCGGCGCGCATCCGCCGGACGTCCTCGGCGGCCGCGCGGCGGAGCTCGGCGGTCTCCCGCTCGGCGGTGGTGCGGTTGTCGGCGGCCTCGGCGCGGGCCGCGGCCAGCGCCTCCTTGCCCTCCCGGTCGGCGGCGTCGAGGAGCTTCTCGGCCTCCGTCCGGGCCCGGGCGAGCGTCTGCTCGGCGCGGCCCTGGGTGGCGAGGGCCTGGTCCTTGGCCTCGTTGCGCAGCCGCTCGGTCTCGCCGGCGGCGCCGGCGCGCAGCTCGTCCGCGTCCTTCTTGGCCCGGGTGAGCAGCTCCTCGGCGCTCTTGGCGGACTCCTCGATCTGCACGACGGCCTGGCGGCGGGCGTCGCCGCGGACCCGGTCCGCCTCGGCGGCGGCCTGGGCGCGCAGCTCCTCCGCCTCGGCGCGGAGCCGGGCGGCCTCCTCGTGCATCCGCTCCATCTGCTCGCGGATCGACGCGGCGTCGTCGAGGGCGGCGTTCTGCGCCTCCTCGACGGCCGCCATCGCCTGGTCACGCAGCCGGTCGGCCTCGGCGGCGGCCTCGGTGCGCAGCCGGTCGGCTTCGGCGGCGGCCTCCTCGCGGGTGGTGTCGGCGTCCCGGGTGGCCCGCGCGAGCACCTCCTCGGCGCTGCGGGCGGCCTTGGCGAGGTGGACGGCGGCGTCCTTCGCCCCGTCGGCGCGGCCGCGCTCCTCGGCCTCGGCACGCATGGCCTGCGCGGCGGCCGCGGCCTCGGCGCGCAGTGCGGCGACCTCGCCCTCGGCCTCGGCCCGCAGGTCGGCGATCTCGGCCTCGGCCTCGGCCCTCAGCTGGCCGGCGACGGACTCGGCGGTGGCGCGCAGCCGCTCGCTCTCCTCCGCGGCGGCGGCCTTGGCGGCGTCCGCCTCCGCCCGCGCGGTAGCGGCGGAGGCCTTGATGATGTCCGCCTCCTTGGTGGCGGCGGCCACCATCTTGGCGATCTCGGCCTTGGCCGTGAGGGAGCGCTGCTCGCTGGCGGCCTCGCCGGCGGCGGCCCGCTGCTCGACGGCGGCCGCGGCCTCGACCTGCAGCCGCTCGGCGGCGTCGCGGGCGGCGGCCAGCTGGTCGGCGGCCTCCTGGCGGGCCCGCTCGGCCTCGGCCATGGCCTCGGCGCGGAGCCGTTCTATCTCCGCCTGGGCACGGGCCAGTGCGGCCTCGGCGCGCTCCTGGTCCTCCAGGGCCTGCCGCTTGAGCCCGCCGATCTCGGCCTGGGCGGCGGCGAGGCGGCGCTCGGCGGCGGCGTGCGCCTCGGCGAGCTGCTGCTGGGCCGCGTTGGCGGCGGTGCCGCGGAGCTCCTCGGCCTGCGCGCTGGCCTGCTGGGCCTGCTCGGAGGCGGCGCGCAGCAGGCGCTCGGCGTCGGTCTGGGCGCGCTGCAGGGCGGCCTCGGCGGCGGCCTGGGCCTCGCCGCGGGCGGCGTCCACGTCGGCGGCGGTCTGGGCGCGGGCCTGGTCGGCGAGCGCCGTGGCCTCGGCGCGGGCGGCGGCCATCATCCGCTCGGCCTCGATCCGGGCCTCCTGCAGCAGGCGCTGGGCCTCGTGCTCGGTGCCGGCCCGGGTCTGCTCGGCCCAGGAGACGTTCTCCTTGACGTGGCGCTCGGCGGAGCGGCGGAACTCGGAGAGCTCCTCCTCCAGCTGGTGGCGGCGGGCGCTGAACTCCGCCTCGAGGCGGGCGGTGCGCTCGGCGGCCTCGGCCATCAGCCGCTGGGTGGCCGCCTGGGACTCGCGGAGCTGGCGCTCCGCATCGGCGCGCAGCTGCTCGGCCTGCATCTCGGCGGTGCGCAGGAGCTGCTCGGCCTGGCCGGTGACGGAGTCGAAGGCGCGCGGCTGCGCCAGCTGCCGGCGGGCCTCGTGCAGCTTGGCCCGGAGCACCTCCACCTGGTAGGCGAGGTCCTCTGCATGCTGGACGGTCTTGTCCCGCTCCTTGCGAGTCCGTTCCATCTCGGCCTCGAACTGGGAGAGGTGATCCTCAACCTCGTAGCGGTCGTTGCCCCGCACTCCGCGGTCCCATCCATCTCCTGGTCGCGTCCTCGACACGGCCGTGCCGACGCCCCATCCCTGCCCGGGGGCCGGACCGGCTGGTCCTTGCAGCCGCAGCACCTGCCGCGGTCGGAGGCCTGGGGTCGGTGGCGCGCGGCACTGCCGCGTCCCCCGTCCGGGTGGACTCCTGGGCGAACTCTTGCCTAGTGGAGAATGGTGACAGATCCGACCTGCGACTGTTCAGCCGTGCCCGCTCAGTGGACTCCCCTGCGGCGGGCTCTTCCGGGTCTCCCCGTCCGTTCCCGCCTTCGGCCGTGCTCCTCGCCGTCCTTGCCGGAGTTCTGGCGCACCCGGGCATTGTAGTGTGCCCGGCTTGCAGCGGAATGGCCGAGTGGAGGTTTTCCGAGGTTACCGGCGGGTCGGGAAGGGGGCCGTTGCGGTACGACCCCCTCCGTTTCCGCCGGTCCGGCCCCGGCTCAGTGCTCCGAGTGCCCGGTGGTGGCCGAGGTCACCAGCTCGGTCAGCACGCCGCCGCAGTCCTTCGGGTGCAGGAAAGTGATCCGCGAGCCCATCGAGCCGATCCGAGGCTCGTCGTACAGCACCCGGACGCCCTTGGCCCGGATGTCCGCGGCGTCGCCGTCCACGTCCGCGGTGCCGAAGGCGATGTGGTGCACGCCCTCGCCGTTCTTGGCCAGCCACTTGGCGACCGTCGAGTCCTCGCGGGTCGGCTCCAGCAGCTGCAGGAACGAGGCGCCGCCGTCACCGGTGTCGTTGATCTTGAGCATCGCCTCGCGGACGCCCTGCTCCTCGTTGACCTCGCTGTGGAACACCTCGAAGCCGTAGGTCGCGCGGTAGAACTCGACCGTCCTGTCGAGGTCGAAGCAGGCGATGCCGATGTGGTCGATTCGGGTCAGCACGGCGGGGGCCTCCATGGGGTGGCGGTCGACGAGGGTGGCACCAGTGCAGCGCATCCGGCCGAGCCTTGGCCACCACCGAGGGTGCGAGCCTGCTCACAGTCGCCACCCGCCGCGGCGCCGCCCCGGGAATGTCACCCGGCCCGCCGTGACACGGTGTTGACTGGAGGGTGACAGTGCCACTGATCACACCCCGGCGCCGGTGACGCACGGGTTACAGGTCAGTACATTGAGCCGCATCCCCACACCCTCATGCCCGACGCGCGAAGGGGCTCGTCTCATGACTACTTCTGTGATCGTCGCAGGTGCACGCACTCCTATGGGCCGGTTGCTCGGCTCGCTGAAGGGCTTCTCCGGCGCCGACCTCGGCGGCATCGCCATCAAGGCCGCCCTGGAGCGCTCGGGCATCACCGGCGACCAGGTCCAGTACGTGATCATGGGACAGGTGCTGCAGGCCGGCGCCGGCCAGATCCCGGCCCGCCAGGCCGCCGTCAAGGCCGGCATCCCGATGAACGTCCCGGCGCTGACCATCAACAAGGTCTGCCTCTCCGGCCTGGACGCCATCGCCCTGGCCGACCAGCTGATCCGCGCCGGCGAGTTCGACGTCGTCGTCGCCGGCGGCCAGGAGTCCATGACCAACGCCCCGCACCTGCTGCCGAAGTCCCGCGAGGGCTTCAAGTACGGCGCGATCGAGATGCTCGACGCGATGGCCTACGACGGCCTCACCGACGCCTACGAGAACATCCCGATGGGCGAGTCCACCGAGAAGCACAACACCCGCCTCGGCATCGCCCGCGACGTGCAGGACGCCATCGCCGCGGCCTCCCACCAGCGCGCCGCCGCCGCCCAGAAGAACGGCCTCTTCGACGCCGAGATCGTCCCGGTCGAGATCCCGCAGCGCAAGGGCGAGCCGGTCCTCTTCAGCCAGGACGAGGGCATCCGCGGCGAGACCACCGTCGAGACCCTCGGCAAGCTGCGCCCGGCCTTCACCAAGGACGGCACCATCACCGCCGGCTCCGCCTCGCAGATCTCCGACGGCGCCGCCGCCGTCGTCGTGATGAGCAAGGCCAAGGCCGAGGAGCTGGGCCTGGCCTGGATCGCCGAGATCGGCGCTCACGGCAACGTCGCCGGTCCGGACAACTCGCTGCAGTCGCAGCCGTCCAACGCGATCGCGCACGCGCTCGGCAAGGAGGGCCTGACCGTCGCCGACCTCGACCTGATCGAGATCAACGAGGCCTTCGCGGCCGTCGCCCACCAGTCGATGAAGGACCTCGGCGTCACCGACGAGAAGGTCAACGTCAACGGCGGCGCGATCGCCCTCGGCCACCCGATCGGCATGTCCGGCGCCCGCCTCGTCCTGCACCTGGCCCTGGAGCTGCAGCGCCGTGGCGGCGGCACCGGCGCGGCCGCGCTCTGCGGCGGCGGCGGCCAGGGCGACGCCCTGATCATCAAGGTCCCGGCCCGGGGCTGACCGTTCGGCGTTACCGTCGGGGGCGCACGGTGTGGAGAACCCACGCCGTGCGCCCCCGCTTCTGATCGAGGAGAAGAACTCTCATGGTCGATGTGGCGACGCTGGTCGAACAGGCCCGCGCCGGACGCCCGAGGGCCGTGGCCCGGCTGATCTCCCTGGTGGAGAACGCCGCCCCCCAGCTCCGCGAGGCCATGGCGGCCCTCGCCCCGTACACCGGCAACGCCTACACCGTCGGTCTGACCGGATCACCCGGTGTCGGCAAGTCCACCTCGACGTCCGCGCTGGTCTCCGCCTACCGCCGGCTCGGCAAGCGGGTCGGCGTGCTGGCGGTCGACCCGTCCTCGCCGTTCTCCGGCGGCGCCCTGCTCGGCGACCGGGTCCGGATGCAGGACCACGCCACCGACCCCGAGGTGTTCATCCGCTCGATGGCCACCCGCGGCCACCTCGGCGGGCTCTCCTGGTCCGCCCCGCAGGCCCTGCGGGTGCTGGACGGGGCCGGCTGCGACGTGATCCTGGTGGAGACCGTCGGTGTCGGCCAGTCCGAGGTCGAGGTCGCCGCCCAGGCCGACACCACCGTCGTCCTGCTCGCCCCCGGCATGGGGGACGGCATCCAGGCCGCCAAGGCCGGCATCCTCGAGATCGGCGACCTGTTCGTCGTCAACAAGGCAGACCGGGACGGCGCCGACGCCACCGCCCGCGAGCTCAACCACATGCTCGGCCTCGGCGAGGCCCGCGGGCCGGGGGACTGGCGGCCGCCGATCGTCAAGACCGTCGCCGCACGCAACGAGGGCGTCGACGAGGTCGTCGACGCCCTGGAGAAGCACCGGGCCTGGCTGGCCGAGACGGGGGAACTCGCCGCCCGGCGGACCCGGCGGGCCGCCCAGGAGATCGAGGCGATCGCGCTGGCCGCCCTGCGGTCCCGGATCGGCGACCTGCACGGCGACCGCCACCTCGTCGGCCTCGCCGAACGGGTCAGCGCCGGCGGCCTCGACCCCTACACCGCCGCCGACCACCTCGTCGCCGGCCTGACCAACCGGTAGGGCACACCCGCACTGGGGCGCCGGGGCACCTCCCGGCGCCCCTTCGGCTTGATCAGGCGCGGCCGCGGAGGGCGCGGAGGTGTTCGGCGACCGGGGCGAGGGCCTCGTAGAGGGCGTCGATCTGCTCCGGGGTGAAGCGGTCGACGAAGTGGGCGCGGACGCTGCGGACGTGGTCCGGCGCGACCTTCTGCAGGGTCTCCCAGCCGAGGTCGGTGAGGTGGGCGTAGAGGCCGCGGCGGTCGCCCGGACACTCCTGCCGCAGGACCATCCCGGCGCTCTCCATCCGGGTGATCTGGTGGGAGAGCCGGCTCTTCGACTGCAGCGTGGCGGTCGCGAGGTCGGTCATCCGCATCCGGCGCTCGGGCGCCTCGGAGAGGACCACGAGGATCTCGTAGTCGTTGATGGCGAGGTTGTGCGGCTGGAGTTCGCGGCCGAGCTGGTACTCGAGCAGCTTGCTCACCTCCAGGTGGGCGCGCCAGAACTGCTGCTCGCGGGTGCTCAGCCACGGCGTCTCCTCCGCGGTGGCCGAGGAGGAGACGGCGGGGGCGTCGGTGACGTGCGTGTCCATGACCCCAGCATAGCCGTGCTTGTTAAATGTTGTACAAGTTTACGAATCCAGCCGCGCCGCGCTCACCGGGTCAGAGGCCGAACCTCCGGCCGAGGTCGCCGAGGTTGCCCAGGCCCGGGATGTTGACGTTGGGCAGCTGCTGCCCGCCGCCGTGCGCGCCCGCGCCGGGCTGGTGCGGCACCCCGCTGCCGGGCACGCCGGCCTCGGCGTGCACCACGCCGACCGAGCGCTCGGCCATCAGGGTCTCGGTGGACTGCAGCAGGACCTGCCCGGCCCCGATGAACTCGAACTGGTGCTCCTCGCCGGAGGCCCCGCCGAGCCCGGTCAGGTGGCGGAGCCCGCCGATCAGACCGTGCATGTACCCGTGATCGTAATGGTGGCAGGGAGCGGGGCAGTCCGCCCAGCCGACCAGCGCCTGCGGGTCCACCCGAATGGGCGGCTCGACGAAGTGGACGGGGCCGTTGGAGGCGGCCACGAACTTGCCGGTGCCGATCAGGGTGAGGAAGCCCGGGATGATCGACTGCTTGAGCTTCAGCGAGGGCTCGAAGGCCAGCAGGTTGCCGGAGCGGACGGTGAGGTTGCCGTTCTCCAGGTCGTAGGAGTTGAGGTCGAAGGCCCGGTCGGCGAGCAGCAGCTTGCCGCGGCCCTCGGCGACGACCCAGTCGGACGCGTGCAGCGGGGAGTTGAAGTTCCGCTCCAGCATCTGGTCGATGACGCCGCGTCCGATGCCCGAGAAGCGCATGTCGCCGTAGTAGGCGATCATCTTGCCCTTCTGCAGGTAGTAGGCGCCGTTCAGGTCGACCGAGAAGGCGTACGGGTTGACGTTGTCGTTGACCGGCAGGCTGTTCACGTCGTGCACGACCGGGCCCTCGCCGCCGTTCTGCGGCAGCGGGGCGCCGAAGTTGCCCTGCGGCGGGGCCGGGTAGGGCTGGCCCTGCGGCGGGTACGGCTGGCCGGCCTGGGTCGGCTGGTAGGCCTGCTGGTAGCCGGGCTGCTGCGGCGGGTACGGCTGGCCGGGCGGCGGGTAGCCGGGCTGCTGGTAGGGCTGGCCGGGCTGGGGCTGGCCGTACGGCTGGCCGTAGGGCTGCTGCGGCGGGTAGGACATCAGAGCTTCTCCTCGCTCGCCTGCACGTACACCACTCCGTGGCCGGACAGCTCCAGCTGGAACGCCTCGCCGGAGCCGCGGCCGACCATGTCGCGCCAGCCCAGGGCGGTGGACAGCTTGTTGGTCACCTGGCCGCGGTGGGCCACGTACGCCTGCGGGTCGACGTGCACCGGCTGGCCGGGGCCGATCGGCAGCTCGAACACGCCGCCGTGCGCCATCACCGCGACCGAGCCCTGGCCGTCGAGCTTGGTGGTGAACAGGCCCTGCCCGGTCACCTGGCCGCGGACCATGCCCATCACGCCGCCCTGCTGGCCCATGAACATCGTCGACTGCTGGAGCGTCCCGTCGAAGGCGAGCAGCCGGTCGGCCTCCACGTAGAGGGTGTCGCCGGTGAGCTCGATCACGTGGATGTTGTGGCCGCCGTGGCCGAACATCACGCTGCCCTGGCCCTCGACGGTCATCAGCGGGGTGTCCTCGTTGGCCACCCGGCGGCCGATCATCGACATGACACCGCCCTGGCCGCCCATCACATTGGGTGTGAAGGAGACCTCGCCGGTGTAGGCGAGCATCGAGCCGCGCTGGCTGAAGACCCGCTGGCCGGGCATGATCTTCGCCTCGACCATCTTGTTGTTGATCTTGGTGAACGGCATCAGACGTCGCCCCCGAAGGTCATCTTCTCGGACGGCTGCACGTACACCAGGCCCTCGCCGGCGAACTCGACCTGCATGGCCTCGCCGCCGCCCTCGCCGATGATCGTCGTCCAGCCGGCCCCCGACTTCAGGCTGCGGTTGAGGTTGCCGGTGTGCGCCACGTACGCGCCCGGGTCGACCCGCAGCGGCATGCCCTGCGAGACCCGCAGGATTATCGCCGGGCCCTTGGACGTGAGCGCCGCCCAGCCGTGGCCCTCGACCTTGGTGGTGAACAGGCCGTTGCCGGAGGCCATGCCGTTCAGACCGGTGAAGCTCGTGCCGGTGTGCAGCGTGGCCTCGGTGCAGAGCAGGTTCTCCGATTCGACGTACAGCGTCTCGCCGTTCAGTCGCACCAGGTTGACCTCGGTGGCCCGGTCGGCGAAGTAGCAGGTGCCCTGCCCCTTCACCTCCATGACCTCCATCTGCTCACCCGTCAGCCGACGGGTGACCATGCCGCGCAGGCCGTCACCGCCGCCGGACATCTTCTTGAAATTCATCTGCCCTGTGTAGGCGACCATGGTGCCGTTGCGGGCCTTGACCGAGTCGCCCGCCATGTCGACGGCGAGCACCTTGGAACCCTGAAGTCGAAACTGTGCCACCGGGCGAATGTAGCGGCAGCGGCCCGCCACCCGGGAGAGGGCGCGGGCCACTGGTACCGAGCTGCGACAAATCACACGGGGTCAGACGGCCGGGGCGGGCCGGCCCGGCGCGGTGCCCGCGGCGACCTCCACCTCCAGCAGCGAGGCCGAGTGGCGCTCCGCCTCGAAGGCGACCACACCGCCGCGCAGGCCGAACAGCCGCTTCGACAGCATGATCCACAGCACCGCGAGGATGTTCAGCACCAGCGTGCCGATCTTCAGCGCACTGACGTGCTCGGTGAGTTCGTACACCTCCAGCGGCAGGAAGGCCGCGGTCGCCACCACCGTCAGGTACTCCGCCCAGCGGGCGCCCACCCACAGGCCGGCCGCCTCCACGATCTCGATCAGCGCGTACAGCACCAGTGCGGCGGCGACCACCAGCAGCGTGCCGTGCTTGTACTCGAACGTCTTGCGGATGGTGTCGACGATCGGCGAGTGCTCCAGGTCCCAGTGGAAGTGCTCGGTCACCGGACGGAACACCGAGAGGTTCTCGTCGAAGATCCGGCGCACCGCGTCCTGGCTGTTGGAGAACTTCCACACGCCCCAGGCGACGACCAGGATCAGCAGGCCGCGCAGCGCCCGCTCGACGGCGAGGAAGCGCAGGATGAACAGGTCGCGCAGCGCCTTGCCGCGCGGCACCAGCGGGGCCTCGTCGGCCGGTCCGGAGCCGTGCGGCGCGCCGAGCGCGAAGTCCCCGCAGCGCAGGCAGCGCCATGCCTCGCCGAGCGCGGTGGGCGCGTGCAGCCGGCCGCGCAGGTCGGCCTCGTCGGGCGCGTAGGTGATGTGCCCGCGCCGCGAGCAGGTCCGTCGGTTCCAGTCGATGCGGAACATCTCCACCCCCGTGGTCGGTCGGCCCGGTCGTCGGGCCGTGCCGCAGCAGGATAGGGCCGACGGCTGTGGCATCGGCCACCCCGGCCGGGGTGCGGGTGTTCGGTCGGTGATAATGAACGAGGCTTGTGATCGCGTTCACGAGCTCACTCGCCGACCCCTCCCGAGGTGACCCGTGAAGACCAGCCCCGCCGTCCACCGCCTGCGACTCGTGTCCGGCCCGGAGGGCCTGTCCTTCCTGCTGCTGCTCGTCTGCTCGGTGCTCAAGCGGACCACCGACTTCAACGCGGTGCCGGTGATGGGCGCGATCCACGGCGGGCTGTTCGTGCTGTACGTGGTCTTCCTCGCCCTGGCCTGGCAGCAGCAGCGCTGGGACGCCAAGCGCGGCATCGTGCTGTTCGTGCTGTCGGTGCTGCCGACCGGCGGCTTCTTCGCCGAGCGGATGCTCGCCAAGGAGGAGCGCGGCGAGGTGCCGGCGGCCGTCGCCGCGGCCTGACCGCCCCGAACGCACCCGACGGCCGGGCCCCCGCGAGGGGAGCCCGGCCGTCGCCGTGTGCGGGAGCGGTCAGTTGACGTTGACCGCGCTCCAGGCCGCGCCGACCGCCTTGTACTCGGTGGAGGTGGAGCCGTAGAGGTCCTTGGCCGCGTTGAGCGTCGCGGTGCGCGCGGCCTTGTAGTTGGTGGTGGAGGTCATGTAGACGGTCAGCGCGCGGTACCAGATCTGCGCCGCCTTGGCCCGGCCGATGCCGGTGATCTTCGCGCCGTTGGAGGTCGGGCTGTTGTAGCTGACCCCGTTGATGGTCTTCGCGCCGCTGCCCTCGGACAGTAGGTAGAAGAAGTGGTTGGCGACACCCGAGGAGTAGTGGACGTCCTTGTTGCCGACCGTGGACGACCAGTAGTCCGCCGAGGCGCCGTCCTTGGAGGGCTTGTCCATGTAGCGCAGCGGGGTGCCGTTGCCGTTCAGGTTGAGCCGCTCGCCGATCAGGTAGTCCGGGGTGTCCACGGGCAGGTTGGCGTAGAACTCGACCATGGTGCCGAAGATGTCGCTGGTGGCCTCGTTCAGGCCGCCGGACTCGCCCGAGTAGTTGAGGCCCGCCGTGGCGGAGGTCACGCCGTGCGTCATCTCGTGGCCGGCCACGTCGATCGCGGTCAGCGGGTGGGTGTTGCCCGACCCGTCGCCGTACGTCATGCAGAAGCAGCTGTCGCTCCAGAACGCGTTGACGTAGTTGGTGCCGTAGTGGACCTTGCTGTAGGCGCCGACGCCGTTGTTCTTGATGCCGAGGCGGTTGAAGGTCGACTTGTAGAAGTCCCAGGTGGCGGCCGCGCCGTACTGCGCGTCCACCGCGGCGGACTGCCCGTTGGAGGCGCTGCCGTTGCCCCACGCGTTGTCGGCGTCCGTGTACAGCGTCCCGTTCTTGTCGACGGTGTACTGGCCGCCGCGGGTGTTGTCCTTCAGCTGGTACGTCGAGCCGGTGTAGTTGGTGGTCAGCGTGACCGAGCCGACGAAGACGCCCTTGCCGCTGCCCGTCGCGTTGGAGGTGCGGATCTGCTCGTCGGAGGAGAGCACCGCGCCGGTCGCGGCGTCGGTGACGACCACCCGGCTGCTCGGGGTGCCGTCGGCGCGCATGCCCTCGACGGTCGTCCGGTAGGCGAGCCGCGGGCTGCCGGAGGCGGCCCACACCACCAGGTCGGCGGCGCCGGCCGCGCCGACCGAGGTCAGCGCCGGCTCGTCCGCGTCCGCCGACTTCCCGACGGTGGCGGCGACCGCGCCGTGCGCGGTGGCGGCGGCCTGGGCGGCGGAGAGCTTCGGGGTGAGCGAGGCGGGGGCGACGGAGCCCTGGACGGCGCGGTCGACGGACTTCACCGAGCCCTTGGCGTCCTGGTGGACGACCAGGTCGCCGCCGATCACCGGCAGGCCGCCGAAGGTGCGGTCGAAACGCAGGTGGCGGTTGCCGTCGGCGTCCACCACCGCGTCCTTGGCGACGAGCTGCTCCTGGCCGGTGAGGCCGAGGGCGCGGGCCGCGGCGGGGGCGTCGGCGCCGGCCTGCGCGATGAGCGCGGCCCGCTGCTGCGCGGCCGCGGGGGCGGGGGCGGCCTGGGCGCCCGCGGCGACCTGGATCGCGCCGGCGAGCAGGGCAGAGGTGGAGAGGACGGCGCCGAGGGCGAGCTTTCGCTTCACGTACGGGTTCCTTCCGGATCAACCGCGTGTGCGCGGTCGCGCATCGCTCCGGGGCACCGGGTCCGGCGCCGACTGGGGCGGAACGAGCGCTGACGTGCTGCTCCGTGCGGTCATGCGGCACCGGACCGGTTGGGGTGGCCGATCGGGCGCCGCACGGGGCTGGAAGGAAGCATGACAAGACTGGTCGTCAAATGACAGGTGCACGACAAGAGTTGGCGCATTTCTGTCACGGATCTCCCGGCCCGGACATGGGGCAGCAGCCGGGCCTCCCCTCCGGAGGGCCCGGCTGCTGCGTCCTCAACCGCGGTGCGTCAGTTGACGTTCACCGCGGCCCAGGCAGCGGCAACCTGGGCGTACTCGGTGGAGGCGGCGCCGTACAGGTCGGTGGCGGCGTTCAGGGTCGCGGTGCGCGCGCCCTTGTAGTTGGTGGTGGAGGTCATGTAGACGCTCAGCGCCCGGTACCAGACCTGCAGCGCCTTGTCGCGGCCGATGCCGGTGACGGTGGAGCCGTTGGAGGTCGGGCTGTTGTAGCTGACGCCGTTGATGGTCTTCGCGCCGCTGCCCTCGGCCAGCAGGTAGAAGAAGTGGTTGCCGACGCCGGAGGAGTAGTGGACGTCGAGGCTGCCCACGCCCGAGGACCAGGAGTCGGCCGAGCCGCCGTCCTTGGAGGGCTTGTCCATGTAGCGCAGCGGGGAGCCGTCGCCGTTGATGTTGATCAGCTCGCCGATCAGGTAGTCGCCCTTGTCGGCGGCGAGGTTGGCGTAGAACTCCACGCCGGTGCCGAAGATGTCGCTGGTGGCCTCGTTGAGGCCGCCGGACTCGCCGGAGTAGTTCAGGCCCGCCGTGTTGGCGGTCACGCCGTGGCTCATCTCGTGGCCGGCCACGTCCAGCTCGGTCAGCGGGTGGGTGTTGCTCGCGCCGTCGCCGTACGTCATGCAGAAGCAGGAGTCGTCCCAGAACGCGTTGACGTAGTTCCTGCCGTAGTGCACCCGGCTGTAGGCGCCGACACCGTTGTTCTTGATGCCGTTGCGGCCGAAGGTGTTCTTGTAGAAGTCCCAGGTGACGGCGGCGCCGTACTGGGCGTCCACGGCGGCGGACTGGCTGCTGGAGACCAGGCCGGTGCCCCAGACGTTGTCGGCGTCGGTCAGCAGGGTGCCGGCGCCGCTGGTCTTGTTGTTCAGCGTGGTCGTGTACTGGCCGCCGCGGGTGGCGTCCTTCAGCTGGTAGGTCGAGCCGGTGTAGTTGGTGGTCAGCGAGACCGAGCCGACGAACACGCCCTTGCCGGTGCCGGTCGCGTTGGTGGTCTGCACCTGCTCGTGGCTGGACAGGACCTCGCCGCTCGCGGCGTCGGTGACCAGCAGCTGGCGGCTCGGGGTGCCGTCGGCGCGCAGGCCCTCGACCGTGGTCTGGTAGGCCAGTCGGGGCTTGCCGGAGGCGGCCCAGACGACGAGCTTGCCGTTCGCGGGCGCCGCGACCGAGGTGAGGGCGGCCTCGTCGGCGTCCTTCGCGACACCGACGGTGGCGGCCACCGCGCCGTGCGCCTTGGCGGCGGCCTGGGCGGCGGAGAGCTTCGGGGTGAGCGAGGCGGGGGCGACGGAGCCCTGGACGGCGCGGTCGACGGACTTCACCGAGCCCTTGGCGTCCTGGTGGACGACCAGGTCGCCGCCGAGGACGGGCAGGCCGGCGAAGGTGCGCTCGTAGCGCACGTGCCGGGTGCCGTCGGCGTCGACGACCGCGTCCTTGACGACGAGCTGCTCCTGGCCGGAGAGGCCGAGGGCGCGGGCCGCGGCGGGGGCCTCGGTGCCGGCCTGCGCGATCAGCGCGGCGCGCTGCTGGCCGGGTGCGGCCTGGGCGACCGGAGCCGGCGAGGCCTGCGCGATACCGGCGCTGACCTGGATGGCACTGGCGAGGACCGCCGACGCAGAGAGAACGGCTCCGACTGTCAGCTTTCGCTTCACGTACGGGTTCCTTCCGGATCAACCGCGTGTGCGCGGTTGCGCCTCGCTCCGGGGCACCGGGGTTAGTGCCTGCTGGGGCGGAACGGGCGCGGACGTGCAGCTCCGTGCGGTCTGACGACGCCCGTCGGAAGGGTGGGGGCCCGACGGGGGCGAACGAAGCTGGCCAGAAGCATGACAATGCAGTTCGTGAAATGACAGGTCTGTGAAGGGAGTTGGCCACCACTCGCCATACGGACGCGAGCCCGCAAAGCGCCTGAAGCGCCCAATTCGCCCGTCCGATCGGTCGTTTCCATGCGGACGAAACCCGTATGATCGCGTTCCGGCGCCAACTACCGCGCTGTTTCTGAACGTTGCGGGCGCATTTCGGCCGTCCGAAGGCCTGGTACGGACCAGGGAGCGCTTGGCGTGATCCCGCCAGAACCGACCCTTGTCCACCATCGTGGACACCTGGTACCCGCTCCCCGACACGCCGGTACGGTGGGGGTGTGCCCAAGCCCCTCGCCCTCGACTTCGACCCGATCGCCCGCGCCGACGAACTGTGGACCCGCCGTTGGGGCGCCGTCCCGTCCATGGCGGCGATCACCTCGGTGATGCGCGCCCACCAGATCCTGCTGTCCCGGGTGGACGCCGTGGTGAAGCCCTACGGCCTCACGTTCGCCCGGTACGAGGCCCTGGTGCTGCTCACCTTCAGCCGGACCGGCCAGCTGCCGCTCTCCAAGATCGGCGAGCGGCTCATGGTGCACCCCACGAGCGTCACCAACACCGTCGACCGCCTGGAGCGGGACGGCCTGGTCGCCCGCCGGCCCAACCCCGCCGACGGCCGCGGCGTCCTCGCGGCGATCACCGACCGCGGCCGCGAGGTGGTCGAGCAGGCCACCCGCGAACTCATGGCCGTCGACTTCGGCCTGGAGGGCTACGACGCCGACCACTGCCAGCAGGTGTTCGACCTGCTCCGCCCGCTGCGGGTGGCGGCCGGCGACTTCGCCCCGCCCGGCGAGGGCGGCGGGGCCTGACGCGGCCGGTGCGTCCGGCGGGGGTGCGGCCGGAGCGGCCGTCGCCTGCGGTTACCCTCGTCGGTATGAAGCAGAGCGTGCTGACCCGATACCGGGCGCTGGCGTACATCACCGGCGTCCTGCTGATCCTGCTGACCGCCGGCGTGATCGCCAAGTACGTGCTGGACATCTCGGGCGCGAGCGGCTTCACCAGCGCCGTCGGCATCGCGCACGGCTGGCTGTACGTGGTCTACCTGGTGCTCGCCTTCGACCTGGGCACCAAGGCGAAGTGGCCGATGGGCAGGCTCGCCTGGGTGCTGCTGGCCGGCACGATCCCGACCGCCGTCTTCTTCGTGGAGCGCAAGGTCTCCCGCGACGTCGCCCCGCTGATCGAGGCCCCGGAGCCGGTCTCCGCGTGAGCCCCGCCCGCCTCTGCGACCCGAAGCCCCTCCCCGCCCCGGGGAGGGGCTTCGGCGTTCCCGGTCCGGCGGGTCGACTTCCCGGACGGCGTGCCGTCGACAGATAGTAGGACGTCCGAGTAAATTAGTAGGACGTCCTAGCAATCGCCGCCCGCCCGACCGCGGCGGCCGCACGGAGTGGAGCTCGTAGTCGATGGACGCCGAGGAGATCGAGGCCGGCCGCCTGCGCTGGCAGCAGCGGTACGACAAGGCCCGCAAGCGCGACGCCGACTTCACCACCCTGTCCGGTGACGAGGTCGAGCCCGTCTACGGCCCGCCCGCCGGTCAGCCCGTCGAGGGCTTCGAACGGATCGGCTGGCCCGGCGAGTACCCCTACACCCGCGGCCTGCACGCCACCGGCTACCGCGGCCGCACCTGGACCATCCGCCAGTTCGCCGGCTTCGGCAACGCCCAGCAGACCAACGAGCGCTACCGGATGATCCTGGAGGCCGGCGGCGGCGGCCTCTCCGTCGCCTTCGACATGCCGACCCTCATGGGCTACGACTCCGACGACGCCAAGTCGCTCGGCGAGGTGGGCCACTGCGGCGTCGCCATCGACTCCGCCGCGGACATGGACGTCCTCTTCGACAGCATCCCGCTCGGCGACGTCACCACCTCGATGACGATCAGCGGCCCGGCCGTCCCGATCTTCTGCATGTACCTCGTCGCCGCCGAGCGCCAGGGCGTCGACCCCGCCGTGCTCAACGGCACCCTGCAGACGGACATCTTCAAGGAGTACATCGCGCAGAAGGAGTGGCTCTTCGCCCCCGAGCCGCACCTGCGCCTGATCGGCGACCTGATGGAGTACTGCGCGCAGGGCATCCCCGCCTACAAGCCGCTCTCCGTCTCCGGCTACCACATCCGCGAGGCCGGGGCCACGGCCGCCCAGGAGCTGGCCTACACCCTCGCCGACGGCTTCGCCTACGTCGAGCTCGGCCTCTCCCGCGGCCTGGACGTGGACGTCTTCGCCCCCGGCCTGTCCTTCTTCTTCGACGCCCACCTCGACTTCTTCGAGGAGATCGCCAAGTTCCGCGCCGCCCGCCGCATCTGGGCCCGCTGGATGCGCGACCGCTTCGGCGCCAAGACCGACAAGGCCCAGTGGCTGCGCTTCCACACCCAGACCGCCGGCGTCTCGCTCACCGCCCAGCAGCCCTACAACAACGTGGTGCGCACCGCCGTCGAGGCGCTCTCCGCCGTCCTCGGCGGCACCAACTCGCTGCACACCAACGCCCTCGACGAGACCCTCGCGCTGCCCTCCGCGCAGGCGGCGGAGATCGCCCTGCGGACCCAGCAGGTGCTGATGGAGGAGACCGGCGTCGCCAACGTCGCCGACCCGCTCGGCGGCTCCTGGTACGTGGAGGCGCTCACCGACCGGATCGAGGCCCAGGCCGAGGCGATCTTCCAGCGGATCCTCGACAAGGGCAACGAGGCCCACGAGATCGGCCCGATGACCTCCGGCATCCTGCGGGGCATCGAGGAGGGCTGGTTCACCGGCGAGATCGCCGAGGCCGCCTTCCAGTACCAGCGGTCCCTGGAGAAGGACGAGAAGCGGGTCGTCGGCGTCAACTGCCACCCGAAGTCCGTCACCCCCGAACTGGAGATCCTGCGGGTCAGCCACGAGGTGGAGCGGGAGCAGGTGCGGGTGCTCGCGGCGCGTAAGGCGGCGCGGGACGAGGCCGGCGTCAAGGCCGGCCTGGAGGCCATGCTGGCCGCCGCCCGCTCCGGCGAGAACATGATCCCGCCGATGCTGCAGGCCGTCCGCGCCGAGGCGACCCTCGGCGAGATCTGCAACGCCCTGCGCGACGAGTGGGGCATCTACCGCGAGACCGCGGCCTTCTAGGGGCGAACGCAGAGGGTAACCACCAGGGGCGCGGGGTACTGCGCGGAGCGGGAGAGCACGGTGTGCCTTCCGACTCGCGCAGTACCCCGCGCCCCTGCTCGTGGTGCGCCTGAGCGGGGCCCTGTGTCAGCCGTCGAGGCCGACGAGTGCGCTGAGCATGAGCGTGGTGAAGCGGTCGAGCCAGCGCGGGGTGATGGGCTCGCCGGCGACCAGGAGGCGGTGTTCGACGGCGCCCGCGATCATGTCGAAGACGAGGTCGATCTCCTCGCAGGCCGAGGCCTCGTCCTGGTCCGAGCGGAGCTCCCCGCGGGCCTGGGCGTTGGCCCGCCCGGTCCGCACCAGGTGCTTCTGCGGGTCGACGATCCGCTCCCGGATGCGCCGCCGCAGCAGCGGGTCCCGGCTGCCCTCGGCGAAGAGCGCCATCAGGGCGGCCTGCGACTCGGGCCGGGCGAGCAGGTCGGCGAACTGGGCGACGGTCGCGGCGATGTCCGCCCGCAGGCTGCCCAGGTCGGCCATCTCCAGTTCGTCGAAGAGGCTGGCGACGGCGTCCACGACGAGTTCGTTCTTGGACGGCCAGCGCCGGTAGAGGGTGGTCTTGGCGACGCCTGCGCGGGTGGCGACGTCGCCCATGGTGAGGCCGCCCCAGCCGAGTTCGGCGAGGGCTTCGCGGGTCGCATCGAGGATCGCCCGGTCGGCGGCAGCGCTGCGGGGACGGCCCTTGCCGCGGGGGAGGGCGGTTCCGTCCGGAGCAGCCGGCTGCTGGGTGGTGGGGGCCACCGAGCCTCCTAGCTGATGTACTGGTGGGTAACTTGGTCGTTCGGGCAACGGTAGCGACCGAAGGTCCCGGTCAGCACCTACCGACCCGCCGAAAGTGGGGCAGGTCACGTCCCGGAGCGCCGAGGGGGTCTTGCGGGACGGGCCCGGGATGCAGATACGCTACGACTCGTAGCGAAAGAGCGGCAACCACGCGCCGTGCCCATGGGATCGGGCCGGAGCGGGGCGCGAATGGGGATTCGCGCCGGCAGCGGGCTACACCGGGAGGCAGCCCCCGTCGCACGGGCGGGTGGCGCAGGCGCGACGGCTCGGCGATGTTTCCGGCCGGTTGGCGCCCGTCACCCGTGCGGACGGGGGAGGATGGAGCCATGCAGTCACGGAATTCGCGTCTCAACAGCGCCGCCCTGCGCGGAGCGGTCGACCTCGCCGCGGTCAAGGCGGCCGGCGAGGCGGCCCAGAAGGCCGAGCAGGCCCGGGCCGAGCGGGCCCGCCAGGCCGCGGCCGGCGGCGACACCGCACCCGCGCCCTACCAGTTGGTCCTCGACGTCACCGAGGACACCTTCGAGACCGAGGTCGTGCAGCGCTCGACCGAGGTCCCCGTGGTGGTCGACTTCTGGGCCGAGTGGTGCGGCCCGTGCAAGCAGCTCAGTCCGATCCTGGAGCGCCTGGCCGAGGAGTACGCCGGCCGGATCGTGCTCGCCAAGATCGATGTCGACGCCAACCAGCTGATCGCCCAGCAGTTCGGCATCCAGGGCATCCCGGCCGTGATGGCGGTGGTGGCGGGCCAGCTCGTCCCGCTGTTCCAGGGCGCCGAGAACGAGGCCAACGTCCGCAAGATCCTGGACCAGCTGATCGCCGTCGCCGAGCAGCGCTTCGGCATCACCGGCCTGGCCGAGGGCACGGCCGGCGGCGAGGGCGCGGCTCAGGCCCCGCGGGTGCCGTCCGACCCGGCGCTGGAGGCCGCGCACGACGCGCTGGACCGAGGCGACCTGGGCGGCGCCGTCCAGGCGTACCGGAACGTGCTGGTCGACCAGCCGGGCAACACCGAGGCCAGGCTGGGCCTGGCTCAGGCCCAGCTGCTGCAGCGGGTCGAGGGCATGGACGCCCAGCAGGTGCGGGCGGCGGCCGCCGGCGCGCCGAAGGACGTCGAGGCGCAGCTGCGCGCGGCCGACCTGGACCTGGTGGGCGGGCATGTCGAGGACGCCTTCGGGCGGCTGGTCGACACCGTCGGCCGGACGGCCGGCGAGGACCGGGACACCGCCCGGTTGCGGCTGCTGGAGCTCTTCGAGGTGATCGGCCCGGACGATCCGCGGGTCGTCGCGGCGCGCGGCGCGCTGGCCCGGGTGCTGTTCTGACGGCGGTGCGCCGGGCCCCGTGCGGCGGCTCGGCGCAGGGTCGGTGGCACGGCGTGTGACCTGCGGTGTCGCTGGGGATTTGGCGACATTCCAGGAGATTTCGTAGAGCTTAATCAAATCTTGACAACACGGTTCGGCCGGTCACGTTTGGTGACCGGCCGAGGTGTTTCAGCGGCGTTTCCTGCGGATTGCGGAAGCGCCCTCCGGGGCGAATGTCACGGAGAGTGACTGAACCTTCGATTCCATGATCAACGGCATCTCTTGTTGGATTACCCGTCAGTAATCGACCCCTTGTGCTCAGCCCGGGATTCCAGCACGATCGGCCACGCCCGGTCCCGTCAAGGGAATCCCCATCGGGTAACCGCCGACCCCGGTCGGCGGTTGGAGGGCAGGGGGGTAGCCGCAGATCCCACACGCGGTTCCTGTCCTTTCTGCGACCGCGCAGCCGTGCGGTCGCCGGTTGTCGCTCGGGGGTGATCGCCATGCCCGTCGGCCCACGACGCGCTGGCGCTCTCCGCTACCGAGGACGTAGCTCTCTCCCATCCCAGGCCGAGGCCGGTGCGGGACGCACCGGACACGGCCGGAGATGTACGTCCTAGAAGGAGGACACACGCATGTCCCAGACTTTCGGCAAGACCAGCTGGAAGCGCTTCGGCATCGCCATGGTGCCGGGCATCGCCGCCACCGCGGCGATCGGCGTGGCTCTTGCCAACAACGCGCTCGCCGCCTCGTTCAACGTCTCCGGCCAGAAGTTCAAGGTCAGCGCCGAAGACCTGCAGGGTGACAACTTCGCCCAGTTCGGCTCCTTCGACGTCGAGACCAACGGCACGCCGCACGCGGTGGCCATCTCGGCCTTCGACTCCGCCACCATCAAGGGCATGTGCCAGTCCGTGGTCAGCGAGCCCTCGCTGCTCGGCCTGAAGCTGCCGAAGGTGACGCTGCGCCTCGAGGCCGGCAAGAGCGACGACGTCAACAAGCAGGTCAGCGCGAAGAACCTGCTGATCGACCTCGACCAGCTGAGCGCCGACGCCGAGTTCACCGACATCAACATCGGCCAGGACGCCTCCACCCTCAAGGGCACGGCCACCGCCAACTGGAAGAGCGCGCTCGGCACCGGCAAGCCGTCCGGCGCGCTGGGCTTCGCGCAGGCCGCGCCCCACGCGCACCTGACCAACGTGAAGCAGACCGCGTGGGCCACCTCGGCCGGCACCTTCAAGCTGAACGGCCTGGACCTGAAGCTGTACGTCGGTGACGACGGCAACGGCAAGGAGTGCTACTGATCCTCGTCTGACGGTGCGCCGCACGGCGCGCCGTCCCGACGGATCTCCCGCGGCCGGGGTGGGGCAGCAGCCCCCTCCCGGCCGCCGCTCAGGAGTTCTCTCCACCTCGCAGCGAACCATCGAGGAGTTGCATCGTGTCCAGCGCAACTGCCCAGGCGTGGCCCGAGCACGACGGCGGCATCAACCTGCGGCTGCGGTTCCGCAACTGGCGCCGCACGCGGCCCTTCTGGGGCGGCCTGCTGGCCATGATCGCCGGCCTGCCCATCCTGTACTTCCCGTACGCCAAGCTCAACCTCAGCGGCATGACCGTGTCGATGGCCACCACCGCGGGCGCCGGCTCGCTGATCATCGGTGTCCTGATGATCTGCCTCGGCCTGACCGCGTGGTTCCAGCCGCTGGTGCGGATCTTCTGCGGCGTGGCGACCACGCTGCTCGCGCTCATCTCGATCCCGGTCTCCAACCTGGGCGGCTTCGGCTTCGGCCTGATCCTCGGCCTGATGGCCGGCGGCCTGCTGATGGCCTGGGCGCCGCTCAAGCCGGTCGCCGCGGCGGACCTGTCCGCCGATGAGGGCACCGTCGAGGCGGCCACGGCCGAGTACGCAGCCGAGGCCCCGGCGGAGACCACCCAGCCGCTGCTGCCGGCCCAGCAGACCCCTGCGGAGGCGGCCGACAGCGCCGCGCCCGCCGCAGATCCGCAGGAGCCGCGGTGACCGACCGGGACGAGTCCACCGCCGCGTCCGTGCCCGGGCCGCGCCACGCCGCTCCGCGGACGAGCGTCCGCAGGCGGATCCGCGGCCGGGTCATGGCGATCGCCGCCGTGCCGACCGCCATGCTGGTCGGCGCCGCCTACACGCCGACCACGCTCGCCGTGGCCGACACCCAGTCGGACAAGCCGTGCGCCAGCGCGCCGGACACCGTGCTCGAGGAGACGCCCGTCCCCAAGAGCGAGATCAAGGTCCTGCCCGCGCCGACCGCGAGCGTCAAGGCGCCGGCCACCAAGAAGCCCGCCCCGGCGGCCTCGCCGTCGGCGGTGAAGCTGCCCGTCCCGACCGCCACGGCCACCGCGGCCAAGCCCAACGTCGTCGCCGCGCAGCCCCAGGCCGCGCAGCCCGCTCCGAGCGCCTCGGCCACGCCGACCGCCGGCGCGGCCGGCTCGCACGACCTGATCGGCGACATCCTGGACGGGATCTTCCACCCGGGCGGGTCCACGCCGACGCCCACGCCGACCCCGAGCGCGACCGGCAAGCCGGCGACCACCCCGGCCCCGACCGCGCACCCGACGGTGACCACGAGCGCCACCGTCGTGCCGCGGGCCACCGCCTCGCCGAGCGCGCCGACCACGGCCGGCAGCTCCGCGGCCGCCCCGGCGAGCCCGTCCGCCACCCCCTCGCCCTCGGCCACCGGCCCGAACTGCCTGGTCGACACCAGCAAGGAGAAGGCCAAGGCGGCGCCGAAGGGCGACGTGGTGCCCGAGCAGAACTGGACGCTGCACTCCAGCAAGCTCGCCCTGCACGGCTCGGTCTTCAACGGCGTGTACGACGTGAAGACGCCGACCGGCAGCAAGCGCGTCCTGAAGTTCACCACCGCCTCGGTGGACATCGGCGATCTCGACATGTCGACGATCGAGGTGAAGGGCAAGACCTTCCACGTGCAGGCCGCGCCCGGCACCACCTCCACCATGCGCAACGGCCCGATCACCATGTACGTGGAGAGCCTCTCCGGCCATCTCTCGGCGATCTACGGCCTGCCCATCCCGATCGACCTGGGCGAGATCACCCTCACCCCGGACACCCTGCCCAAGTGGCTCTGGGACCTGATCGGCAGCGTGCCCATCCCGCTGGACATCACCCTGGACAAGGCCAAGGCCGTCCAGGCCGGCCAGTTCGGCGGCACCCTGAAGATCCCGGGCATGCACCTGTTCAACGACGACCAGCCGTACGACGGCTGAGCCGCCGCACCGCACCGCACCCGCACGGCCCGGCCGGATCCCTCCGGCCGGGCCGTCGGCGTTCCCCCGGCCGCGCCGACCGAGCCTCCGCCGTCACCTGCCACGACCCCGGCCGCCAGGAACGCCCGCGGGACGGCCCCCTCCTCGTCGGAGAGGGCCGCCCCGCGGGCGGTGTGCGCCGGGTGTCAGTGGCCGTCGCGGCTGCCCAGGTGGTGGACCTGGACCATGTTGGTGTTGCCGGGGACGCCGGGGGGCGAACCGGCGGTGACGATCACGGTGTCGCCCCCGGCGAGGCGGTTCAGGCGCAGCAGCTCGCGGTCGACCTGCTGCACCATCTCGTCGGTGGTCTCGACCTGCTCGGTCACGTACGCCTCGACGCCCCAGCTGAGCGAGAGCTGGTTGCGGGTGGCGGCGTCCGGGGTGAACGCGATCACCGGGATCGGCGAGCGGTAGCGGGACAGGCGGCGGGCGGTGTCACCGGACTTGGTGAACGCGACCAGGGCCTTGCCGTTCAGGAAGTCGCCGAGCTCGCACGCGGCACGGGCGATCGAGCCGCCCTGGGTGCGCGGCTTGCGGCCCGGGTTCAGCGGCTGGAGGCCCTGCGAGAGCAGCTCCTCCTCGGCCTTCTCGGCGATCCGGCTCATGGTCCTGACCGTCTCGACCGGGTACTTGCCGACGCTGGACTCCGCGGAGAGCATGACCGCGTCCGTGCCGTCCAGGATCGCGTTGGCGACGTCGGACACCTCGGCGCGGGTCGGCCGCGAGGCGTGGATCATCGACTCCATCATCTGGGTGGCGACGATCACCGGCTTGGCGTTGCGGCGGGCCAGGGTGATCAGCTGCTTCTGCACCAGCGGCACCCGCTCCAGCGGGTACTCGACGGCCAGGTCGCCGCGGGCCACCATGATCGCGTCGAAGGCGAGGACGATCTCCTCCATGGCCTCGACGGCCTGCGGCTTCTCGATCTTCGCGATGACCGGGACGCGGATGCCGATCTCGTCCATCACCTTGTGGACGTCGTCGATGTCGGCCGCGTTGCGCACGAAGGACAGCGCGACCATGTCGACGCCCAGCTGGAGGGCGAACCGCAGGTCTTCCTTGTCCTTCTCGGAGAGGGCGGGCACGTTGACGGCCGCGCCGGGCAGGTTGATGCCCTTGTTGTTCGAGAGCACGCCGCCCTCGACCACCACGGTCTTCACCCGCGGGCCGTCGACGCTGACGACCTCCAGGGCGATGACGCCGTCGTTGATCAGGATCGGGTCGCCGGGCTTCACGTCGCCGGGCAGGCCCTTGTAGGTGGTGCCGCAGATGTGCTGGTCCCCGGGCACATCCTCGGTGGTGATCGTGAAGGTGTCGCCGTTGTCGACGGTCACCGGTCCGTTGGCGAAGGTGGCCAGCCGGATCTTCGGGCCCTGCAGGTCGGCCAGCACACCGATGGTGCGGCCGGTGTCCTCGGACACCTGGCGGACCTTGCGGTACCGCTCCTCGTGCTCCGCGTGGGAGCCGTGGCTCATGTTGAGTCGGGCGACGTTCATGCCCGCTTCGACGATGGCCTTCAGCTGTTCGTAGGAGTCCGTCGCCGGACCCAGGGTGCAGACAATTTTCGCTCGGCGCATATCCGTCAGTCTATCCGTTCGAGTTATCGGTGCATGGCGCCCGAATCCGGAGAAATCGTCAACGAACCATCCCGAAGGGTGGGACGCTGACGGGATGTCATCTCAAATGTCGTCGTGCACCAGCGCGAAGGCCTGGCGGGCGATCTCCAGCTCCTCGTCGGTGGGCACCACCGCCACCGTCACCCGCGCGTGCTCCGGCGAGATCACCCGCGCCGCACCCGAGCGGACCGCGTTCAGCGCCGGGTCCACCTCGATGCCCAGCGCCGACAGCCCCGCGCAGGCCGCCGCCCGGACGGGCGCCGCGTTCTCGCCCACCCCGGCGGTGAACACCACCGCGTCCACCCGCCCCAGCACCGCGTAGTACGCCCCGATGTACTTGCGCAGCCGGTGCACGTACACGTCGAAGGCCAGCTGCGCGTCCTCGTCGCCCTCATCGGCCCGGCGCAGCACCTCGCGCATGTCGTTGTCCCCGCACAGCCCGATCAGACCGCTGCGACGGTTCAGCAGGTCGTCGATCTCATCGATCGTCAGGCCGCCCACCCGGTGCAGGTGGAAGACCAGGCCCGGGTCCGCGTCGCCCGAGCGGGTGCCCATGACCAGGCCCTCCAGCGGGGTCAGGCCCATCGACGTCTCCACGCAGACCCCGCCGGTCACCGCCGAGGCCGAGGCCCCGTTGCCGAGGTGCAGCACGATCACGTTCAGCTCCACCGGGTCGCGGCCGAGCAGTCGGGCCGCCGCCCGGGAGACGTACTGGTGCGAGGTGCCGTGGAAGCCGTACCGCCGCACCCGGTGCTGCTCGGCCGTCTTCCGGTCGATCGCGTACCGGGCGGCGGCCTCCGGCACCGTGGTGTGGAAGGCGGTGTCGAAGACGGCGACCTGCGGCAGGTCCGGCCGGAGCGCGCGGGCCACCTCGATGCCCATGATGTTCGCCGGGTTGTGCAGCGGCGCCACCGGGATCAGCCGGCGGATCTCCGCCACCACCTCGTCGTCGATCAGCGTCGGCGCCGCGAACCGCTGACCGCCGTGCACCACCCGGTGGCCGATCGCGGCCAGGTCGGGGGAGTCCAGCCCCAGGCCGTCCGCGGCGAGCTCCTCGGCGATCGCGGCGAGCGCTTCGGCGTGGTCGGCGAACACCCGCAGCCGCTCGCGCCGCTCCCCGGCGGGCGGCGTGTGCACCAGCCGCCCGTTCGCCTCGCCGATCCGCTCCACCAGCCCGGCGGCCGGACGGGAGCCGTCCAGCATGTCGATGAGCTGGTACTTCACGGAAGAGGACCCCGCGTTCAGGACGAGGACCAGCGTTCCTTCGGTCACTGCTCGGCTCCTTCGACGGGACGCTGCGACTGGATGGCGGTGATCGCGACCGTGTTGACGATGTCCTCGACGAGCGCGCCGCGGGACAGGTCGTTCACCGGCTTGCGCAGGCCCTGCAGCACCGGGCCGACCGCCACCGCGCCGGCCGAGCGCTGCACCGCCTTGTAGGTGTTGTTGCCGGTGTTGAGATCCGGGAAGACCAGCACGGTGGCCCGGCCGGCCACCGCCGAGCCCGGCAGCTTGGTCGCCGCGACGTGCGGGTCCACCGCCGCGTCGTACTGGATCGGGCCCTCGACCAGGAGGTCCGGCCGCTCCCGACGGAGGATCGCGGTCGCCTCCCGCACCTTGTCCACGTCCGCGCCCGAACCCGAGGTGCCCGTCGAGTACGACAGCATCGCGACCCGCGGCTCCACCCCGAACTGCGCGGCGGTCTCCGCGGACTGCACGGCGATGTCGGCCAGCTGCCGGGCGTCCGGATCCGGGTTCACCGCGCAGTCGCCGTACACCAGGACCCGGTCGGCCAGGCACATGAAGAACACCGAGGAGACGATCGCCGCACCAGGCGCCGTCTTGATCACCTCGAAGGCCGGCCGGATGGTCGCCGCGGTCGAGTGCACCGCGCCGGACACCATTCCGTCGGCAATGCCCTCCTGCACCATCAGGGTGCCGAAGTACGACACGTCGGTGACCACGTCCAGGGCGCGCTCCAGCGTCATGCCCTTGTGCGCCCGCGCCTTCGCGTACAGCTCGGCGAAGCCCTCGCGCAGCGGGCTGGTCGCCGGGTCGACGATCCGCAGCCGGGCCCGGTCCGCGGCCTCCTCCGGGTGCGGCAGCTCCAGGCCCAGCGAGGCCGCCCGCCGCTGCACCGCGTCCGGCTCGCCCAGCAGGGTCAGGTCGCAGATGTTGCGGCGCAGCAGCACCTCGGCGGCGCGCAGCACCCGCTCCTCGGTGCCCTCCGGCAGCACGATGTGCCGGCGCTCGGCGCGGGCCCGCTCCAGCAGCGCGTGCTCGAACATCATCGGGGTCACCCGCTCGGACCGGGACAGCTCGATCCGCTTGGTCAACTCCACGGTGTCCACGTGGAGTTCGAACAGGCCGAGGGCGGTCTCCGCCTTGCGGTGGCTGTCCGGGCCGATCCGGCCCTCCAGATGGGTGAGCGCGGCCGCGGTCAGCCAGCTGCCCTCCGGCACCATCGCGACCGGCGTCCCGGGCGCCAGCCGGGCCGCCAGCGCCAGCACGTTCGCCCCCGGGTGCTGCCCCAGGGTGAGCAGCACCCCGGCGATCGGCGGCGCCCCCGCCGCGTGCGCGGCCAGTGCACCGATCAGCAGGTCCGCCCGGTCGCCCGGGGTCACCACCAGGGCGCCCTCGGTCAGCGCGGTGAGGAAGGTCGGCAGCATCGCGCCGCCGAAGACGAAGGAGCGCACGTCCCGGGCCAGACCGGCGGCGTCGCCCAGCAGCACCTCGGCGCCGGTCGCCTCGACCAGCTGCGCCACGGTCGGCGCCGACAGCGAGGGCTCCTCGGGGATCACGTACACCGGCACCGGCAGCTTCTCGCCGAGCGTCCGCAGGATCCGCTGCTTCGCCGCGGGCGCGACCCGGTTGGCGATCATCGCCAGGGCCGAGCAGCCGAGGTCGGTGTAGGCCCGGTGGGCGTTGCGGACCTCCGCCACCACCGCCTGCGGGTCCTCGTCCTGGCCGCCGACCACCGGCAGCACCCAGGCGCCGAACTCGTTGGCGAGCCGGGCGTTGAAGGCCAGCTCGTCCGGGATGTTGGTGCCCGCGAAGTCGGTGCCCAGCACCAGCACCGCCTGGCAGCGCCGCTCCACCGCCCGGAACCGGTCGACCAGCACCGACACCAGCTCGTCCTGGCCGTGCGCGGCCTGCAGGGCGGCCGCCTCCTCGTAGCCGAGGCCGTACAGGTCGTCCGCCGGGAGCTCGACCCGGTAGCGGGAGCGCAGCAGCTCGACGACGTGGTCGGAGCCCTTCTCGCCGTCCTCCGCGTGCACCAGCGGCCGGAAGACGCCGACCGTGTCCACCTGGCGGGCCAGCAGTTCCATGACCCCGAGTTCGACGGCCTGCCGGCCGTCCCCCCGGTCGATGCCGGTCACGTACACGCTGCGCGCCACGCGGCTCACTCCGTCCTGCCGTCCGGGAAGCGGTCACTGTCGACCTTACCCGGGCACAAGTGGTCCCACGTGGTCGGCCCGGGACGGGCACACGAAGGCCCCGGGGGCGGCGCCCCGGGGCCTCGGTACCGGTGACGGAGCCGTCAGGCCGGGCGGAGCCAGAGGGTGGAGAGCGGCGGGAGAACCAGCTCGGCGCTGCGGTCCTGGCCGTTCCAGGCGGTGGCCTCGGCCTTGACGGGGTGGGAGTTGCCGATGCCGCTGCCGCCGTACTCCTCGGCGTCGGTGTTCAGCGCCTCCTCCCACAGCTGGTCGCCGCCGGGCAGCTTCGGCAGGCCGACCCGGAAGCCGTGCCGGACCACCGGGGAGAAGTTGCAGACCGCGACCAGCGGGGTGCCGTCGACGGCGTACCGGACGAAGGAGAGCACGTTGTCGTCGGCGGCGCCGCCGTCCAGCCAGCGGAAGCCGGCCGGGACGGTGTCCTGCTCCCAGAGCGCCGGGGTGGCGCGGTAGGTGCGGTTGAGCTCGCCGACCAGCCGCCGGACGCCGAGGTGGTCCGCCGCGGCCGGCCAGTCGTCCGCGAGCACCCACCACTGCGGGCCGTGCTCGTGGTCCCACTCGGCGCCCTGCGCGAACTCCTGGCCCATGAAGAGCAGTTGCTTGCCCGGGTGGGCCCACATGAAGCCCAGGTACGCCCGGTGGTTGGCCCGCTGCTGCCACCAGTCGCCGGGCATCTTGGCGACCAGCGCCTGCTTGCCGTGCACCACCTCGTCGTGCGAGATCGGCAGGATGTAGTTCTCGGAATAGGCGTACACCATCGAGAAGGTCATCTCGTTGTGGTGGTACTTGCGGTGCACCGGCTCCTTGGACATGTACACCAGCGAGTCGTGCATCCAGCCCATGTTCCACTTCAGGCCGAAGCCGAGGCCGCCGCTGTCGGTGGGGCGGGTGACGCCGTCCCACGCGGTCGACTCCTCGGCGATGGTGAGCACGCCGGGGCAGCGGCGGTACACCGTCGCGTTCATTTCCTGAAGGAACGAGGCGGCGTCGAGGTTCTCCCGGCCGCCGAAGACGTTCGGCGACCAGGCGCCGCCCTCGCGGGAGTAGTCGAGGTAGAGCATCGAGGCGACGGCGTCCACCCGCAGGCCGTCGACGTGGAACTCCTCGCACCAGTACACCGCGTTGGCGACCAGGAAGTTCCGCACCTCGGTGCGGCCGTAGTCGAACTCCAGGGTGCCCCAGTCCGGGTGCTCGGCCCGCAGCGGGTCGGCCGGCTCGTACAGCGGCTCGCCGTCGAAACGGGCCAGGCCGAAGTCGTCCTTCGGGAAGTGCGCGGGCACCCAGTCGACGATCACGCCGATGCCGGCCCGGTGCAGCGCGTCCACCAGGTACTTGAAGTCGTCCGGGCCGCCGAGCCGGGCGGTCGGCGCGTAGAAGCCGGTGACCTGGTAGCCCCAGGAGCCGCCGAACGGGTGCTCCATCACCGGCATGAACTCGACGTGGGTGAAGCCGAGGCCCGCGAGGTAGCCGGGCAGCTCCTCGGCGATCTCGCGGTAGCTCGTCAGGTCCGGCCGCCAGGAGGCCAGGTGGAGCTCGTAGACCGACATCGGCGCCTTGTGGTGCGCGGTCCTGGCCCGCCGGGCCATCCAGTCGGCGTCGCCCCAGGTGAAGTCGGAGGTGTGCACGACCGACGCGGTCTCCGGCGGGCACTGGGCGGCGCGGGCCAGCGGGTCGGCCTTCTGCAGCACCCAGCCCTGCCGGGTGCGGATCTCGTACTTGTAGGTGGCGCCCTCGGCGAGGCCGGGGACGAACAGCTCCCAGATGCCCGAGGAGCCGAGCGAGCGCATCGGGTGGCCGGTGCCGTCCCAGTGGTTGAAGTCGCCGACCAGCCGGACCCCGACCGCGTTCGGCGCCCAGACCGCGAAGGAGGTGCCGGCCACCCCGCCGACCTCGCGGACGTGGCTGCCGAGCGCCCGCCACAGCTGCTCGTGCCGGCCCTCCGAGATCAGGTGCAGGTCGAGCTCGCCGAGGGTGGGCGCCGCCCGGTAGCCGTCCTCCTGCTCCAGCGGTCCGCCGCCCGGGTAGGTCACCTCCAGCCGGTACGCCGGGAACTCGCGGCCCACCAGCAGCCCGGTGAACAGACCGGACTGCTGATGGGTCAGCTCCGCCGGGCCGTGCTCCGTCACCACCACGACCCGCTCCGCGAACGGGCGCAGCACCCGGATCGCGGTGCCCTCCAGGGTGGCGTGCGCGCCGAGCAGGGCGTGCGGGTCGTGGTGCACACCGGAGACCAGCCGGTCCACCTCGGCGGGCGGCAGCGGCGCCTCCGGAAGCCGCAGCGGAGCGGAGGCCGGCGGGCCGGACCGCGGCGGCGCCACGGGCTCGCGCCGCTTGGCAGCCCGGGCCCGGCGGGCGGGCGCGGACGTGCCGGCGCCCGCCCGGAAGGTTGCGGGCAGGGCGGTGGTGGAGCTTTCTGGCGTGGGGCCGAGCGGTGTCACGTCGGGTCCTCCTGGTGGCGTGTTGGGGGGCGTCAGACGGTCAGGGCCAGACGGTTGATGGCGGCCAGCGGGATCGGCAGCCAGCTCGGACGGTGCCGGGCCTCGTACACGACCTCGTACACCGCCTTGTCGATCTCCAGGGCGCGCAGCAGCTCCGGCGCGGTCGCCGGGTCCATCCCGCCGCCCGCCGTGTACCCCGCGCAGTACGCCGTGCGGTTGCGGGCCGCCCAGGCGTTCGCGAGGTGGGCCAGCTCCGGGTCGGGGCCCGGGGCCCCGGCGAGCAGGTGCGCGGCCGCGTAGTCGAAGGAGCGCAGCATCGCCGCCACGTCGCGCAGCGCGGGCTGTGGCAGCCGGCGCTCGGCCAGCGGCTTCGCGGGCTCGCCCTCGAAGTCCAGCAGCACCCAGCCGTGCGGGGTGCGCATGGCCTGGCCGAGGTGCAGGTCGCCGTGGATCCGCTGGACCGGCAGGCCCTCCAGGTGGTCCGCGGTGAGCTGCTGGAACGCCGCGCGCAGCGCCGAGCGGTAGCGCAGCAGACCGGGCACCGCGGCGACCGCGCTGTCCAGCCGGTCGGCCATCGCGCAGGCCAGCCGGCCGGTCTCCGCCCGGTCGAGGCGGGCGGTGGGCATCGAACGGGACAGCACCCGGTGCACCTCGGCGGTGGCCCGGCCGAGCCGGTGCGCCTCGACCGCGAAGTTGCCCGGCGACGGGTCGCCCTTGAGCCGCGCCACCTGGTCGAGGGCGAGCTCCCAGCCGTCCTCGGCGTCCGGGAGGTACCGCTGGAGCAGGCCGAGTGTGGCCGGTTCCGATCGCTCCAGCCGGGACTCGAACCAGGCGGCGACCCGCGGGATGCGGGTGGAGCCGGCCCGGGAGAGCGCCAGCGAGAGTTCGAGGTCCGGGTTGGTGCCCGGGCTGATCCGGCGGAACAGCTTCAGGATGAAGGAGGTCCCGTAGATCACCGAGCTGTTGGACTGCTCGGCCGTGGAGGCCCGGCCGGGCAGGTTGCTCGGCAGGCCGGGGCCCGGAGTGCGCCGGAAGGAGAGCGCGCCGAACCGGTCGCCGGTGGCCAGGTGCTCCAGCAGCCGGCCGGTCAGCTCCGGGTCGTGCACCGCGTCGTAGAGCATCGCGCCGTCGTGCGGTCCGCCGCCGGCCAGCCGCCCCAGGACGGCGCCCGGGCCGATCCCGGACGGCTCGCTCGAACGGATGCCGAGCAGCAGCTGGTAGATGTCGCCCTGGGCGGCCGCCCCGGTGCCGTGCTCCACCCGCAGCAGCAGGTGCAGCAGGGTCGGGTCGCCGACCTGCAGGGGGGTGCCCACCACCGGGGTGAGCCCGCTGATCGGGCGCCCCTTCCCGGCGTACCAGCGCTGGGTGGGGAGCCAGTCGGCGATCAGCGGCAGGGCGGCTCCCACGAGTTCACTGACCCCGGCGGTGGTTCTCCGCCCCGTGGTCCCGCGCGTGCCGACGGGCCCGGGGGCGCCGTCGGGTAGGTCGCGGTGCACATGGGCTTGAGAACGGGAGGTTTCGGACATGACTCCCTTTCCCCGGAAGCGGGCCGGCTGCCCGAGGTCGTCACCGGGCCTGTCAGTCTTCCGGATTTCGGCGGCGCGGCGGCGGAGGCACGCGAGCTGGGCTCGGGTGTCACGCCATAGTGTGGGTGGCCGTTGGGCTGTTCTCCGTACGCGGTGGTGCGAAGACCCCTGCGGGGCGCGGGGGTGGTGACTCTCGCGCCCCGCAGGGTGGTCGCCTCGGACCTGGTGGATCGTTACTTCGGGCGCCGGGCGGCCGCCGCTACTTGATTCCTGGCTTCCTCAGCTGGAACCAGTAGAAGCCGTGCCCGGCGAGTGTGAGCAAATAGGGCCACTCACCGATGGACGGGAAGCGCACGCCGCCGATCAGCTCGACCGGGTACCGCCCCCCGTACCGCCGCAGGTCCAGTTCGGTCGGCTGCGCGAACCGCGAGAAGTTGTTCACGCACATGACCAGGTCTCCCTCGTACTCGCGCACGAAGGCCAGCACCGCGGGGTTGCTGGAGGGCAGCTCGGTGTAGCTGCCGAGGCCGAACGCAGGATTGAGCTTGCGGATTTCGATCATGCGACGCGTCCAGTGCAGCAGAGAGCTCGAACTGCTCTGCTGCGCTTCGACGTTGGTCACTTGAAAGCCGTACACCGGGTCCATGATGGGCGGCAGACTGAGCCTGCCCGGGTCGGCGGAGGAGAAACCCGCGTTGCGGTCCGGCGTCCACTGCATCGGGGTGCGGACGCCGTCCCGGTCGCCGAGCCAGATGTTGTCGCCCATGCCGATCTCGTCGCCGTAGTACAGCACGGGCGAGCCGGGCAGCGAGAGCAGCAGGGCGGTGAAGAGTTCGATCTGGTTGCGGTCGTTCTCCAGCAGCGGCGCGAGCCGCCGGCGGATGCCCACGTTGGCCCGCATCCGCGGGTCCTTCGCGTACTCCGCGTACATGTAGTCGCGCTCCTCGTCGGTGACCATCTCCAGGGTCAGCTCGTCGTGGTTGCGCAGGAAGATGCCCCACTGGCAGCCGGAGGGGATCTCCGGCGTCTTGGCGAGGACCTCGGAGACCGGGTAGCGGGACTCCCGGCGGACCGCCATGAAGATCCGCGGCATCACCGGGAAGTGGAACGCCATGTGGCACTCGTCGCCGCCGGAGGCGAAGTCCCCGAAGTAGTCGACGACGTCCTCGGGCCACTGGTTGGCCTCGGCCAGCAGCACCGTGTCCGGGTAGTCCGCGTCGATCTCCTTGCGGAGCCGCCTGAGGAACTCGTGGGTCTCCGGCAGGTTCTCGCAGTTGGTGCCCTCCCGGGCGTACAGGTAGGGGACCGCGTCCAGCCGGAACCCGTCGATGCCGAGGTCCAGCCAGAACCTCAGGGCCGCGATCACCTCCTCCTGCACCCGCGGGTTGTCGTAGTTGAGGTCCGGCTGGTGGGAGAAGAACCGGTGCCAGAAGTACTGCTTGCGGACCGGGTCGTACGTCCAGTTGGAGGTCTCGGTGTCGATGAAGATGATGCGGGCGTCGGGGTACTGCTTGTCGTCGTCGGCCCACATGTAGAAGTCGCCGTACGGCCCGTCCGGGTCGTTGCGGGACGCCTGGAACCACGGGTGCTGGTCGCTGGTGTGGTTGACCACGAAGTCGATGATCACCCGCATGCCGCGGGCGTGCGCGGCGTCGACGAACTCCACGAAGTCGGCGAGGTCGCCGAACTCCGGGAGGACCGACTTGTAGTCGGCCACGTCGTACCCGCCGTCCCGCAGCGGGGAGGCGAAGAAGGGCGGCAGCCAGAGGCAGTCGACCCCCAGCCACTGCAGGTAGTCGAGCTTCGAGGTGAGCCCCTTGAGGTCACCGACGCCGTCGCCGTTGCTGTCCTGGAAGGAACGGACCAGGACCTCGTAGAAGACCGCGCGTTTGAACCACTCCGGGTCGCGGTCCCTGGCCGGCGTTTCGGCGAAGGTGTCGGGAACGGGCTCGTTGACTGTCACTGAGGGTGCCTCCGGACGGTGAGGAGGTGGGCCGGCTCGGTGGATGGGTCGAGCCGGACGTAGTTGTGGCGTCCCCAGTGGTAGGTGGCGCCGGTGAGCTCGTCGTGCACCGCCAGCGGCAGGTCCGTGTCCAGGGTCACGGTCGCCTCCTGCACGTGGTGCGGGTCCAGGTTCACCACGGTGATCACGTGGTCCTCGATGCCGTCCTCGCTGGTCGCCCGCTTGGAGTACGCGATGACCTGGTCGTTGTCCGTGGGGTGGAAGCGCAGGTCGCGCAGCTGCTGGAGGGCGGGGTGCCGGCGGCGGAGCCGGTTGAGGGCGGTGAGGAGCGGCGCGAGGGTGTCCTGGCGGCCCCAGTCGCGCGGGCGCAGCTCGTACTTCTCCGAGCGCGTGTACTCCTCGGACCCGGGGTGGGCGGGCTCGTTCTCGTAGTGCTCGTACCCCGCGTAGATCCCGTAGCTCGGGGCGAGGGTCGCGGCGAGCACGGCGCGGATCGCGAACGCGGCCGGGCCGCCGTGCTGCAGGTACTCGTGCAGGATGTCCGGGGTGTTGGCGAAGAAGTTGGGCCGCATGTAGGCGGCCGCCTCACCGGTGAGTTCGGTGAGGTACTCGGTCAGTTCGCCCTTGGTGTTGCGCCAGGTGAAATAGGTGTACGACTGGTGGAATCCGATCTTCCCGAGGGTGTGCATCATCGCCGGGCGGGTGAACGCCTCGGCCAGGAAGATCACGTCCGGGTCGGTGCGGGCGATGTCGCCGAGCACCTTCTCCCAGAACACCACCGGCTTGGTGTGCGGATTGTCGACGCGGAAGATCCGCACCCCGTGGCTCATCCAGAAACGCAGGACACGAATCGTCTCCTTGACCAGGCCCTCGAAGTCCTGGTCGAAGTTGATCGGGTAGATGTCCTGGTACTTCTTCGGCGGGTTCTCGGCGTAGGCGACGGTGCCGTCGAGGCGGTGGGAGAACCACTCCGGGTGCTTGTTGACCCAGGGGTGGTCGGGCGAGCACTGCAGGGCGAAGTCGAGCGCGATCTCCAGGCCGAGCGACTCGGCCTCGGCGACGAAGCGGTCGAAGTCCTCCAGGGTGCCGAGGTCCGGGTGGACCGCGTCGTGGCCGCCCTCCGGCGAGCCGATCGCCCAGGGCGAGCCGACGTCGTGCGGACCGGCCGTCAGGCTGTTGTCGGGGCCCTTGCGGTAGGCACGGCCGATCGGGTGAACGGGCGGCAGGTAGACCACGTCGAAGCCCATCGCGGCGACCGCGGGCAGCCGCTCGGCGGCGGTGCGCAGCGTCCCGGAGACCGGCGGCCGGACCCCGGAGGGGTCGACCACGGCGCCCTCGGAGCGCGGGAAGAACTCGTACCAGGCGCCGTACAGCGCCCGCTGACGGTCCACCTGGAGCGGCAGCGGGCGGCTGGCGCTGACCAGTTCGCGCAGTGGGTAGCGCTCCAGCAGGGCGAGCACCTCGGGGGCGAGCGCGGCCGCGTAGCGGCTCAGCGGGGGCAGCCCGGGGTCGCGCAGCGCGTCCACCGCGGCCAGCACGTGCGCCCGGCCCTCCTTCTTCGGCACCCCGCCCGCGGCCCGTTCCAGCAGCTGGGCGCCCTCCTCCAGGACGAGCGCGGTGTCGATGCCGGCCGGGAGCTTCACGGCGGCGGTCTTCCGCCAGGTGGCGACCGGGTCGCTCCACGCCTCCACCAGGTAGGACCAGCGGCCGGGCGCGGTCGGGGCGACGTGCGCGCCCCAGCGGTCGGTGCCGGGGGCGAGTTCGCGCATCGGCGTCCACGGGCCGCTGCGGCCGCGCGGGTCGCGGAGCACCACATTGGCGTTCACCGCGTCGTGGCCCTCGCGGAAGACGGTGGCGGTGACCTGGAAACTCTCGCCGACCACCGCCTTGGCCGGGCGCCGCCCGGAGTCGACGAGTGGGGTGACGTCCAGGACGGGGATGCGGCCGATCACGGTGTCGCTCTCTGTCTTGCGGGGGGTGCTCTTGCGGGCGGTGGCCTTCTTGGCCGCCGTCTTCGTGGCCGCCGTCTTCTTGGCGGCCGCGGTCGTGGTGGCCGCGGTCTTCGTGGCGGCCTTCTTGGCCGGAGCCTTCTTCGCGGCGGCCGCCACGGTCGTGGTGGTGGTCCTGCGGGCCGCAGTCCGCTTGGCCGCGGGGGCGGCCGGTGCGGTGCTGCGGGCGGCGCGCGGGGCCGGCAGCGGCGGCTCCGTGGTCGGCGGTGTGTCGGGACCCTCCGTGGTCGCGGTGGACTGATCCCGCGTGTCGCCCTGCATGCCAAACTCCTGCCCGAATCGGCGGCGGCTCCCGGCGGCCGGTGCGTGCCGCGAGGAGTAACCGGGAGGACTGTGGGGTGGGGTGGCCGTGCGTTCGGAACGGTGCCGTGCCGGCGGGCCCGGTGACCCCGACCGCCTGGCAGGCGCGGCCCACCCCGCGAGGCGCGTGCGTCCCGGCGCGCGCCCTGATGGGCGCGCCCAGGAGCGACCCGACCCACCCGAAAAACGATCGGGAGAGGTGTGAGGACACGCCGAGGAGCAGCGGCAGCGGCCGAATGGGCGATGGAGGGTGAGGGCTCGTCAGCAGGGCATGTTCCGGACATGGGACAGCAGGGGGGCGCCTTCCGGCCTGCACTCCCTGCCGCACCAACGACCTTTCTGCATCCTCGCACCACCGGCAAGACCTACGGGCCGGTAATCGCGCGATTTCGGACGGTATGCAGGGGCATATCGGCCAGTGGAAACGCGGCCGTTGCGGGAAATTCATGCGCCAGGGGCGCGCCTTTCCGGCCGCGTGCGCCCCGTGCGCCCCCCATTCGCAGTACTGCGCCGATTGCGATCTCACCAATACGCCGAACGGGTGTGCAATACGCCCGCTGACACCCGTTCAGGCGGCCCCGAGGCTCTAGGCTTCACGTTGTGAAGGCAATCCGCAGATTCACCGTCCGCACCGTCCTGCCCGAACAACTCCAGCCGCTGCACGAGCTCGCGCTCAACCTCCGCTGGTCCTGGCACCCCGAGACGAGGGAGCTGTTCCGCTCCGTCGATCCCGAGGTCTGGGCGGCCGTGGGGGAGGATCCGGTCCGGCTGCTCGGCGAGGTGCCGGCCGCCCGGCTCGCCGCGCTCGCGGCCGACCGCCGCTTCCTGCGCCGGCTGGGCGACCTGCACGACGACCTGAGGGACTATCTCGCCGGCCCGCGCTGGTACCAGTCGGCACCGGCGGCCGCCGGCGGCCCGCTGCCGGAGGCGATCGCCTACTTCTCCCCGGAGTTCGGGATCGCCGCCGCGCTGCCCCAGTACTCCGGCGGCCTCGGCATCCTGGCCGGCGACCACCTCAAGGCCGCCAGCGACCTTGGGGTGCCGATCGTCGGCGTGGGCCTCTTCTACCGGCACGGCTACTTCCGGCAGTCGCTCGACCGGGACGGCTGGCAGCAGGAGCGCTACCCGCTGCTCGACCCGGACGAACTCGCCGTCAGCCTGCTCCGCGAGGAGGACGGCAGCCCCTGCCGGGTCGACCTCGCCCTGCCGGCCGGCCGCACCCTCGGCGCGCGGATCTGGAAGGCCCAGGTCGGCCGCGTCCCGCTGCTGCTGCTCGACTCCGACATCGAGTCCAACGCCCCGGCCGACCGTGACGTGACGGACCGGCTCTACGGCGGCGGCAGCGAGCACCGGCTGCTGCAGGAGATGCTGCTCGGCATCGGCGGCGTCCGCGCGGTGCGCACCTACTGCCGGCTCACCGGCCATCGCGCGCCGGAGGTCTTCCACACCAACGAGGGCCACGCCGGCTTCCTCGGTGTGGAGCGCATCCGCGAGCTGGTCGCCCCGGTCGAACAGGGTGGCCGAGGGCTGGACTTCGTCGCCGCGCTGGAGGCCGTCCGGGCCGGTACGGTGTTCACCACCCACACACCCGTCCCGGCCGGCATCGACCGCTTCGACCGCGACCTGGTCGCCCGTCACTTCGGCGGCGACGCGGCACTAGCCGGCGTCCCGGCGGACCGGGTGCTGGCGCTCGGCGCGGAGAGCTGGCAGGGCGGCGACCCGAAGCTGTTCAACATGGCCGCCATGGGCCTGCGGCTGGCCCAGCGGGCCAACGGCGTCTCCACCCTGCACGGCGAGGTCAGCCGGTCGATGTTCAACGGGCTCTGGCCGGGCTTCGACTCGGCCGAGGTGCCGATCGGCTCGATCACCAACGGCGTCCACGCGCCGACCTGGATCGACCCGGCCGTCGTCCGGCTCGGTGCAGGCCAGCTCGGCGCAGAGCGCGCCGAGGAGGCCATCACCACCGGCGAGGCCCGCCGCTGGACGGGCATCGAACGGATCGGCGACGAGGAGATCTGGGACGTCCGCCGCACCCTGCGGGCCCAGCTGGTCGAGGAGGCCCGCCGACGGCTGCGGATCTCCTGGCGCCAGCGCGGCGCCGGCGACGCCGAGCTCGGCTGGACCTCCGGCGTGCTCGACCCGGACGTGCTCACCATCGGCTTCGCCCGCCGCGTCCCGTCGTACAAGCGGCTGACGCTGATGCTGCGGGACCGGGCCCGGCTGCGGGCCCTGCTGCTGGACCCGCAGCGCCCGGTGCAGATCGTGGTCGCGGGCAAGGCGCACCCGGCCGACGACGGCGGCAAGCGGCTCATCCAGCAGCTGGTGGCCTTCGCCGACGACCCGGCGGTGCGGCACCGGATCGTCTTCCTGCCGGACTACGACATGGCCATGGCCAAGCACCTCTACCCGGGCTGCGACGTCTGGCTGAACAACCCGCTCCGCCCGCTGGAGGCCTGTGGCACCTCCGGGATGAAGGCCGCCCTGAACGGCTGCCTCAACCTGTCCATCCTGGACGGCTGGTGGGACGAGTGGTACGACGGCCGCAACGGCTGGGCGATCCCCACCGCGGACGTCTCCGGCCCCGAGCGGGTCGACCCGGACAGCCCGGAGGCCGAGCGGCGCGACGACATCGAGGCCGCCGCGCTCTACGACCTGATCGAGCACCAGGTCGCCGCCCGGTTCTACGACCGCGGCGCCGACGGCCTGCCGCACCGCTGGATCGCCATGGTCCGGCACACCCTGGTGACCCTCGGGCCCAAGGTGCTGGCGGGCCGGATGGTGCGCGACTACGTCGAGCGGCTGTACGCCCCCGCGGCGGACGCACACCGCGCGCTGGCCGCCGGGAGCGGCGGCACCGACCATGCGGGCGCCCGCGAACTGGCCGCCTGGAAGGGCCGGGTCCGCGAGGCCTGGCCCGCCGTCCGGGTCGAGCACGTCGAGGCGGAGGGCTGCCGCGAGGCGCAGGAGCTGGGCTCGGCGCTGGAGCTGCGGGTGCAGGTCTCGCTCGGCGCGCTGGAGCCGGTCGACGTGGAGGTCCAGGTGGTGGCCGGGCGGGTGGACGAGTCCGACCGGATCTCGGACGCCGCGGTGCTCGCCCTGAAGCCGGCCGGCGGGCCGGACCTGGAGGGCCGCCACCGCTACGAGGGCTCGCTGGAGCTGGACCGCACCGGCCCGTTCGGCTACACGGTGCGGGTGCTGCCGACGCACCGGCTGCTGGCCTCGCCGGCCGAGCCGGGGCTGGTCGCCGCGCCGGTCGAGTCGGGCGGGATGGACGCCGGCGTGCTGCGCTGACGACGGACGGCCGGGTGCCGGGCGGGGCCGAGGAGGGCCCCGCCCGGCACCCGGCGCGTGCGGTCGGTCAGGCGAGCGCGGAGGTGTCCAACGAGCCCGGGGTGCGGTGCCCGGAGAGGGCCAGTGTCAGCTCGAACTCGGCGAGCAGCGAGCGGATCACGTGCGTCACCCCGGCCTGGCCGTCCAGGCCCAGCCCGTAGGCGTACGGGCGGCCGAGCAGCACCGCGCTCGCGCCCAGGGCGAGCGCCTTGAAGACGTCGTCGCCCGTCCGGATGCCGCTGTCGAAGAGCACCGGGATCCGGTCGCCGACCGCGGCCGCCACGGCGGGCAGCGCCTCGGCGGCGCCGATCGAGCCGTTGACCTGGCGGCCGCCGTGGTTGGAGACCACCACGCCGTCCATGCCGGCCTCGACGGCGGCCCGGGCGTCGTCCGGGTGCAGGATCCCCTTGAGCACGATCGGGCCGTCCCAGTGCTCGCGCAGCCAGGCGAGGTCGGGCCAGGTCTTGCCGGGGTCGGCGAAGAGCGAGACGAACTGCAGGACGGCCGCGTTCGGGTCCTCGTGCGGCGGCTTGGCCAGCCCGGCGAGGAAGGCCGGGTCGGTGAAGTAGTTCGCGGTGCCGACACCGTGCAGGAACGGCAGGTAGGCCTGGTCGAGGTCGCGCGGGCGCCAGGCGAGCAGCGGGGTGTCCAGGGTGACGAACAGCGCGGTGAAGCCCGCGGCCTTCGCCCGGCCGAGGAACGAGCGGGTGACCTCACGGTCCTTGGACCAGTAGAGCTGGAACCAGCGCTCGCCGTCGCCCATCGCGGCGGCGACCTCCTCCATCGGGGTGCTGGAGGCGGAGGACAGCACGAACGGCACGCCCTCCCCGGCCGCCGCCCGGGCCGCCGCCGGCTCGGCGTCCGGGTGCAGGATCGACAGCACCCCGACCGGGGCCAGCGCCAGCGGTGCGGGCAGGGTGCGGCCGAACAGCTCGGTGCGCAGATCGCGCGAGGAGACGTCGCGCAGCATCCGGGGCACGATCCGGTGCGCGTCGAGGGCGGCCCGGTTGGCCCGCTCGGTGGCGCCGCTGCCGGCGCTGCCCGCGACGTAGCCGAACGGGCCCGGGCCGAGCCGGTGCTCGGCCAGCCGCTCCAGCCGGGAGAGGTCGGCGGGCAGCCGCGGCACGCTGCCGCTGATCAGGCCGTTCAGATAGATCTCGTACTGGAAGGACGCCCAGTCGCGCGGGGGAGGCGGTGTCGTCACACCAGCTCCAGCACGAGCTTGCCGACGTTCTCGCCGCGGAAGAGCATCTGCAGCGTCGCGGGGAAGTCATCGACGGTGCCGCGGACGATGTGCTCCTTGACCTTGAGCCGGCCCTCGGCGATCCAGCCGGCCATCTCGGTGGCGGCGTCCTTGTAGCGGGCGGCGTAGTCGAACACCACGAAGCCCTCCATCCGGGCCCGGCGGACCAGCAGCGACAGGTAGTTGGACGGGCCCTCGACCTTGGACTCGGCGTTGTACTGGCTGATCGCGCCGCACACCACCACCCGGGCGTGCATGGCCAGGCGGGTCAGCGCGGCGTCCAGGATCGGACCGCCGACGTTGTCGAAGTAGACGTCGATGCCGTCCGGGCAGTGGGTGCGCAGAGCGGCCCGGACGTCCTCGGTGCGGTAGTCGATCGCGGCGTCGAAGCCCAGCTCCTCGGTGAGCAGAGCGCACTTGTCGGGGCCGCCGGCGATGCCCACCACCCGGCAGCCCTTCACCTTGGCGATCTGGCCGACGATGGTGCCGACCGCGCCCGCGGCGCCGGAGACCACGACCGTCTCGCCGTCCTTGAGCGCGCCGACCTCCAGCAGGCCGAAGTAGGCGGTCATGCCCGGCATGCCGAGCGCGCCGAGGTAGGTGGAGAGCGGGGCGGCGGCCGGGTCGACCCGGAGGGTGCCGCGGCCGTCGGAGACCACGTGCTCCTGGACGCCGAAGGTGCCGACCACGTGGTCGCCGACGCGGTACGTGGGGTGGTTGGAGGCGGTCACCTCGACCACCGTGCCGGCCCGCATGACCTCGCCGAGGCCCACCGGGGGGAGGTAGGAGGGGCGGTCGTCCAGCCAGCCGCGCATCGCCGGGTCCAGCGAGACGAAGCGGGTACGGCCGGCGAACTCGCCCTCGCCGGGCTCGGCGGCCGGGGTGTCGGCGTGCTCCCAGTCGGTGGGCTTCACCTCGCCCTGCGGCCGGGCGGCGAGTCGGATCTGGCGGTTGACTGCGGACATGGCGGGCTCCTGTCGCTGGCGGCCGTGCCGCAGCGGCGCGGCACAGGGCTCCACCGGATTCTAAGCAAGCGCTTAGTCACCTGGCTAGACGGACGCGCAGGGGCATCCACAAGGGGCGCGGGAACTGCGTAAGCCGGATGCGGCGCTCGGGCCTTTTCGGGGCGACCACTGAGGGGCGCGGGGGAGGTGTCCCCACGCGCCCCTGGTGGCGGTCCTCTCAGACCAGGCTGTCGCGCCAGGCGCGGTGGAGGTCGGCGAAGCGGCCGCGGCCGCCGATCAGGTCGGCCGGGCGGCCGTCCTCGACGATCCGGCCCTGGTCCATCACCAGCACCCGGTCGGCGATCTCGACCGTGGAGAGCCGGTGCGCGATGACCACCGCGGTGCGGCCCGCCAGGACCGTCCGCATGGCCCGCTGCACGGCCTGCTCGCCGGGCACGTCCAGCGAGCTGGTCGCCTCGTCCAGGATCAGTACGGCCGGGTCGGCCAGCAGTGCCCGGGCGAAGGCCACCAGCTGCCGCTGGCCGGCCGAGATCCGGCCGCCCCGCTTGCGGACGTCGGTGTCGAAGCCGTCCGGCAGCGCGGCGACGAACTCGTACGCGCCGATGTCCCGGGCCGCCTGCTCGACCTCGGCGCGGGTCGCGCCGGGCCGGCCGATCGCGATGTTCTCGGCGACCGTGCCGGAGAACAGGAAGGACTCCTGGGTCACCATCACGACGTTGCGCCGCAGCTCCTCGCCGGACAGGTCGCGCAGGTCGACGCCGTCCAGCGCGACCCGGCCGTCGGTCGGGTCGTAGAACCGGGCGAGCAGCTTGGCCAGGGTGGACTTGCCGGCGCCGGTCGCGCCGACCACGGCGGTGGTCTGCCCGGCCGGGAGCACCAGGTCGAAGGAGGGCAGCACCTCCTTGCCCGTGCGGTAGGCGAAGCGGACGCCGTCGAAGGAGACCGTGCGGCCCTTCACCGGGTGCTCCGGCAGCGGCGCAGGCACGGCCGGCTCCGGCACCGAGGGCTCGTGCGCCAGCAGACCGGCGATCTTCTCCAGCGCCGCGGCCGCCGACTGGTAGCTGTTGAGGAACATCGCCAGCTGGTCGAGCGGCTCGTAGAGACGGCGCAGGTAGAGCACGAAGGCGGTGAGCACGCCGAGCTCCACCGAGCCGTCGGAGACCAGCAGGGCGCCGGCCACCACCACGCCGGTGATCCACACGTTGGCGATCGTCCGGGAGACCGCCACGTACCGGGCCATCTCCAGCAGGCCGTCCGCGGTGGTGCCCGCGTACTGGTGGTTGACCGTGCCGAAGGCCTCGTCGTTGGCCCGCTCCCGGCGGAAGGCCTGCACCGGGCGGATGCCGTTCATGGTCTCGGTGAACCGGACGATCACCGCGGCCACCGCCGACCGCGAGCGCCGGTAGACGCGCAGCGAGCGCCGTCGGAAGGAGCGGACGCTGAGGTACATCGGCAGGAAGGACAGCAGCGACAGCAGGCCGAGCCGCCAGTCCATCACCATCAGCACCAGCGAGATCCAGAACACCGAGAGGACGACCGAGAGCAGCTCCTGCAGGCCCTCGGCGAGCAGCTCGCGCAGGGCGTCCACGTCGCTGGTGGCGCGGGAGATGATCCGGCCGGAGGTGTACCGCTCGTGGAAGTCCAGGCTGAGCCGCTGGGCGTGCCGGAAGATCCGGCCGCGCAGGTGCAGCAGCACGTCCTGGTTGATCCGGGCGCTGAACCGGATGAAGGCGCGCTGCAGGACGGTGCTCAGCGCGCCGCAGCCCAGGTAGGCCGCGATCACCGCGATCAGCGGGCCGCTGTCGTGCTCGCGCAGCGCCGGGATGCCGCGGTCCATGGCGAGGGCGACCAGCAGCGGCCCGGCCTGCAGCGCGGCCTGCTGGACGAGGATCACCAGCATCGCCAGTGCGATCCGGCGGCGGTGCGGGCCGAGCAGTTCGGCGAGCAGCCGGCGGGCGGCGCCCGGGGGGACGGGGATGTCCTCGTCGTCCTCGACGGGCTGCGGGAGTTCCTCGGCCAGGTCCTCGGCGGCGTCGACCGCGGTGGTGCTCATCGGGCGGGGATCCCTTCCGGTACGGGGGCGGGCTCGCCCGTCATCAGCTCGCGGTAGACGGCGGAGCCCTGCAGCAGTTCGTGGTGGGTGCCGACGGCGGTGATCCGGCCCTCGTGCAGCACGGCCACCCGGTCGGCCAGCAGCACCGTGCTCGGGCGGTGCGCCACCACCAGGGCGGTGGTGCCCTCCAGCACGCGCCGCAGCGCCTGTTCGACCAGTGCCTCGGTGTGCACGTCGAGGGCGGAGAGCGGGTCGTCCAGCACCAGGAAGCGGGGGTCGCCGACGACCGCGCGGGCCAGCGCCAGCCGCTGGCGCTGGCCGCCGGAGAGGCTGAGGCCCTGCTCGCCGACCTGGGTGGCGGTGCCGCCGGGCAGCCGGTCGACGAAGTGCGCCTGGGCGGTGTCGAGGGCGGCGGCCAGCTGCTCGGGCCCGGCGGCCGGCGCGCCCATCAGCACGTTCTCGGCGACCGAGGCGGAGAACAGCGTCGGCTCCTCGAAGGCGACCGCGACCAGCTCGCGCAGTTCGGCCCGGGGGATCGTGCGGACGTCCCGGCCGTCCAGCGCGATGGTGCCGCCGGTGGCCTCGTACAGCCGGGGGAGCAGCGAGGTGAGCGTGGTCTTGCCGCTGCCGGTCGCGCCGACCAGGGCCATCGTCTCGCCGGGGCGGATGTGCAGGTCGACCCCGTCCAGCAGGTCGGGGCTGTCCGCGGGGGCGTCGGGGTAGCGGAAGCGCACCCCGGAGAGCCGGATGCCCTGCTCGCCGGCTGCGGGTACGAGGGCGGGCACGGCGGTGGGCGCGGCGGTGGACATGGCGCCGGGCCGCGGGCCGTGCGGGGCGTCCGAGGGCTCGGGCTCGTCCATCACCTCGTAGAACCGGTCGGTGGCGGTGGCCGCCTCGTTGGCGTACGCCACCAGCCAGCCGAGCGACTCCACCGGCCAGCGCAGGGCCAGCGCCGTGGAGAGGAAGGCCACCAGGGTGCCCGTGGACATCTCGTCGTGGGCGACCAGGACGGCGCCCACCGCGAGCGCAGCGCCGAGCGCGAGCTCCGGCAGGCCGACGATGACCGCCCACAGGTCGGCCAGCATCCCGGCCTTGCCGAGCTCGGTGTCGCGCAGCGAGCGGGACTGCTCGCCGAAGCGCTCCGCCATGGTGCGGTGCCGGCCGAAGGCCTTGAGGATGCGGATGCCCAGCACCGACTCCTCCACCACGGTGGCGAGGTCGCCGTTCTGGTCCTGGGCCCTGCGGGCGGCACCCGAGTAGCCCCGCTCGAAGTGGTGGGTCAGCCAGGTCAGCGGCCCCATCGGGATCAGCGCGATCAGTGCGAGCCGCCAGTCCAGGGCGAACATCAGGCCGGTGCCGATCAGGAAGACCGTGGTGTTGACGATCAGGAAGACCAGCGGGAAGGCCAGGAACAGCCGCATGGTGAACATGTCGGAGGTGGCCCGGCTGAGCAGCTGCCCGGAGGGCCACCGGTCGTGGAAGGAGATCGGCAGCCGCTGCAGCTTGGCGTACAGGTCGCCGCGCATGGCCGCCTCGACCCGGGCCAGCGGGCGGGCCACGATCACCCGGCGCACGCCGAACAGCCCGGCCTCGGCGAGGCCGAGCAGCAGGAGCAGCCCGGCGAGCGGCCAGAGCGCGGCCGTGTCGTGGTCGGCGATCGGGCCGTCGACGATCCGGCGGAGCACCACCGGGACGGCGAGCACGCTGGCCGAGGCGGTGAGCGCGGCGGCGACCGATCCGGCGATTCGCCAGCGGGCGACCCGGGCGTACGGCCACAGGCGCAGCAGCGAGCGCACGGTGGACCGTCGGGGGCCGGTGGGGGCTTGGTTCGTGGACATCGCGGCCGAGGGTAGGCGCTGCCCGGTCATTTCTCATCCGGTTTTTCACACCTGACGTCGGGTTCCGGCCGTGGTCGGCGGGGGAGTCCGCAGCGCGGGAGGTGCGGAGGGGGCGTGCGGCCATCCGAGTGCACCCGGCGTCCGCGCGGCGTCCGCGCGCCTCGGCCGTCCGGGTGTCGCCATCCGATGTGATCCGTGTGCGGAGAGTGGCCGTCGACCTGCCCGGGCGGCCCCCCATGACGTTCGAGAGGTGTCCCATGACGGTCGAGGCACAGCCGGCGCCCCAGCCGGCCGGCACGCAGGACCAGATCCAGCTCAGTCTGAGCACGGCGGCGGCCCGCAACCTCGCCACCACCACCAAGTCCCGGCCGCAGATGCAGGAGATCAGCTCCCGCTGGCTGCTGAAGTCGCTGCCCTGGGTCCAGGTGTCCGGCGGCACCTACCGGGTCAACCGGCGGCTCAGCTACGCCGTCGGCGACGGCCGGCTGACCTTCGTGAAGACCGGCTCACGGGTCCAGGTCGTCCCCGCCGAGCTCGGCGAGCTGCCGCTGCTGCGCGGCTTCGAGGACCCGACCGCGCTCGGCGCGCTGGCCGGCCGCTTCGTCCAGCAGGAGTTCGAGCCCGGCCAGGTCATCGTCGAGCGCGGCCGGCCCGCCGACCACGTCTTCCTGATCGCGCACGGCCGGGTCGAGCAGATCGGCGCCGGCAAGTACGGTGAGGAGACCGTCCTCGGCGTGCTCGCCGACGGCGCCTCCTTCGGCGGCCACGTGCTCGCCGGGCCGGACGGCGACTGGGAGTTCACCGCGAAGGCGGCCACCTCCGTCACCGTGCTGGCCCTGCCGCACCAGGCGTACCAGCTGGTCGCCGCCGAGTACCGGCAGCTGCACGACCACGTGCAGGGCCTGTCCGGCAACGGGCACCGGCCGCAGAACAGCCACGGCGAGGCCGCGATCGCGATGTCCGCGGGCCACGTCGGCGAGCACACGCTGCCCGCCACCTTCGTCGACTACGAGCTCGCGCCCCGCGAGTACGAGCTCTCCGTGGCGCAGACGGTCCTGCGGGTGCACAGCCGGGTCGCCGACCTCTACAACAAGCCGATGAACCAGACGGAGCAGCAGCTCCGGCTGACCATCGAGGCGCTGCGCGAGCGCCAGGAGCACGAGCTCGTCAACAACCCCGAGTTCGGCCTGCTCAACAACACCGACTACGACCAGCGGATCCAGACGCACTCCGGCCCGCCCACCCCGGACGACCTGGACGAGCTGCTCAGCATGCGGCGCCGGACCACGCACCTGTTCGCCCACCCGCGGGCGATCGCCGCCTTCGGCCGCGAGTGCAACCGGCGCGGCCTGTACTTCGGCACCGTCGACGTCGGCGGCCACCACCTGCCGGCCTGGCGCGGTGTGCCGATCCTGCCCTGCGGCAAGATCCCGGTCACCGACGGCCACACCACCTCGATCATCGCGATGCGCGTCGGCGAGGCGGACCAGGGCGTGATCGGCCTCAACCAGACCGGCCTGCCCGACGAGTACGAGCCCGGCCTCAACGTCCGCTTCATGGGCATCGACGACAAGGCCGTCATCTCCTACCTGGTCAGCACCTACTACTCGGCGGCCGTGCTCGTCCCGGACGCGCTCGGACTGCTCGAGAACGTCGAGGTCAACCGGCCGCTCGGCTGAAGGCCTCCCCGCAGTCCGCGACCGAAGGACGGCTGACATGGCATCACCGCTCACCCGGGCCCCCGACGCCCGGGCCACCCACCCGCCGGCGGGCCTGGCGGCCGCCGTGCTGGCCGGCGCGGAGCGCCCCGCGCCGGCCGCGCTCACCTGGTACAGCCCCGGCCCCACCGGCCTCGGCACGGCCGCTGCACGGATCTCTCGGCCGGCGGCCCCCGTCCGGCCGGCCGCGTCCGGCGGGGGCGTCGACGCGGTGGCCGGGGCACCGCCCGGCGCCCGGCGCGAGCACGGCGCGGCCCCGGCCCTCTACTGCCCGCCCGCCCTGCGGGACGACCCGGCGCTCGGCGACCTGGTCAACGGGCGGCTGGTGGAGTGGGCCGAGGAGGTCGGCATCTACCCGGGCCGGCTCGACATGGTCCGCTCGGCGAACTTCGGCCGCCTCATGATGCTCGCCCACCCCGAGACGGACGACCCGGACCGGCTGCTCGCCGCGGCCAAGTGCGGGCTGGCCGAATGGGCGGTGGACGACCACATCGTGGACGGCGAGGTCGAGGAGCCCCGGCACGACCTGATCGGCCGGCGGCTGGCGATCTGCCACTCGGTGATCGACCAGGCCCAGCTCCCGCTGCGCTACGCGCCGCAGCTGGAGGAGGTCGTCCGCAGGGACCCGGTCGCGATGGCGCTGCGCTCCTCGCTGGACGACCTCGCCGCTCACGCCACCACCACACAGGTCCGGCGGCTCCGCCACGAGCTGGCGATCATGTTCGTCGCGTACAACCAGGAAGGCATGTGGCACACCACCGGCCACCGTCCTCCGGTCTGGGAGTACCTGATGCACCGGCACGAGAACAGCTTCGTCCCGTGCATGGTCCTGGTCGACGCCATCGCCGGGTACGAGCTGCCGCAGGCCCAGTTCGCCGACCCGCGGGTGCGGCGCGCCGTCAACCTGGCGGGCACCGCCACGGTGCTGATGAACGACCTCTACTCGATGGGCAAGGAAGATCCCTCGGACTTCAGCCTGCCCATGCTGATCGCCACCGAGGAGCAGTGCTCCCTCGACGAGGCGGTGGAGATCAGCGTCCAGCTCCACGACGAACTCATGCACACCTTCGAGGCCGAGGCCGCCGCGCTCTCCCTCGTCGGCTCCCCCGAACTGCGCCGCTACCTGGCCGGCACCTGGGCGTGGGTCGGCGGAAACCGCGAGTGGCACGCCGGCAGCGCCCGCTACCGGACGGCCTGACCCCCGACCACCACCCAACCCCTACGACGAGGAGCTCAGCCATGACCACCACCACCCCGCCCAACGTCCTGCGCACGGCCTTCCAGCGGTCGGTCGCCAACTACTGGAACGCCGAGCGGGATCCGGTCAACCTGCGGCTCGGCGAGATCGACGACCTCTACCACCACCACTACGGCCTCGGCGCGTACGACCCCTCGGTGCTGGCGGGCCCGGAGGACACCCGCGACGAGCGGATCATCGCGGAGCTGCACCGCCTGGAGACCGCCCAGGCCGATGTGCTCCTCGACCACCTGGGCGCGGTCGCGCCGGCCGACCGGCTGCTGGACGCCGGCTCCGGACGCGGCGGCAGCAGCATCATGGCCAACCGGCGCTTCGGCTGCGAGGTCGACGGCGTCTCCATCTCCGAGTACCAGGTCGACTTCGCCAACGAGCAGGCCCGGAGCCGCGGCGTGGCCGACAAGGTCCGCTTCCACTTCCGCAACATGCTCGACACCGGCCTGGAGACCGCCTCCCGCCGGGCGGTGTGGACCAACGAGACGACCATGTACGTCGACCTCGTCGAGGCCTTCGCCGAGTTCTCCCGGGTGCTGGTACCCGGCGGCCGCTACGTCTGCATCACCGGCTGCTCCAACGACGTCATGGGCCTGCGCTCCAAGGCGGTCAGCCGGATCGACGAGCACTACACCTGCAACATCCACCCGCGCAGCCAGTACTTCAAGGCGCTGGCCGCCAACAACCTGGTGCCGATCAACGTGGTCGACCTGACCGCCGACACCATCCCGTACTGGGAGCTGCGGGCCGAGTCCTCGGTGGCGACCGGCATCGAGGACCCGTTCCTGACCGCCTACAAGGAGGGCAGCTTCCACTACCTGCTGATCGTGGCCGACAAGATCTGAGGCCCGTTCAGGCCCGTTCGGTCCGCGCGGGCGCCCGCAGCAGCTGCAGCGAGCGCCCGCCCAGCAGCACGCTGCCCGGCGCCGGGTGGTGCGGCCCCGGCCCGTCCGCCGGGGCGGCGGTGTCCACCTCCGTCTCGTAGGAGTCCGCCCAGGGCGCGCCGGGCAGCGCGAACGGGACGGGCTCGGCCCCGGCGTTCACCAGCAGCAGGAAGCTGTCGTCGGACAGCGGCCGGCCCCGCTGGTCGCGCTCGGCCATCGCGCTGCCGGAGAGCAGCATGCCGAGCACGGCGGTCGGCGCGAACCAGTCCGCCTCGGTCATCTGCTCGCCGCGCGGGGTGAACCAGGCCAGGTCGCGCTGGCCGCCGGGCACCGTCTCCCGGCCGGAGAAGAACGCCCGCTGACGCAGCACCGGGTGGGCGCGGCGCAGCCGGACCAGCCGGGCGACCAGGTCGGTGAGCGAGGCCCACTCGGGGTCGTCCAGCAGCGACCAGTCCAGCCAGCTCGTCCCGTTGTCCTGGCAGTAGGCGTTGTTGTTGCCGTGCTGGGTGCGGCCGAGCTCGTCACCGGCGGTGAGCATCGGCACGCCGCTGGAGAGCAGCAGGGTGGCGAGCAGGTTGCGCAGCTGGCGGCCGCGCAGCGCGCGCACCGCCCGGTCGTCCGTCTCGCCCTCCGCGCCGTGGTTCCAGGACCGGTTGTCGTCGGTGCCGTCCCGGTTCTGCTCGCCGTTGGCCTCGTTGTGCTTGCGGTTGTAGGAGACCAGGTCGCGCAGGGTGAAGCCGTCGTGCGCGGTGACGAAGTTGACCGAGGCGTACGGGCGGCGGCCGCCGCGCTGGTAGAGGTCGGAGGAGCCGGAGAGCCGGTAGCCGAGCTCCCGGACGTCCGGTCTGGCGCCGCGCCAGAAGTCGCGGACGGTGTCGCGGTACTTGTCGTTCCACTCGGCCCACAGCGGCGGGAAGCCGCCGACCTGGTAGCCGCCCGGCCCGACGTCCCACGGTTCGGCGATCAGCTTGACCCGGCTGAGCACCGGGTCCTGGGAGACCGCGGCGAGGAAGGGGTGGTGCATCTCCACCCCGTCGCTGCCGCGGGCCAGTGCGGCGGCCAGGTCGAAGCGGAAGCCGTCCACGCCCATCTCGCCGACCCAGTACCGCAGCGAGTCGGTGATCAGCCGGACCACCTGCGGCTGCCGGGTGTCCAGGGTGTTTCCGCAGCCGGTGTAGTCGGCGTAGCCGCGGCGGCTGCGGTCCAGCCGGTAGTAGCCGCCGTTGTCGATGCCGCGCAGCGACAGCGCCGGGCCCATCACCCCGGACTCGGCGGTGTGGTTGTAGACCACGTCGAGGATCACCTCGATGCCGGCCGCGTGCAGCGCCCGCACCATCCGCTTGAACTCGCCGACCTGGCCGCCGCGGCTGCCGGCGGCGGAGTAGCCGGCGTGCGGGGCGAAGAAGCCGAGCGTGTTGTAGCCCCAGTAGTTGGTCAGGCCGCGGGCCTGCAGGTGGTCCTCGCTGACGTGGTGGTGGACGGGCAGCAGCTCCACCGCGGTGACGCCGAGCCGGGTCAGGTGGGCGATCGCCGCCGGGTGGGCGAGGCCCGCGTAGGTGCCGCGCAGCTCCGGCGGCACGTCCGGGTGGCTCATCGTGAAGCCGCGCACGTGCACCTCGTACAGCACGGTCTCGGCCCACGGGGTCTTCGGCCGCTGGTCGTCGTACCAGTCGTCGTCGTCGTGCACGACGACGGCCTTGGGCACGTACGGCGCCGAGTCCCGGTTGTCGCGGACGGTGTCGGCGACGTCCGGCTCGGGCCAGCCGCGGACGGCGGTGCAGGTGGCGTCGTGGCTGGTGAAGTCGCCGTCGATCGCCCGCGCGTACGGGTCGAGGAGCAGCTTGGCCGGGTTCCAGCGGGCGCCCGTCCACGGGTCCCAGCGGCCGTGCACCCGGTAGCCGTAGCGGGTGCCGGGCAGCACGCCGGGCAGGTAGCCGTGCCAGGTCTGGAAGGTCTGCTCGGTGAGCCGGTGCCGGGTCTCGGTGCCGTCCTCGGCGAACAGGCAGAGGTCGACGGCCTCGGCGCCGGCCGCCCAGAGCGCGAAGTTGGTGCCGCAGCCGCCGTCCGGGGCGGTGCGGAAGCGGGCGCCGAGCGGCTGCCAGCTGCCCGGCCACGGTTCGGCGGGCGGCGCCGGCTGCGGGGCGGGGGTGCGTCCGGGCCCGGCCGCGGGTGGGCGGCCGCTCTCCCGGCGCGTGCTCCGTGCCAGCTCCTGCCACGCCGTCATCGCCGCACCCTCCCTGCGCGGGGGTCCCGTACCCGCTCTCCAGTTGTTCCCTGATCCTGCGCAGGTGTCACGTGGCCGATCGTGTTGTGACGCTGGGTGAACGACAGGGCGACCGCCGGGTGGCGCGCCGGCTCGTGTCCGGCGCCCCGCGGCCTCGTTTGACCGGGTGCCGGGCGCCCTGGGCGCGACGGCGCACGGGCGGACGACAGGGGGACCTCATGCTGGCGGTGGCACGGCGCTGGGCGGTGCGGGCGGCCGCGGCGGGGCTCGCGCTGCTGGCCGGGTGCACCGGCGGTCCGGTGCCGGGTGGCGACGGCGGCCCGGCGGGCCGGCCGCGGATCTCCCGCGCGGTGATCGCGGCGATGCCCGCCGACGGAGCCCAGGAGGTGCACTCCGACGCCGAGGTGGCCGTCACCGTCGCCGGGGGGCGGCTGCTGTCGGTGCGTCTGGCGGACGACCGCGGGGTGACGGTGCCCGGCCGGACCGCCCCCGACGGCACCCGCTGGACGCCGGAGGAACAGCTCTCCCCGGCCACCCCGTACACCGTCGACGCGGTCGCCCAGGACGCGGACGGGCTGCGCGCCGACCACCACTCCGGCTTCGTGACGGCCGGTCCGGCGCACACGGTGGCCGCCTTCGTCACACCGGAGGACGGCGCGCTGGTCGGGGTGGGCATGCCGGTCTCGCTGCGCTTCACCCGGCCGGTCGCGGACCGTGCGGCGGCCGAGCGGGCGGTCGAGGTGGTGGCCGATCCGCCGGTGCCGCTCGCCGCGCACTGGTTCGGCAACCGGCGCCTCGACGTCCGGCCGCAGTCGTACTGGGCGCCGGGCACCCGGGTCACCGTCAGCCTGCGGCTGAAGGACGTGGAACTGGCGCCCGGCGAGTACGGCACCCAGGCCAAGGAGGTGGCCTTCACCGTCGGTCGGGCCCGGATCTCCACCGTCGACCTGGCGAGCAGCACCCTGACGGTGCGCGAGGACGGCGAGCCGGTGCGCACCCTGAAGGTCACCGCGGGCGGGCCGCAACACCCCACCTACCGGGGTGTCCTGGTGGTCTCGGAGAAGTTCGAGGAGACCCGGATGAACGCCCGGACGGTCGGCCTCGGCGACGAGTACGACATCAAGGACGTCCCGCACGCGATGCGGCTGACCGACTCCGGCACCTTCGTGCACGGCAACTACTGGGCGGACGAGGCGGTGTTCGGCACGGCCAACACCAGCCACGGCTGCATCGGGATCGCCGATCGGCAGGGCGGCGACGCCGACTCCCCGGCCGGCTGGCTCTTCGAGCACACCCTGGTCGGCGACGTGCTGGAGGTGCGCGGCGACACCGGCGCGGTGGTCCAGCCGTCCAACGGCCTGAACGGCTGGAACATGCCCTGGGCGGCCTGGCTGAAGGGCAGTGCGCTGGGTCCGGCGGCGCGCTGACCGCGTGCCGCGCTTCACCGAACCGGCACCCCCCTCCTGCGGAAGATTCACTCATCCGGGGCAGTTATCCTTGCGTGCCGCGCAGGCCCGGGACCGTTCCGCGCCGGTGCCGCGCGGAAGAAGTCCGAACCCGGTGAAACCGACCCGGGCGGGGGCGCGTGTATTCACCGTGGATACCGGGAGGGGAGCAACCGAGTGAAGCCGGTTCAGGCGGCCGAGGCCGCGATAGTCAGAGGTGCGGCCGCGTCCGGCCGCACCGGTCGTACCGCCCGCACCGCGGCCGTGGCGCTGGCCATGGGCGGCGTGCTGCTGTTCACCGCCGCCTGCAACGACGGCGGCTCGGGCGGCTCGGGGGGTTCCGGCGGCCCGGCCGCGAACGCGGCGGGCGCCTCCGGCGACTCGACCACGCAGGCTGCGCCGAAGACCTCCGCCGCGGTGCTCGGCGTCAGCGCCAAGGACGGCGCCACCGACGTCGCCCTGAACGGGCTGACGGTGACGGTGGCCAGCGGCAAGCTCACCTCCGTCGAGGTGAAGGACAAGAACGACAAGCCGGTCGAGGGCGCCATCGCCGCCGACGGCCTCAGCTGGAAGCCGAGCGCCGGGCTCCAGCCGGGCATGGCCTACACCGTCAACGCGCAGGCCAAGGACGACGCGGGCCTGCCGGCCGCGATCTCCTCCGGCTTCACCACGCTGACGCCGGCGAAGAAGGTCAGCACCAACGACAACATCGCCGACAACGCCACCTACGGCGTCGGCATGATCGTCTCGGTCTCCTTCAACAAGGACGTCAAGAACAAGGACGCCGTCGTCAAGGGCATCACCTTCGAGACCAGCAACGGCACCGCGGTCAAGGGCCACTGGTTCGGCTCCCGCCGCCTGGACTTCCGCCCGGCGGAGTACTGGAAGCCCGGCACCAAGGTGACCGTCAAGTACCGGCTGAAGAGCGTCGAGGTCGCCCCCGGCATCTACGGGGACATCGACCGCGACGAGCCGTTCACCATCGGCCGCTACCAGGTCAGCACGGTCGACGCCGCCAAGCACATGATGACGGTGGCGAGCGGCGACGGCTCCGCCAAGAGCATCCCGATCACCGCGGGCAACGACCAGAACCCGTCCTGGAACGGCACCATGGTCATCTCCAGCAAGGAGAAGGTGACCCGGATGAACTCGGCCACCGTGGCCAACGTCAAGGGCGACGAGTACGACGTCCCGGACGTGCCGCACGCGATGCGCCTCACCACCACGGGCACCTACCTGCACGGCAACTACTGGGGCAACGCCTTCGGCAAGTCCAACGCCAGCCACGGCTGCGTCGGCCTGCGCGACGTCAAGGGCGGCAGCGAGTCCTCCTCGGCCGGCACCTTCTTCAACAGCTCGCTGGTCGGCGACGTAGTGAAGATCGTCAACTCCAAGGGCCGCACGGTCTCCCCGGACAACGGCCTCAGCGGCTGGACGCTCTCCTGGAGCGCCTGGTAGACCCACAGCCCTCCCGGCACTCCGCCGACGGCCCGGCCGCTCCCCGTGAGCGGTCGGGCCGTTGCGGCTTCGTGACCGGATCGTCGCCCCGCGGGCCGAAACCCGGGCCCCTCCCGGAGCGTGTAAGGGGTGGGTGCCGCGCCGGGGAGTGCGCGGCGGTACGGAGGGGGGCCGACATGGCGTCGGTGCGCAGAGGTCTGACGGCGGGGGCGCTCGGGGGAGTGCTGGTCCTTGCGGCGGCGGCCTGCAGTTCGTCCGGGGCGGCGCCGGGGGCCGCGGCCCCGGGGGCGGGCACCACGGCGGCGAAGGCGAAGCCCGCCGTGCCGGCGGCGGTGGTGGGCATCGAGCCGAAGAACGGCGCCGTGGACGTCAAGCCGTCCGGCGCGGTCAAGGTCACCGCGTCCGGCGGGAAGCTGACGGCCGTCAAGGTGACCGGCCGGGACGGCCGGGAGGTGCCAGGCACCCTCGCCGCGGACGGACTGAGCTGGACGCCCGCCGCCGCGCTGGCCGTCTCCGAGCAGTACCGGGTGACGGCGCAGGCCGCCGACCCGGCCGGCGGGGTGACCACCGCCGAGAGCGGCTTCACCACGCTCACCCCGGCGAAGAAGATCGGCTCCTGGGACAACACCGAGGACCGGCAGACCTACGGCGTCGGCATGATCGTCTCGCTGCACTTCAAGAAGGCGGTGGAGAACCGGGCCGAGGTCGAGAAGGCCGTCGTCTTCGAGACCTCCGACGGCACCGCGGTGAAGCCGCACTGGTTCGGTGACGACCGGGTCGACTTCCGGCCGGCCGAGTTCTGGAAGCCCGGCACCGAGGTGACCGTCAGGTACCGGCTGAAGAGCGCCGAGTTGGCCCCCGGCGTGTACGGCGACACCGACCGCGACGAGCACTTCACGGTCGGCCGCTCCCGGGTGAGCACCGCCGACGTCGCCACCCACCGGATGACCGTGGTGGAGAACGGGAAGACGGTCGACACCCTCAAGTTCACCGCGGGCAAGCCCGGCTTCGACAGCTGGAACGGCACCATGGTGATCGAGGAGATGGCCCGCCGGACGAGGATGTCCTCGCAGGGCGTCAGCGGCGTCAAGGCCGGCGACGAGTACGACCTGGACGACGTGCCGCACGCGATGCGGCTCACCGACACCGGCACCTACGTGCACGGCAACTCCTGGGCCCTCGGCGCGATGGGCCGCTCCAACGCCAGCCACGGCTGCATCGGCATCGCCGACACCCGCTACGGCAGCGACGGCACCGACGCCGGCCGCTTCTACGACGCGTCAATGATCGGCGACGTCGTCACCGTGGTGAATTCCAAGGGCGAGCACGTCTCCGGGGAGAACGGCCTGAGCGGCTGGAACCTGGCCTGGACCGCCTGGTAGGCCCGCAGGCGTGCCGCTGTCATATGTCCGGACGCCGTGATCGTTTGCTCATTGTCCGTGCGCGCCCGCATGCGTTCCGCAATGATGGGCGCCATGGCGGGATGGCGTGAGTCGGGCGAGGCGTCGAATCGGGTGCTCGGCACGGCCGGTGACGATGCGTCGGACGGCCGCGGCCTTGCGCTCGCGGCCCTGGAACGGCTCACTCCGCGCGAGCTGGAGCAGGCGGCCTTCGAGCTGCTGCGCGACCCGGCGGCCGAGGAGGAGGTGCGGCTGCCGTCGCGCCCCGAGTCGGCCGGGATCGCCCGCCGCCTGGTGGCCGCCGTGCTCCGTTCCTGGGAGCTGGCGCAGGCGCAGGAGTCCGGCGAGCTGCTGGCCGGCGAGCTGGTCGCCAACGCCGTCCGGCACGCCGGGGGGCGCACCGTCGGCCTTCGGATGGGGCGCCGCCAGGGCTGGGTGCGGATCGAGGTCCGGGACTCCTCACGGGCGCTGCCCTGCATGATCGTGGCGGCCGAGCGCGGCGGCGCGGAGAACGGCCACGGGCTGGTGCTGGTGGACGCGGTGTCGGACCGCTGGGGCGCCGACCTGCTGCCGCGCGGCAAGTCCGTCTGGTGCGAGCTGCGGGTCCGCGAGCGCACCGCCTGAGCCCACCCGGCCCCGGAAGCGAGCAGGGCCCCCGTGTCCGCTCGGTGTGCGGTGTCGGGGGCCCGTGCGCGTCACCGCGCGGCCAAGGGGGTGCGCGCCCGCGGTGGAACGGCCGAACCGGGTCGGTGGAGGCCGTGGAATGCCTCTACTGTCGCATGACGGGACCGGTCTGGACAAATCGATCCAAAGGTGCAGGCCGCCCGCAACCTTCGAAGGCTCCGTTGTTCAACTCGGCGACCTCTGAATGCTTGCCGTAAGCCGCGGTCGGGCCGTGGCCCTCGTCAGCACTCGATGACGTTGACCGCGAGGCCGCCGCGCGAGGTCTCCTTGTACTTGATCTTCATGTCGGCGCCCGTCTCCTTCATGGTCTTGATCGCCTTGTCGAGGGAGACGTGGTGCCGGCCGTCGCCGCGCAGCGCCATCCGGGCCGCGGTGACGGCCTTCACGGAGGCCATGCCGTTCCGCTCGATGCAGGGGATCTGGACCAGGCCGCCGACCGGGTCGCAGGTGAGGCCGAGGTTGTGCTCGATGCCGATCTCCGCGGCGTTCTCCACCTGCTCGGGGCTGCCGCCGAGCACCTCGGCCAGGCCGCCCGCCGCCATCGAGCAGGCCGAGCCGACCTCGCCCTGGCAGCCGACCTCGGCGCCGGAGATGGAGGCGTTCTCCTTGAAGAGCATGCCGATCGCACCGGCCGCCAGCAGGAACCGGACGATGCCCTCGTCGTCCGCGCCCGGCACGAAGTTCAGGTAGTAGTGCAGCACGGCCGGGACGATGCCCGCGGCGCCGTTGGTGGGCGCGGTGACCACCCGGCGGCCGGAGGCGTTCTCCTCGTTCACCGCCATCGCGTAGAGGGTCACCCACTCCATCGCGTTGGCCGGGCCGATGCCCTCGGCGCGCAGCGCCCGGGCGCCGGACGCGGCCCGGCGGCGCACCTTGAGCCCGCCGGGCAGGATGCCCTCGCGGCCCATGCCGGCCGCCACGCACTCCTGCATGACGTGCCAGATCTCCAGCAGCCCGGTCCGGATCTCGGCCTCGCTGCGCCAGGCCTTCTCGTTCTCCAGCATCAGGCCGGAGATGGACAGGCCGGTCTCGCGGGTGAGCCGCAGCAGCTCCTCGCCGGTGCGGAAGGGGTAGCGCAGCACGGTGTCGTCCGGCTTGACCCGGTCGGCGCCTATCGCGTCCTCGTCGACGACGAAGCCGCCGCCGACCGAGTAGTAGGTCTTCTCCAGGACGGGGGCGCCGGTCTCGTCGTACGCGGCGAGGGTCATGCCGTTGGCGTGGTACGGCAGCGACCGGCGGCGGTGCAGCACCAGCTGGGCCGCCGGGTCGAAGGCGATCTCGTGCTGGACGTCCTTGTCCTGGGCGAGCAGTCGCAGCCGCTTCTCGCGGTGGATGCGCTCGACGTCGAGGTCGGCCTGGTCGACGTCCACGGTGCGCGGGGAGTTGCCCTCCAGGCCGAGCAGGACGGCCTTGGGGGTGCCGTGGCCGTGGCCGGTGGCGCCGAGCGATCCGAACAGTTCGGCCCGGACGGAGGCGGTGCGGGTCAGCAGCCCCTCGGAGTGCAGGCGGCGGGCGAACATCCGGGCCGCGCGCATCGGGCCCACGGTGTGCGAGCTGGAGGGCCCGATGCCGACGGAGAAGAGGTCGAAGACGCTGATGGCCACGGGGGACGTCCTTGTCTGGTCTCGTGGAAGGACTTGCGGGGTGACACGGGACGGGGCACCGCGCGCACTGTCCAGTGTGCGCGGTGCCCCGGAATTCCTGGCGTCCGGCCGGGGTGAGGCCGGTCACCGGGGGACGAACTGCTTACCGCGGGGTGCGGGTCACAGCTCGGGGTAGAGCGGGTACTTCGCGGCGAGCGCGGTCACCCGGGCCTTGAGCGCGGTGGCCTTGGCCTCGTCGAAGCCCGGCAGCAGGGCCTCGGCGATGACGTCGGCGACCTCGCGGAAGTCGTCCGCCAGGAAGCCGCGGGTGGCCAGCGCCGGGGTGCCGATGCGCAGGCCGGAGGTGACCATCGGCGGGCGCGGGTCGTTCGGGACAGCGTTGCGGTTGACCGTGATGCCGACCTCGTGCAGGCGGTCCTCGGCGTCCTGGCCGTTGAGCTCGCTGTTGCGCAGGTCCACCAGGACGAGGTGCACGTCGGTGCCGCCGGAGAGCACGGAGACGCCGGCGTCCACGGTGTCCTGGCGGAGCAGGCGCTCGGCGAGGATCTTCGCGCCCTCCAGGGTGCGGCGCTGGCGGTCCTTGAACTCCTCCGAGGCGGCGACCTTGAAGGCCACGGCCTTGGCGGCGATCACGTGCTCCAGCGGGCCGCCCTGCTGGCCGGGGAAGACCGCGGAGTTGATCTTCTTGGCCCACTGCTCCTTGCAGAGGATGACGCCGCCGCGCGGGCCACCCAGGGTCTTGTGCGTGGTGGTGGTGACCACGTCCGCGTACGGCACCGGCGAGGGGTGCAGGCCCGCGGCGACCAGGCCGGCGAAGTGCGCCATGTCGACCATGAGCAGGGCGCCGACCTCGTCCGCGATGCGGCGGAACTCGGCGAAGTCCAGCTGGCGCGGGTAGGCGGACCAGCCGGCGATGATCAGCTTGGGCTGGTGCTCCTTGGCGAGGCGCTCGACCTCGGCCATGTCGACCTGGCCGGTCTTCTCGTCCACGTGGTACGCGGCCACGTTGTAGAGCTTGCCGGAGAAGTTGATCTTCATGCCGTGGGTGAGGTGGCCGCCGTGCGCCAGGCTCAGGCCCAGGATGGTGTCACCCGGCTGGATCAGCGCGAACATCGCCGCGGCGTTCGCCTGCGCGCCGGAGTGCGGCTGCACGTTGGCGTGCTCGGCCCCGAACAGCGCCTTCACCCGGTCGATGGCGATCTGCTCGGCGACGTCGACGTGCTCGCAGCCGCCGTAGTAGCGCTTGCCGGGGTAGCCCTCGGCGTACTTGTTGGTCAGGACCGAACCCTGGGCCTCCATGACCGCCACCGGGGCGAAGTTCTCGGAGGCGATCATTTCGAGGGTGGTCTGCTGGCGGTGCAGCTCGGCGTCGACCGCGGCCGCGATCTCCGGGTCGAGCGCGTGCAGGGACTGGTTCAGAACCGTCATGAGGTGGGGTCTCCCCGTCGAGCGAAGGGCTGGGGCGGGGCGGCCGCAGCGCTGCGGCCGCCCCGAGGAGCGGGCGGTCAGCCGCCGATGAACGCGGTGTACGCCTCGGCGTCGAGCAGCTCGTCGGTGGCCTCGACGCGGACCTTGAACAGCCAGCCATCCTCGAACGGGGAGCTGTTCACCAGCGCGTTGTCGTCGAGGACGGCCTGGTTGACCTCCACGACCTCGCCGGTGACGGGCGAGAACAGGTCGCTGACCGACTTGGTGGACTCGAGCTCGCCACAGGTCTCACCGGCGGTGACGGTGTCACCGACCTCCGGGAGCTGGACGTAGACGATGTCACCGAGGGCGTCGGCCGCGTGCGCGGTGATGCCGACCGTCGACACCCCGTCCTCGGCGGCGGTCAGCCACTCGTGCTCCTTGGTGTAGTGCAGGTGCGTGGGGTTGCTCATGGCGTCATTCTCCAGGATCGCAAGAGAGAGGGGCGCGGCCGTCCGCTGAGCGGACCGCTGGGAAAAGGGCGTGAGAAGAGGATTCTGGGGCGTTCAGCGGGCGCGCTTGTAGAACGGCAGCGCCACGACCTCGACCGGCTCGGCCTTGCCGCGCACGTCGACCGCGACGGCGGTGCCCGGCTCGGCGTGCGCCGCGTCCAGGTAGGCGATGGCGATCGGCTTCCCGAGGGTGGGGGAGGGCGCGCCCGAGGTGATCCGGCCGATCGGGTTGCCCCCGGCGTCGACCACCGCGTACTCGGCGCGCGGCACCCGCTTGCCCTCGGACACCAGGCCGACCAGCTTGCGCGGCGGCGCGGACTCGGCCTCGGCGGCCGCCTGCTCCAGCGCCTTGCGGCCCACGAAGGCGCCCTCGTTGGTGGTCTTGTCGAAGCGGACCACCCGGCCGAGGCCGGCGTCGAACGGGGTCAGGTCGGTGGACAGCTCGTGGCCGTACAGCGGCATGCCCGCCTCCAGGCGCAGCGTGTCGCGGCAGGACAGGCCGCAGGGCACCAGGCCCTTGTCCGCGCCGGCCTCGGTCAGTGCCTGCCACAGGTGCTCGGCGTCGGCCGGGGCGCAGAAGACCTCGAAGCCGTCCTCGCCGGTGTAGCCGGTGCGGGCCAGCCAGACCTGCCGGCCGGCGACGGTGGCGGGCAGCAGCGCGTAGTACTTCAGGCCGGGCAGGTCGGCGTCGGTGAGGGAGGCGAGGATGCCGTTGGCCTCCGGGCCCTGGACGGCGATCAGCGCGTAGGCGTCGCGGTCGTCGCGGACGACCGCGTCGAAGCCGGCGGCGCGCTCGGTCAGCGCGTCCAGCACGACCTGGGCGTTGGAGGCGTTGGCGACCACCATGTACTCGTCCTCCGCGGTGCGGTAGACGATCAGGTCGTCGAGGATGCCGCCGTCCTCGCGGCAGATCATCGTGTAGCGGGCGCGCAGCACGCCCAGCGCCGAGATGAAGCCGACCAGCGCGTGGTCCAGCATCTCGCCGGCCTGCGGGCCGGAGACGGTGAGCTCGCCCATGTGCGAGAGGTCGAACAGGCCCGCCTTCGTGCGGACGGCGAGGTGCTCCTCGCGCTCGCTGCCGTAGCGCAGCGGCATGTCCCAGCCGGCGAAGTCGGTCATGGTGGCACCGAGCGAGCGGTGCAGCGCGTCGAGCGCGGTGAGGCGGAGGGACATGACGGCAGGACTCCTTGGCTGCAGGCAGACGCATGGGCGACCCTCCCGCCCGGAAGAGGGCAGGGTGGGCTGGTGGAGTCTCCCCGTCTGTCGTCAACAACCTGAGAGCTTCACCGCCACCCCAAGGATGGCGGCTTGCACCGTGGGTGGGCGCACGGCGCGGCCGTGTCCACTTTCCAGATGTGCCTCGCCCGTGCGGTATGGGTGCCTGAGAGATTCCGGGGAGGACTTGCTCCTTCGGCGCCGGCCTCGCCCCTGGGGGCGTTCCGGACTCTCCCGCGCGGGTTCGAGCGGCCAGTATGAACTTGTCGGAGGGTCGAGCGCGCTCATCATGGCATGCCGCCGGGCCTGATGGGAGAGGGGGCGGCCCGCTAGGCTCTGTACAGGGGACGAGCGAAGGGGCGGTACATGGGGTATCCGGCGGGCGAGGCACAGGCGTGGGCCGCACCCGGCACGCCGCCGGAGGGCGGCAACTGGCCGGCCAACGAACTGGAGCAGGTGCTCACCGCCGCGCTCGGCGACCCCGGCGCCACGCCGCGGGTGATCGAGGTGCTCGCCCGCAGCCAGGTGTGGATCCCGCTGCCGGCCGGCGCCGACCCGCAGGGCACCTCGCTGGACCTGCCGACCATCGAACTCGCCGGCGCACCGTACGTGCCGGTGTTCTCCTCGCAGGAGCAGTTCCTGCAGCACGCCCCCGGCATGGCCTTCGCCGTCGCCCCGGTGTGGGAGTTCGCCCGCGGCCTGCCGCTGGGTATCGGCATCGCCGTCAACCCGGAGGCGCCGGTGGGCATCCCGGTGCCGCCGGAGGGCGTCGGCGAACTGCGCCGCGGCCCGCAGGGCGACCGGGTGCACGGCGAGGCCGTCTCCGAGGGCGCCGCGGTCGCGCTGCGTGAGCCCGAGCCGCACCAGGAGCCGTACGCCTTCCTCGCCGCGGCCACCGCCGAACTCGCCCAACTGCCCGGCGTCCTGACGGCCCGTCGGGCGCTCGCCCGGGTGGAGGCGGACGCCCCGCAGCTGTACGTCGGCGTGCAGCTCGACCCGGCCTGGCCGGCCGATCCGACGCAGGTCAACGAGGCCCTCGGCCGGGCGCTCGGAACCGCGCCGCCACCGTGGGGCGTCCACCTGGTGCTGCTGGACCTGGCCGACGACCCCGTCGTGGAGTGGCTGCTGTCCCGCGTGGCCCCGTTCTACGTCCGGGCGTGACCTCCCGCCGGGGCGGCCCGCCCGCGCGGGCCGGCGGGGGACGCGCAGAGCGGCGCGGCGAGGGGTATCCGGCATGACGCCTGTCGGCCGCGCGCAATAGGGTGCTGCCCGGCAGTGGGCACGAGCGGCGGAAGACGGAACAAGACGGGGCACGGCGACGTGAGCGAGCGGAGCGAGGCGGGCGCATGAGCGCGGCAGCGGCAGGCGGTGGGCCCGGCCCGTGGGGCCAGGCCCCCGTGGCACGGCCGGTCGGTGACCCGGGCGCCATCGAGCGCGCCCTCGGCGCGGTCGCCCCGGAGCGCTACGACGCCTACGAGGACCTGCTGCGGGCGCTCGCCCAGGGGCAGGTCTGGATGCTGCTCTGGCACGGCACCCCCGGCAGCCCGGACGCCCAGTACGGGAACATGGACATCGGCGGGCACGGCTACGCCCCCGCCGTCACCTCCGCCGAGCAGCTCGCCGCCAGCGGCTGGGCCCGCGCCCACGAGGTCGTCTCCGGCGCCGAGATCGCCGCCGCGCTGTTCCGCACCCGCTGGGGCCTGTGGCTGAATCCGCACGCACCGGGCGGCGGCGTCGGCATCCCGTGGGCGGACCTGAGACGCATCGCGGTGGGTCTGGACCGGCTGCCGGCCGGGCCGCTGCGGATCTCCGAGCCCCGGCTGAACGCGCCGCAGTTCTACGGCCTGCTGGAGCAGCAGGCGGCGCAGATCCGCCCGCTGCGCTCGCTCCGCCAGGCGTGGGTGCAGCCCGCGCTGGGCGAGGCGTACCTGGCGGTCGGCCTGGACCTGTACGACACCTCGCCGCCGTCGGTGGAGGCCGCCCGCGCCCTGGTGCAGCGGGCCGCCCAGCTGGCCCCGGAGGGGCTGGCGGTGTCGACGGTCGCGCTGGCCGACGAGTTCGACCCGGTGGCGATGTGGATGCGGGCGAACGCCCGCCCGTTCTTCGACCGCGACACCCAGTACGGGCGTCCGCAGGGTACGGCCCCCTACCCGGCTTTTGGTTACTCTCCGCAGTCGGCGCCGGGGCAGCAGCCCTGGCCCCAGCAGCCCTGGCCCGGCTACCCCGGCCGTTGATCAACTCCTTTTTTCCTCCTTTTTGCACAATCGGGTGGCGGTGATCCGCCAGTGGCGGGTCATGCCCAGGTGATGGCGGTTTCCCGCCGTTGGCGGGCTTCCGTCAGTACCCGTCTTGACAGGCTTGTTTCAGCCGTGTGAAGAGCCGTATTCGGGGCCGCGCAGGCCTGCATGCCGGCAGATCACAGTTAGGCATCCTTCGGTTGCCCCCTCTGGCGGAACGTCGCTCCGATGACAGAGAGTGCTGCCCAACGCAGTGCGCGAGCCGACCCCCACAAAGGTGATCGCGTCCTGGTCCGCCGAACCGCGCGATGTGCATGCCGCGCACCCCGGCACCACGTAGGACCCGCAGTACCCCCGCAAATGCCGCGAACCGTCGCCCCGGCCCCGTGCCGGACGGCAGGCTCCGGTACCTCGAAACGAACTCTGCACCGCCGCACCGGCGTACGGAACCACCGCACCGCTCTGCACCGCACCTGTCGCGAATTCCGGACCGTCCGGGGTCCGGGCCCTGATCGGGCCCGGGTCGCCCCGCCGGACCGGGCCGTGGGCCGGCCACCGTCGGCGAGGGGAACGAACTGACTCATGACCACACCCACCGAGACCACCGGCTCCGCCCGGCCGGAGGCAGTAACTGCCGCACCGGCCAAGCGCATTCAGGGCCGCTCGCCGGGCCGGATCGCCTGGGACCGGCTCAAGCGCGACAAGGTCGCCCTCGCGGGCGGCACCGTGGTGCTGCTGCTGATCCTCGCCGCGATCTTCGCGCCGGTGCTGACGGCACTGTTCGGCCACCCGGTCGACGAGCCCCACCCGGACCAGATCAACCCGGACCTCGGCCTCCCCAGGGGCGCGTACGGCGGCATGAGCGGTGACTTCCTGCTCGGCGTCGACCCGACCTTCGGCCGCGACGTCTTCAGCCGGATCCTCTACGGCGCCCAGATCTCGCTCACCGTGGCCTTCCTGGCCGCCGCCGTCTCCGTGGTGATCGGCGTGGTGCTCGGCGCCGCGGCCGGCTACTTCGGCGGCTGGGTCGACGCGGCGATCAGCCGGGTGATGGACGTCCTGCTGGCCTTCCCGCAGCTGCTGTTCTCCATCGCGCTCGTCTCGGTGATGCCGAACTCGCTGCTGGGCCTCGGCGGCACCGCCCTGCGCATGGGCATCCTGGTGCTGGTCATCGGCTTCTTCGGCTGGCCGTACATCGGCCGCATCGTCCGCGGCCAGGCCCTGTCGCTGCGCGAGCGGGAGTTCGTGGACGCCGCCCGCAGCCTCGGCGCCGGCAGCATCCACATCCTCTTCCGTGAGCTGCTGCCGAACCTGGTCGCGCCGATCCTCGTCTACACGACGCTGATCATCCCCACCAACATCCTCAGCGAGGCGGCGCTCAGCTTCCTGGGCGCGGGCGTGAAGCCGCCGACGCCGTCCTGGGGCCAGATGCTCTCCGAGGCGACCCGGATCTACCAGGCCGACCCGACCTACATGGTCGTCCCCGGTCTCGCGATCTTCGTCACGGTGCTCGCGTTCAACCTGTTCGGCGACGGCCTCCGGGACGCGCTCGACCCCAAGGGCAACTAGCCCTCCCTCCCCCCACAGACCAGGCAGGTCCCTCTCAGCCTGCCCACCCCCGGCGGACCGTTCGTGCCCGCACATCACCAGGAGGACTCCGTACCCATGAAGCGCAACAGGACACTTGCCGCAGCCTCCCTCGTGGCTGCGCTCGCCCTGACCACCGCGGCCTGCGGCGGCACCAAGGGCGGTGGCACGAGCGACAGCGCGGGCAAGACCTCGGCCAGTGGCTTCAACGCCGCCGTTGACAAGGTGCTGAACCCCTCCGACAAGAAGGGCGGCACGCTCAACCTCTGGACGAGCACCGACGTCGACTCCCTCGACCCGGGCCGCGCCTACTACGCCTCGGTGTGGAACTTCGAGCGCTACTACGCCCGCACCCTCCTGGCCTTCGACGGCAAGCCGGGCAAGGACGGCCTCAAGCTCGTTCCGGACCTCGCGGCGAACCAGCCGGCCGTGTCCTCCGACGGCAAGACCTACACCTTCCACCTGAAGCAGGGTCTGAAGTTCGAGGACGGCTCGCCGATCACCTCGAAGGACATCAAGTACGGCATCGAGCGCATCTTCGCGCAGGACGTCGTCTCCGGTGGCCCGACCTACCTGATCCAGTCCCTGGACCAGGGCCAGGACTACAAGGGTCCCTACACCGACACCGACCCCAACAAGCTGGGTCTGAAGTCGGTCGAGACCCCCACCGACACCACCATCGTCTTCAAGCTGGCGAAGGCGGACTCGTCCTTCCCGTTCCTGCTCGCCATGGGCTCGGCCTCGCCCGTCCCGCAGAAGCTGGACACCGGCGCGAAGTACGGTGACAAGCCGGTCTCCTCCGGCCCCTACAAGTTCGCCAAGGTCGAGCCGGGCAAGGGCTACGAGCTCGTCCGCAACGAGAACTGGGACCCGGCCACCGACCCGTTCCGCAAGGCGCTGCCGGACAGCGTCAAGCTGACCGTCACCTCCAACGCCGACGACATGGACGCCCGCCTGCTGGCCGGCTCCGTCGACATCGACTTCGGCCAGACCGGTCTCTCCCAGGCCGCCCAGGTCAAGGTCCTGCAGGACGAGAAGCTGAAGGCCAACACGGACGACCCGTACAACGGCTTCATCCGCTTCATCGCGCTGAACCAGAAGGTCGCGCCCTTCGACAACATCCACTGCCGCAAGGCGGTGCTGTTCGCGGCCGACACCACCGCGCTGCAGACCGCCCGCGGCGGTTCGGTCGCCGGCTCCACCTACGGCAACATGCTGCCCCCGAACATCCTCGGCTCGGACGACTACGACCCGTTCGGTCTGACCAAGGGGAAGCCGGACCTGGAGAAGGCCAAGGCCGAGCTCAAGGAGTGCGGCAAGGCGGACGGCTTCACCACCACGATCGCCGTCCGTGGCAACAAGGCCAAGGAGGTCAACTCGGCCGTCGCGCTGCAGACCGCCCTCAAGGCCATCAACGTGACCGTCAACGTCGACCAGTACGACGGCAAGCTGCTCGCCTCCGTCGCCGGTGCGCCGGACGTCGTCCACCAGAAGGGCTACGGCCTGATCGTGGCCGGCTGGGGCGCCGACTACCCGAACGGCGCGGGCTACATGCAGCCCCTGATGGACAGCCGCTTCATCACCAAGAACGGCAACAGCAACTACCCGGAGACCTCGGACCCGGCGATCGACAAGCTCTTCGACGAGGCCGCCGCCCAGACGGACCCGGCCAAGGCCGCCGACCTCTACAAGCAGATCAACCACAAGGTCGTCGACACCGCGGTGTGGCTGCCGATCGTGGCTGACAAGGCCCTCAACTACCGCAACCCGCGCCTGACCAACGTCTTCATCAACGACGCGTTCGGTGAGGTCGACTTCCAGGCCCTGGGCGTCTCCGACGGCAAGTGACCTGCCCCGCCCGCACCCGTAGTTCGCACAGCTAGTCCGAAGGGCAGGTGAAGGCTCCGCCCGGGTCGGCCGGCGTCCCCACAGGGACGCGGCCGGCCCGGGGCGGGGCCGACCGCAGTGCTCGTATATCTCATCCGACGGCTCGTCAATGTCGTCGCCATGCTGCTGGTGGTCTCCGCGGTCACCTTCGGCATCTTCTTCATGGTGCCGAAACTGACCGGGACCGACCCCGCGCTGCTCTACGTCGGCAAGATCGCCGACAAGGTGGCCGTCGAGGGTATCCGACACAAGATGGGCCTCGACAAGTCCATCGTCGAGCAGTACTTCCTGTTCCTGAAGGGCCTGTTCGTCGGGCGCGACTACAGCACAGGCGTGGACATCACCCACTGCTCCGCGCCGTGCTTCGGTTACTCCTTCAAGACCGAGCAGGAGGTGTGGCCCGTCCTTCTCGACCGGCTGGGCGTCACCGCCTCGCTCGCCGCGGGCGCGGCCACCCTGTGGCTGGTGTTCGGCACCGCGACCGGTGTCGTCTCCGCCCTGCGCCGCCGCACCCTGCTCGACCGCTTCACCATGACGACCGCCCTGGCCGGCGTCTCGCTGCCGATCTACTTCACCGGCATGCTCGCCAGCGCGATCTTCGTGTACCAGCTCGGCTGGTTCCCGCACGACTACGTGAACCTGGGCGACGACCCGGTCGCGTGGTTCCAGAACCTGGTGCTGCCGTGGGTCACCCTGGCGTTCCTCTACGCCGCGACCTACGCCCGCCTCACCCGCGCCACCCTGCTCGAGGTGCTCGGCGAGGACTACATCCGCACCGCCCGGGCCAAGGGCCTCGGCGAGCGGACGGTCATCGGCAAGCACGCCATGCGCTCCACCCTCACCCCGATCCTCACCGTCTTCGGCATGGACCTGGGAGCCCTGATCGGCGGCGCGGTGCTCACCGAGTCGACCTTCAACTTCCGTGGGCTCGGCTACGAGGCGGTCTCCGCGGTCAGCTCCAGCGACCTTCCGGTGATCATGGGTGTCACGCTCTTCGCCGGCTTCTTCATCATCATCGCCAACCTGATGGTTGACGTGCTGTACGCCGTTGTCGATCCTCGGGTGAGGCTGGCATGAGCAAGACCCTGAACACCACCAAGCCCTCCGCCTACCTCTCGGTGCGCGACCTGCGGGTGCACTTCCCCACCGAGGACGGACTGGTCAAGTCGGTCGACGGCCTGACCTTCGACCTGGAGAAGGGCAAGACCCTCGGCATCGTCGGCGAGTCCGGCTCCGGGAAGTCCGTCACCTCGCTGTCGATCATGGGCCTGCACCGCATGGGCACCAAGCGCGGCGCCCCGCGGATCACCGGCGAGGTCTGGCTGGACGGCGAGGAGCTCGTCGCCGCCGACCCCGAGCGGGTCCGCAAGCTCCGCGGCCAGAAGATGGCGATGATCTTCCAGGACCCGCTGACCGCGATGCACCCGTACTACTCGGTCGGCGCGCAGATCATCGAGGGCTACCGGGCGCACCACCCGGGCGCCAGCAAGAAGCAGGCGCGCACCCGCGCCATCGAGATGCTCGACCGGGTCGGCATCCCGCAGCCGGACAAGCGGGTGGACGCCTACCCGCACGAGTTCTCCGGCGGCATGCGCCAGCGCGCCATGATCGCGATGGCGCTGGTCAACGACCCGTCGCTGCTGATCGCCGACGAGCCCACCACCGCCCTGGACGTCACCGTCCAGGCGCAGATCCTGGACCTCATCCGGGACCTGCAGAAGGAGTTCGGCTCGGCGGTCATCATCATCACGCACGACCTCGGCGTGGTGGCCGAACTCGCCGACGACATCCTGGTGATGTACGGCGGCAAGTCCGTCGAGCGCGGCCCCGCCGCGTCTCTCTTCGAGGCACCCGAGCACCCCTACACCTGGGGTCTGCTCGGCTCGATGCCCCGGCTCGACCGGGAGCTCCAGGACCGGCTGATCCCGGTCAAGGGCACCCCGCCGAGCCTGATCAACGTGCCGTCCGGCTGCGCCTTCCACCCGCGCTGCCCGTACGCCGAGCTGACCGGCGGGCGCTCCTCCTCCGAGGTGCCCGTGCTGGCCGAGGCCGCCCCCCGGCACCTCGCGGCCTGCCACCTGCCGATCGCCGAACGGCAGCGGATCTTCGCCGAAGAGATCGCGCCCCGGCTGTGACCCGGCCGCCAGTACCACACTCAGGAGACAACCGATGACGGACTCGAAGACGGCGGCGATCCCCGCACCCGCGCCCGCCTCCGACCGTCAGCCCCTGCTCAAGGTGACCGGGCTGACCAAGCACTTCCCGATCACCAAGGGGCTGCTGCGCCGCCAGGCCGGCGCCGTGCGCGCCGTGGACGGCCTCGACTTCGAGGTCAGGGCCGGCGAGACCCTCGGCGTGGTCGGCGAGTCCGGCTGCGGCAAGTCCACCATGGGCCGCCTGGTGACCCGCCTGGACGAGCCGACCGGTGGAAAGATCGAGTTCGAGGGCCACGACATCACGCACCTCGGGGTCTCGGCGATGCGCCCGCTGCGCCGGGACATCCAGATGATCTTCCAGGACCCGTACTCGTCGCTGAACCCGCGGCACACCGTCGGCACCATCGTCGGCGCGCCGTTCCGGCTGCAGAAGGTGGCGACCGAGGGCGGCGTCAAGAAGGCCGTCCAGGAGCTGCTGGAGCTCTGCGGTCTGAGCCCGGAGCACTACAACCGCTACCCGCACGAGTTCTCCGGCGGCCAGCGCCAGCGCATCGGCATCGCCCGCGCGCTGGCACTCAAGCCGAAGATGATCGTCGCGGACGAGCCGGTCTCCGCGCTGGACGTGTCGATCCAGGCGCAGGTGGTCAACCTGCTGGACGACCTGCAGAACGAGCTGGGCCTGACCTACCTGATCATCGCGCACGACCTGTCGGTCGTCCGGCACGTGTCGGACCGCGTCGCGGTGATGTACCTCGGCAAGATCGTCGAGATCGCGGACCGGGACTCGCTGTACAGCGCGCCCATGCACCCGTACACCAACGCGCTGATGTCCGCGGTGCCGACGCCGGACCCGCGCCGCAAGGAGCGCCGCGAGCGCATCCTGCTCACCGGTGACGTGCCCTCGCCGCTCAACCCGCCGAGCGGCTGCCGCTTCCGCACCCGCTGCTGGAAGGCGCAGGACGTCTGCGCCACCCAGGAGCCGCCGCTGGTCGCGGCGCGGTCGGGCCACCAGGTGGCCTGCCACTTCCCGGAGAACGACGGGGACCAGCAGATCGGTCTGACGAAGCCGGGCATCCACGCCCAGCGGACCTTCGACCACCGCTGACCCGCACGGTCCACCGCCCGGCCCGGGTGCCTGTCTCAGGCACCCGGGCCGAGCCGTGCCAGGGCTCCGATCACCGCGGCCCAGTGCGCCCGCTGCCGCTCCCGCTCCTCGGCGTCGACGAGCCACTCCTGGTGGAAGCGGAGCACCGCGCCGCGCGGCACGGGGGAGACGGTCAGCTGCAGCACGGTGTCGGCGGCGCGCCCGGGCGGCCGCCAGGTGAGCCGCAGCCGGGATCCCGGGTGGTGGCTGCGCACCTCGCCGGTCGTGCCGTCCGCCGTCGCGTACCCGGTGCCGGGCCCGCCGAGCGGGTGGGCGCCCTCGCCGAGCCAGAGCGCCGTGCCCTCGGGTGAGGTGACGAGCCGCCAGAGTTCCTCGGGCGGGAGCGGCAGGGTGCGCGAGACGCCGATCTGCCAGCCGGTGTCGCGGGTGAGTCCGGTGGGCATCAGGCGCCTCCTGCGTCGGCCTGCCGGGCGCGCAGCGCCCGGACCTTCTGGCGGTTTCCGCAGCGCTCCATCGAGCACCAGCGCCGCCGGCCGGGCCGCGAGGTGTCGACGAAGTGCAACTGGCAGTCGTGGGCCCCGCAGGCCCGGATCCGGTCCGCGTACGGGCCGGTGAACAGTGCGACGGCGTCCCGGGCCACGGCGGAGAGCACCGCGGTGGCGGTGGTGGGCGCGGGGGCGGCGCGCCGCCCGTCCGGGCCGATCCGGGGGACGGGCGGGGGCGCGGCGGCGGCCCGGTTGACGGCCTCGTAGTCCCCGGGCGCGCCCGGGGCGCCGTCCGTCCGGGCCTCGGTGAGTCGCCAGAGTGCGTCGCGCAGCTCCCGTGCGGCGGCCACCTCCGCCGGGCCGACCGCGACCTCGCCGGTGTCCAGCCGGCAGGCGGCGATCCAGTCCGCGAGGTCGGCCGGCCGGTGCAGCACCTCGTAGCGGGCGTAGGCGCCGGGCCCGCCGGTGGGCAGCAGCTCCAGGCAGAGCGCGCCCGGGTCGAAGCGGTAGGCGGTGCCTTCGGGGGAGTGCAGCACGAGTCCGGTTGCGGCGTCGTCCATGTAACCACTATAACCGGTTGTATGACTCTCGACTGGAAGATCGTCGTGGACTGCGCGGACCCGCACCGGCAGACCGCGTTCTGGAGCGAGGCCCTCGGCTACCTCGTCGAGGACAACAGCGTGCTGGTGGAGCGGCTGATCGGCCAGCGGGTGCTGCCCGCCGAGGCCTGGACCGAGGTCGGCGGCCGCAAGGCCTTCCGGACGATGGCCGCCGTCCGCCACCCCGACGACCCGTTCGACCCGGACACCGGCATCGGTCACGGCCGGCGGCTGCTCTTCCAGGCCGTCCCCGAGCCCAAGACCGTCAAGAACCGGCTCCACCTCGACCTGCACGCCGGGCCCGAGCGCCGCGAGGCCGAGGTGGACCGGCTGGTCGCCCTCGGCGCCACCGTGCTCGCCCGGATCGACGAGCCCGGCAGCCGGCACGTCACCCTGGCCGACCCCGAGGGCAACGAGTTCTGCGTCCAGTGAGCGGCGGCGACGCGGCGGACTTCGCCGCCTTCGAACGGCGCGGCTGGGCCGCCCGCAGCACCACCTACGGCGAGGGCTTCGGCGCGATGACCGCGGGGGTGCACCCGGCCCTGCTCGACGCGGTCGGCGCCGCCCCGGGCACCCGGCTGCTGGAGGTCGGCTGCGGCACCGGCCGGCTCGCCGCCCTGGCACTGGAGCGCGGCGCCGAGGTGACCGCCACCGACGCCGTCCCGGAGATGGTCCGGGCCGCCGCCGCGGCGCTGCCCGGCGCCCGGGTCGAACAGGCCGCGCTGCCCGGACTCCCGTACCCGGACGGCCGGTTCGACGCCGTGGTCGGCGCCTTCGTGATCAACCACGTGCCCGACCCGCCGGCCGCCGCGGCCGACCTCCACCGGGTGCTCGCCCCCGGTGGCCGGCTCGCCCTCTCCTGCTGGGACGCGCTCGCCGCCAACCGGGCGCAGGGCCTGGTCTTCGACGCCGTCCGCGCGGTCGGCGGCCCGGCACCGACCGGGCTGCCCGGCGCCCCCTTCACCCGGTACGCCTCCCCGGAGGGCCTCGGCGCGCTGCTCGGCGCGGCCGGCTTCACCGGCGTGCGCGTCGAGCGGGCCCGCTGGCGGCACCGGGTGGAGCCCGCCGCCTGGTGGCGGCACGTCCTCGGCGGCACCGTGCTCACCGCCGCCCTGATCGAGGGCCGCCCGGCCGAGGAGGTGGCGCGGATCCGCGCCGAGTACCTGCGCCTGGCCGCTCCGTACACCGCCGACGGCCTGCCCGTCGCCGCCCTCGTCGCCACCGGCGCCCGCGGCTGACCGACCGCGGGCGGCGCCGGGTCCTTCGTCCGGACCAGTGCCGCCCGGCCTGCTGTTGCGGGTGCCGCGGAGGCTGCGTTCACTGACGGTGTTCGGATCCGATCGACAACGGCGCCTGCCCGGGCGGCCGGGGGAGGTGGGCCTGATGCTCTCCGCACGCAGCCTGTTCCAGGAGATCCACGACAACGACGACTCGTTCCGGCTGTTCTGCAGCATCGCCGCCAAGGGCGAGGACCAGGGCGGCTGGGAGAACGGGCGGATCTCCTCGCTGGTCACCGACCAGGTCCTCGCCCCGAAGATCGCCCGGCACGGCGCGGACGAGGACAAGCACGGGCGGATCTTCAACGCCCTGCTGCACAAGCGCGGACTGACGCCGGTCGACGTCCCCGACGACACCGACTACACGATGATGCTGGAGCGCCAGGGCATCGGCCTCGCCCACACCCGGCTGCGCCGGGACGAGCCGCTCACCGAGCAGGACGTCATCACCTACCTCGCGCACAGCCGGGTCACCGAGCAGCGCGCCGCCGAGCAGATGCAGCTGTTGAAGAAGGTGTTCGGCGACCACCCGGTGGTCGGCCGCGCGGTCCGGATGATCTCCAGCGACGAGGACAACCACCTCGCCTTCTGCCACGAGGAGCTGCTCCGCCTCGCCGCCCAGGGCCACGGCCGGGCGATCCTGGACACCCTGCAGGAGAGCGCCCGCGCCGAGATCCGCACCTACCGCGACGTCAGCCTCGCCGTGATGGCGCACATGGGCGCGATCCTGCGCTGGCCGCGCGCCAAGTCGGCGGCGCTCGCGGCCGGCATCCACGCCGTCTACCTCTACGAACGGGCCGTCGGCTGGCGGCGGATGACCACGCTGGCGATGCCGGAGCGGCTCAACGCCCTCGGCGGGCCGGCCCCGCAGGAGTCCTTCGCCTGACGCACCGGCCCGTCCGACGGGCCGTCACCGCCCGACGGCGGGGTGTCGCGATCCGCGCCGAGCGGCCGGAGGTGCACCCCGCCGTCGGCGTTCCCGCGCCGGACGGCACGCGTGCGCCCGGGCGCCCGGTGATCCGCCGACCGGGCGTACGCCCCCCAGGGTGGTGCAAGATCGGACAATCCGACCAGGGAGGATGGGGCGGTGAGTTCGCAAATCTTCCCCTCGGCGCTGCAGCAGGCCCTGGACCTGGTCGGCATCTTCGTCTTCGCCCTGTCCGGCGGCCTGCTGGCCGTCCGCAAGAACATGGACATCTTCGGCATCTGCGTCCTCGCCGAGGCGACCGCCCTCGGCGGCGGCATCATGCGCGACCTGGTCATCGGGGCCACCCCGGTGGCGGCCTTCAGCAACCTCGGCTACTTCTCCACCCCGCTCGCCGCCGGGCTCGTCGTCTTCTTCCTGCACCCGCAGGTCGAGCGGATCAACACCGCCGTGCAGACCCTGGACGCCGCCGGCCTCGGACTGTTCTGCGTCACCGGCACCATCAAGGCGCACGACTACGGCCTCGGCTTCGTCGCCTCCGTCGCCCTCGGCATGCTCACCGCCGCCGGCGGCGGCGTCATCCGCGACCTGCTCGCCCTCGAACCGCCCTCCCTGCTGCGCTGGGACCGCGAGATCTACGCCGTGCCCGCCCTGGTCGGCGCCACCGTCGTCGCCCTGCTCATCGCCGGCGACCGGCTCTCCCCGCTCAACGCCACCGCCGCCGCACTCAGCGCCTTCGCCATCCGGATGCTCGCGCTCAAGTACGGCTGGCGCGCTCCACGTGCCTGGCACCGCAACGATTCTCGCACCAGCGAGGAGTAGGCGAACCGCCGTACGCCAGCGAGATCGCCTCCGCCGTGCACAGCAGCTCCGGCAGCAGCTTGCTCAGATCCGCCTCCGGCGCGAGCCGGGCCGGCGCGGAGATCGTGCACACCGCGATCGACCGGCCCTCGGCGCCCACGATCGGCGCGGCCAGGCAGTCCACCGACTCCCGGTACCCGCCCTGGCCCGCCGCCCAGCCCCGCCGCCGCACCGCCGCCAGCTCCGCCCGCAGCCCCTCGGCCGGCGCCGCGCCCGGCCCGCCGTCCAGGTCCTCCAGAAAGGCCGTCAGCTGCTCCTCCGGCAGATCGGCCAGCAGCACCTTCCCGGCCGGGCCGGCCGCCGCCGGAACCCGGGTGCCGATCCGGCCGGCCGCCTCCGGCGCCCCGCTCGGCGGGGCCGGGTACCGGCCCTCCACCCGGTCCAGGTACAGCACCGAACCGTCCTCCAGCACCGCCAGCTGCACCGTGTGCCCGTACCGTTCGCACAGCGAGGCCAGGTACGGCGCGGCGACCTGCCGGATGTCGATGCACTCCAGCGCCTGCTGCGCCAGCCCGAACAGCCGCCCGCCCAGGCGGTAGCGGTGGTCCGGCTGGCGGTGCACGAAGCCGTGCTCCTGGAGGGTCCGCAGCAGCCGCAGCGCCGTCGACTTGTGCACGCCGATCCGGGCCGCCGCCTGCTCCAGCGAGGCAGGGCCCTCGCCGAGCGAGGCGAGGATCGTCAGCGCCCGGTCCACCGTCTGCGACATCCGTCCACCCCTCGACACGCGGCAGTGAGCCAGGAGGCTAACGGCGCGTTGCACACCCTGCAATGGCCAAATCGTGACCCCGGCCGACCTCCCGCCCGGCGCACCCGGTGACGGCCCCTACACTGGGAGCCGCCATGCCATACCTCGACCACGCGGCCACCACGCCGATGCTGCCCGAGGCGGTCGCCGCCATGACCGCCCACCTCGGCGTCACGGGCAACGCCTCCTCGCTGCACGCGGCCGGCCGCCGCGCCCGCCGGGTGGTCGAGGAGTCCCGCGAGTCCCTCGCCGAGTCCCTCGGCGCCCGCCCCAGCGAGATCGTCCTCACCGGCGGCGGCACCGAGTCGGACAACCTCGCCGTCAAGGGCCTCTACTGGGCCCGCCGCGACGCCGACCCGGCCCGCCGCCGCATCCTGTGCAGCCCCGTCGAGCACCACGCCGTCCTCGACGCCGTCCACTGGCTCTCCGAGCACGAGGGCGCCGAGGTCGACTACCTGCCCGTCGACCACCACGGGCGGGTCCACCCGGACGCGCTGCGCGAGGCGATCGGGCGCAACCCCGCCGACGTCGCCCTGATCACCGTCATGTGGGCCAACAACGAGGTCGGCACCCTACAGCCCGTTCTCGAACTCGCCGCGATCGCGCGCGAGTTCGACATCCCCATGCACGCCGACGCGGTCCAGGCGCTCGGCCAGGTCCCGGTCTCCTTCGCCGACTCCGGGCTCACCGCGCTCACCGTCACCGGACACAAGATCGGCGGCCCCTACGGCGTCGGCGCCCTGCTGCTCGCCCGCAACGCCGCCCCCGTCCCGCTGCTGCACGGCGGCGGCCAGGAACGCGACGTCCGCTCCGGCACCCTCGACGTGCCCGCCGCGGCCGGCTTCGCCGCCGCGGCCGCCCTCGCCGTCGAACGGCGCACCGAGTTCGCCACCGGCGTCGGCGCCCTCCGCGACGAACTCCTCGCCGCCGTCACCGCGGCCGTCCCCGACGCCGTCCTCAACGGCGACCCCGACCCGGCCGGACGACTCCCCGCCAACGCCCACTTCTCCTTCCCGGGCTGCGAGGGCGACGCCCTGCTCATGCTGCTCGACGCCCGGGGCGTCGAATGCTCGACCGGCTCCGCCTGTTCGGCCGGTGTCCCGCAGCCCAGCCACGTCCTGCTCGCCATGGGCGCCGACCCGCTGCTCGCCCGCGCCAGCCTGCGCTTCTCGCTCGGACACACCTCCACCCGCGAGGACGTCGCCGCCCTCACCGAGGCCATCACCCCGGCGGTGGAGCGCGCCCGCAACGCGGGGCTGGCCACGGCGCGTCGCTGAGCGTTCCCTCCGGGGGAGGCACGTCAGGGAGGTGCCCCCACGCGCCCCCGATGTGCTGCACCTCCGAGTTGCGCCCGGGTGACCCCGTACGCTTGGGGCATCATGAGTGACTTCGCCGGTGTCCCGAACGCCCCCCGCCTCCGTGTGCTCGCCGCCATGTCCGGCGGTGTGGACTCCGCCGTCGCCGCGGCCCGTGCGGCCGAGGCCGGCCACGACGTGACCGGCGTGCACCTGGCGCTGTCGTCGAACCCGCAGTCGTTCCGGACCGGCGCCCGCGGCTGCTGCACCATCGAGGACTCCCGCGACGCCCGCCGTGCCGCGGACGTCATCGGCATCCCGTTCTACGTCTGGGACCTCGCCGAGCGCTTCCGCGAGGACGTCATCGACGACTTCGTCGCCGAGTACGCGGCGGGCCGCACCCCCAACCCCTGCCTGCGCTGCAACGAGAAGATCAAGTTCGCCGCGCTGCTGGACAAGGCGGTCGCCCTCGGCTTCGACGCGGTCTGCACCGGCCACTACGCCCGGATCGTCGACCTCCCCCAGGGCGGCCGCGAGCTGCACCGCGCGGTGGACGCCGCGAAGGACCAGTCGTACGTCCTCGGGGTGCTGGACGCCGACCAGCTGGCGCACTCGCTGTTCCCGCTCGGCGACACCACCAAGGACGAGATCCGGCTGGAGGCCGAGCGCCGCGGGCTGGCCGTGGCGAAGAAGCCGGACAGCCACGACATCTGCTTCATCGCCGACGGCGACACCCAGGGCTTCCTGGCCAAGCACCTCGGCACCGCCACCGGCGACATCGTGGACACCGACGGCACCAAGCTGGGCGAGCACGAGGGCGCGTACGGCTTCACCATCGGCCAGCGCAAGGGCCTGCGGATCGGCCGCCCCGCCGCGGACGGCAAGCCGCGGTACGTGCTGGACATCTCGCCGGTGACCAACACCGTCACCGTCGGGCCGGCCGAGGGCCTGGACGTGCTGGCGCTGACCGCCGTCAAGCCGCGCTGGTGCGGCGAGCCCGCAGCGGGGGAGGGCCGGTACACCGCGCAGCTGCGCGCGCACGGCGAGGAGGTGCCCGTCACCGCCGAGCTCGACGGCGAGGTGCTGCGCGTCCGGCTGGACGCCCCGGCCCGCGGCATCGCCCCCGGCCAGGCCGTGGTGCTCTACGACGGCACCCGGGTGGTCGGCTCGGCGACCATCGCCGCCACCGAGCGCCGCCCCGTCACCGTCTGAGCGCCGCCCGGGCGCGGTCCGGCGCCCGGAATCGCGGTGAAGCCGATCGTCCGCCCGTGGTAGACCTGGGGCCCTATGAACATCACCGTCTTCTGCTCCGCGTACTCGCTCGACGAGCGCTACACCGCACCCGCCGCCGACTTCGCCCGGCTGCTCGGCGAGCGCGGCCACACCCTGGTCTGGGGCGGTTCGCACGCCGGCCTGATGGGCCTGCTGGCCGACGGCGTGAAGGAGGCAGGCGGCCGGCTCGTCGGCATCTCCGTCGAACTGCTCGCGCACAAGGCCTACGAGGGCGCGGACGAGCTCGTCACCGCACCCGACCTGGCCGTCCGCAAGGCCCAGCTGCTGGAGCGGGCGGACGCCGTGGTCGTCCTGGTCGGCGGGCTCGGCACCCTGGACGAGGTCACCGAGGTGCTGGAGCTCAAGAAGCACGCGCTGCACGACAAGCCGGTGGTGTTCCTCGACACCGAGGGCTTCTACGCGGGCCTGCGCACCCAGCTGGAGCGGATGGAGACCGAGGGCTTCCTGCCGCGTCCGCTGGACGAGCTCGTCGTGTTCGCCACCACCCCGGCCGAGGCCTTCGCCGCCCTCGACCGCCTCGGCCGATAGGACCGCCCCCATGGGAACCCACCTGATCACCGGCGCCGGCTCCGGCATCGGCGCCGTCGTCGCCGAGAAGCTGCTCGCCCGCGGCGAGGACGTCCTGCTGCTGGCCCGCGACGCCCGGCGCGCCGCCGAGCTGCGCGGGCGCCACCCCGGCGCCGCCACCCTGGTCGGCGACCTCGCCGACCCGGCGAAGCTCTCCTGGGCGTTCGGCCACCAGAGCCTGCCCGTCGAACTCGACTCGCTGCTGCACATCGCCGGCGTGGTCGAGCTCGGTCGGGTCGGCGACCTCCCGGTCAAGGCCTGGCAGGAGCAGCTGAACGTCAACGCGGTCGCGCCCGCCGAGATCACCCGGCTGCTGCTGCCGTCGCTGCGACTGGCCCGCGGCCACGTGGTCTTCGTCAACTCCGGCGCCGGGCTGCGCGCGGACGCCGACTGGAGCGCCTACGCGGCCAGCAAGTTCGCCGTCCGGGCGCTCGCCGACGCGCTGCGCGCCGAGGAGCACGGCAACGGCGTCCGGGTCACCACCGTCTACCCCGGCCGCACCGCCACCGCGATGCAGGAGAAGGTGCACCGCCAGGAGGGCCGCGAGTACGACCCCGCGCAGTGGATCGCCCCCGAGTCGGTCGCCACCGCGATCCTCACCGCGATCGACCTCCCGCGGGACGCCGAACTCACCGAGATCACCGTCCGCCCGGGCCGGTAGCCGCAGGGGCCGCCCGGGCTGACTAGGCTCGGGCGGTGTGAGCACTGAATTCCCCTTCCCCGAGCTGTCCGGCGCCGCCACGGGTGTCGGGTCGATGCCCGGCACCGACGCCCGCGAGGCGGCCCGGACGGCGGTCGGCGCCCTGGAGCGGCTGCCCCACCTGCCGGAGCTGCCGGCCCGTGGGCCCGGCGCCGACATGATCGGCCGCGGGGCCGGCCTGCTGACCGAGTTGTTCGCGCAGGTCGAGCCGAGCGGCTGGCGGTTCGCCGACCGGCCCGGCCGCGACACCCGGCGCGCCCACTCCTGGCTCGGCGAGGACCTGGACGCCCTGGAGGAGTTCACCCAGGACTACCGGGGCCCGCTCAAGCTGCAGGCCGTCGGCCCGTGGACCCTCGCCGCCTCGATCGAGCTCAGGCACGGCGAGAAGGCACTGGCCGACCCCGGCGCCTGCCGGGACATCGCCGAGTCGCTCACCGAGGGCCTGCGCCGCCACCTCGCGGACGTCCGCCGTCGGATGCCCGGCGCACAGCCGGTGCTCCAACTGGACGAGCCCTCGCTGCCCGCCGTGCTGGCCGGCGCGGTGAAGACCGCCAGCGGCTTCCAGCGGCTGCGCTCGGTGGACCGCCAGGTCGCCGAGGAGGCGCTGCGTTCGGTGATCCGCGCCCTGGACGTCCCCGTCGTCGTGCACAGCTGCGCCCCCGGCGTGCCGCTGCCGCTGCTGCGCCGGGCCGGCGTTGCCGGAGTGTCGCTGGACTTCTCGCTGCTGACGGAGCGTGAGGACGACGACCTCGGCGAGGCCGTCGAGGCGGGCACGGTGATCCTCGCCGGTGTCGTGCCCTCCACCGACCGGGTGGTGTCCGACCCGGCCGGTAGTGTCCAGGGTGTCAGGACGCTGTGGAAGCGGCTCGGCCTGGGCCCGGAGCTGCTGGCCCGGCGCGTGGTCGTGACACCGACCTGCGGGCTGGCGGGGGCGTCCCCCGCGTACGCGCGCCGGGCGCTGTCGCACAGCGTCAGGGCGGCACAGAGCCTGGTGGACAACCCGGAGTGAGACGGTAGGAGGCGCACGGTGGCGGCGGTCGAGGGCTGGGAGGACGTTCCCGCGGAGGTCCGGAGGCGGCACGCGGAGCTGGCGGCCGAGATCGAGGACCACCGCGTCCGCTACTACGAGCAGGACGCGCCGGTCGTCAGCGACGCCGAGTTCGACGCCCTGATGCGCGAGTTGGAGGCGATCGAGGCCGGGCACCCGGTGCTGCGCACCCCCGAGTCGCCCACCCAGAAGGTGGGCGGCGCGGTCACCGAGCTGTTCGCATCGGTCGAGCACCGGGAGCGCCTGCTCAGCCTCGACAACGCGATGGACGACGAGGAGCTCGCCGCCTGGGCCGAGCGCGTCGCCCGCGAACTCGACGGCGTCGACTACCACTACCTGTGCGAGCTGAAGGTGGACGGCCTGGCCGTCAACCTCACCTACGAGAACGGCCGGCTCGTCCAGGCCGCCACCCGCGGCGACGGCCGGGTCGGCGAGGACATCACCCCCAACGTCCGCACCATCAAGGAGATCCCGCACCAGCTGCAGGGCGAGGACATCCCCGAGCTGGTCGAGATCCGCGGCGAGGTGTACTTCCCGACCGAGGCCTTCGAGGCGCTGAACGCCTCGTTCGCCGCCGAGAACGAGCGCCGCCGGCAGGAGAACGAGGAGCGTGCCAAGGAGGGCCGGCGTCCGCACGCGCTGATCCGGCTGTTCATGAACCCGCGGAACGCCGCGGCCGGCTCGCTCCGCCAGAAGGACCCGCACGTCACCGCCTCCCGCCCGCTGCACATGGTGGTGCACGGCATCGGCGCCCGGGTCGGCTTCGACATCGACTGCCAGTCGCACGCCTACGACCTGCTGCGCGCGTGGGGCCTGCCCACCGCCCGGCACAACCGGGTGGTCGGCACCCTCGACGAGGTCCGCGCCTTCGTCAAGCAGTACGGCGAGCAGCGGCACTCCGTCGAGCACGAGATCGACGGCGTGGTCGTCAAGGTCGACGAGATCGCCCTGCAGGGCCGGCTCGGCGCCACCTCGAAGTCCCCGCGCTGGGCGATCGCCTGGAAGTACCCGCCGGAGGAGGTCACCGCCAAGCTGGCCAGCATCAAGGTCGGCATCGGCCGCACCGGCCGGGCCACCCCGTACGCGGTGCTGGCCGAGCCGGTGAAGGTGGCCGGCTCGATGGTGCAGTACGCCACCCTGCACAACCAGCAGGTCGTCAAGGCCAAGGGCGTGCTGCTCGGCGACACCGTGGTGCTGCGCAAGGCCGGCGACGTCATCCCGGAGATCCTCGGCCCGGTCGAGGACCTGCGGGACGGCACCGAGCAGGAGTTCGTGATGCCGACGCACTGCCACGAGTGCGGCACCGAACTGCGCCCGATGTCCGAGGGCGACATCGACCTGCGCTGCCCCAACGCCCGGTACTGCCCCGCCCAGGTGCGCGAGCGCCTGGCGTACCTCGGCGGCCGCGAGTCGCTGGACATCGAGGGCCTCGGCTACGTCGCCGCCACCGCGCTCACCCAGCCGCTGGAGCCCGCCGAGCCGCCTGTCAAGAACGAGGGGGACATCTTCGGCCTGTCCGAGGACCAGCTGCTACCGATCAAGGTGCTGGTGCGCGACCCCAAGACCGGCATGCCCAAGCCGGACGACCGCACCGGCAAGGAGAAGGTGGTGACCTTCTTCGCCACCACCAAGGGCGAGCCGAAGAAGTCGCTGGCCGCCCTGCTGGAGAACCTCGCCGCGGCAACCGACCGCCCGCTGTGGCGGTACCTGAACGGCCTGTCGATCCGCCATGTCGGCCCGGTCGCCGCCCAGGCGCTGGCCCGCGAGTTCCGCGACCTGGACCGGATCTTCGAGGCCACCGAGGAGGAGCTGGCCGCCGCCGAGGGCGTCGGCCCGATCATCGCCCGCGCCGTCAAGGAGTGGCACGCCGAGGAGTGGCACCGGGAGATCCTGGAGAAGTGGCGGGCCGCCGGTGTGCGGTTCACCGAGGCCGGCACCGAGGAGGAGGGCGAGCGGCCGCTGGAGGGCCTGACGGTGGTGGTCACCGGCACCCTCGCCGGCCACACCCGGGACGGCGCCAAGGAGGCGCTGACCTCGCGCGGCGCCAAGGTGACCGGCTCGGTCTCCAAGAAGACGCACTTCGTGGTGGTCGGCGACAACCCCGGTTCCAAGTACGACAAGGCCGTCCAGCTGGGCGTGCCCGTCCTGGACGACGCCGGGTTCGCCGTCCTGCTGGAGCGGGGCGCCGACGCCGCCCGGGCCCACCTCGGCCTGGACACGGCGGAGGAGTCCGCGCCGGCGGCCGAGGAGCCCGTCGAGGAGCCCGCCGAGGGCTGACGGCCCGATCCTGTTATCGTCCTGACACCGCGTCACGGGGTGTACCGGTCGGAAATCGGGCATTGTGTCACTGTCCGGCATCGGTCTGCCGGTGGCGCGCCCAGGGTTGTCCGAAAGTCCGCCCTGTCGGCGGACTCCGGCTTACCCTTGGCGCAACAGAGTGTCAGCAGGGGTGAGTGGCGGCGGCTTCGGCCGCCGCTCGTGGGGCGCCCCGATACCTGACGTCCACCGGCACCGCACGGTGCCTCACCGTAAGGCGGCCTGACGGGGCGGGCCCGACGGAGGACAGGGCATATGGATCGTACGACCGGCGGTGCGCCCACACGCCCGCCGCAGGGGGTGGCAGGGGCGGTCCTGCTGCTCGGCGTGCTGCTGGCCGGGGCCGCGCCGCTCATCCCGCTGGCCGTGCTGGTCTACCGGTACGAACCGGAGCTGCTGCCGCTGTTCGCCGTCCCGCTCGCGGTGCTGGTCGCCGCCTGGCGGATCGCCCGGGACCGGGCGCGCGACCAGCTCACCGACCCGCTCACCGACCTGCCGAACCGTCAGGCCCTGCTCCTCGCCGCCCAGGACGCCATCGCCCGGCACGACGGCGAGGAGGCCTACAGCGTCGGCGTCGTGCTGCTCGACCTCGACCGTTTCCGGTCGCTCAACGACGCGCTCGGCCACACCGCCGGCGACCGGCTGCTGGTGCACATCGCCCGCCGGCTCCACCGGGCGCTGCGCACCGGCCACTCCCGGCAGTCGACCGCGCCCGACCACACCGACGAGGTGGCCGCGGCGCTGCCCACCCCGCTGCACCGCGGCGGCCGGCCCGTGGTCGCCCGGATGGGCGGCGACGAGTTCGCCGTCCTGCTGCCCGGCGTCGGCCGCCCGGAGACCCTGGAGCGGATCGCCAAGGCGCTGATCGCCGAACTGGCCGCCCCGATCCGGCTGGACGGCCTGCTGCTCGTCCTGGAGGCCAGCGCCGGCGTCTGCGTCTACCCGGCGCACGCCCGGGACGCCGAATCGCTTCTGCGCCGCGCCGACGTCGCCATGGGCCACGCCCAGCGCGGCCGCAGCGGCGTCGAGGTCTACCACGAGGCCCAGGACACCGACACCCCGTACCGGATCGGCCTGCTCGGCGACCTGCGGCGCGCCCTGGAGACCGGCGAGGTGCAGCTGCACTACCAGCCGAAGGTCGCCTTCGACGGCCGGGTGGTCGGCCTGGAGGCGCTGCTGCGCTGGGAGCGACCCGGCCAGGGCCGCGTCCCCCCGGACGAGTTCATCGGCCTCGCCGAGTCCAGCGGCCTGATGCCGCGGCTCACCGACTACGTGCTGGAGGCGGCGGTCGGCCAGCTCGCCGCCTGGCGCGACCAGGGCCTGCAGGTGCCGGTCGCCGTCAACGTCTCCCCGCGGGACGTCCTCAACCCGGGCTTCGCCACCCGGGTCGCCGGCCATCTCACCCGGCACCGGGTGCCCGCGCACGCCCTCCAGCTGGAGATCACCGAGCGGCTGCTGCTCGACGACTCGCGGCGCGCCGCCGACACCCTGGCCGAACTGCGCCGCTACGGCGTCGGCATGTCCCTGGACGACTTCGGCACCGGGCACTCCTCGATGGCCCGGCTGCGCAGCCTTCCGGTGGGCGAGCTGAAGATCGACCGCTCGTTCGTCTCCCGGATGGTCGCCGACGACCACGACGCCGCGGTGGTCCGCTGCTCGGTCGAGCTCGCGCACTCGCTGGGGCTGACCGTCGTCGCCGAGGGCGTCGAGGACGACGAGACCTGGGAGCGGCTGCACAGCATGGGCGTGGACGCCGTCCAGGGCTGGCTGGTCTCCGCGGCGCTGCCCGCCGACCAGGCCACCGCCTGGCTGATGGTCCGGCAGACCGGCACCGCCCGGGTCGAGCGGCTCGCGCCGCAGCAGCAGCCGCTGGCCCCGCCCGTCCCGCAGCCCCGCTCGCTGCCCACCGTCGCGGCCCAGGCCGAGCTGCCCGCGCCCACGACGCCGCTGCCCGCCCCGACGACCCAGCAGTAGCCCGCCCGGCGGCGGGCGGCGACCTCGGGCCCCGACGGGGCGGCGGGGCGATCCTGCCGGGCCCGCGGTGGCGGGCGGTGCGGGTTCCTTCGCAGGCGGCCCTTGTTGCGGATGCGGTGGTTCCGGTTGAGTGTGACCCTCTGAGCACACACCGGACCGTCGAAGGAGAGAGCCGTGAGCGAGCAGCGGACGGCCGCCGTCCTGGCCGGGCTCGTCCTGCTGACCGGCGCCGCGGCCTGCGCCGGCACCGGGGGAGGGGCGCCGGGCGCGGTCCCCGGCTCCGGCGGCGCCACTGCGGCCCGGTCCTCCACCGCCGCGTCGGCGGCCTCCGCGGAGCCGGAGAACGGCGTGGCGGCGCTGCCCGCCCAGGAGATCGTGCAGCGCTCGGTGGCGGCGCTCAAGGAGGCCGGATCGGTGCGGATCACCGGCCGCGGCAGCAGCCAGGGGCAGACCGTCACCTTCGACCTCTCCGCCGACACCGCCGGCAACTGCGCGGGCACCATGGGCCTCAGCGGCCAGGGAACGTTCCGCCTGGTCAAGCTGGGCACCCAGCTGTGGGTCAAGCCGGACGAGGTGTTCTGGCGCGCCCACGGCGGGGCCGCCGCCGAGCAGCTGGTCGGCGAGAAGTACCTGAAGACCACCACCGACAACACCGACTTCTCCGAGATCGGCACCGTCTGCGACCTGGACGCCCTGGGCAGCACCCTCGCCGAGCAGACCCCGGCCGCCCTGGCGGTCGGGAAACCGGTCACCGTGGACGGCACCCCCGCGGTCACCGTCACCGGGACCGCCGAGGGCGGCACCAGCACGCTCACCGTGGCCACCCGGGGCCGGCCGTACCCGCTGCGGATGGAGCGCACCGGCGGCGAGGAGAGCGGCCGGGTGGAGCTCAAGGAGTTCGGCGCGCCGGTGCCGACCGAGACGCCGTCCCCGGCCGAGACCATCGACCTCGACCGCCTGAACGGCGGGGCCGACGAGCCCACCGACGCGTCCTCGATGGCTCTCTGACGGGCTGGTCGTCGCCCGCTCGCCTCCGGGCCCTCCTGACCTCGCGGAAACGGGGGCGCACGGCTTCTCGCGGTGCGCCCGGGCCCGTGCGTCGCGGGGCCCGGCCGTGCGCGCCATAGGATGTGTCCCTAGACCAAGAGGACGGGCAAGCCCCCGGTCTCACCCGAACCCGAACCTGAGGATCGCTGCATGCCTGGCATCACGCGCGAGGAGGTCGCCCACCTCGCTCGGCTGTCGCGTCTCGAATTGCAGGCCGAAGAGCTGGACCACTTCGCCGAGCAGCTCGACGTGATCATCGGCGCGGTCGCCCGCGTTTCCGAGGTCGCCGGACAGGACGTCCCGCCGACCTCCCACCCGCTGCCGCTGACCAACGTCATGCGCGCCGACGAGGTGCGGCCGTCGCTCGCCCCGGAGCAGGCGCTGTCCGGCGCCCCGGCCTCCGAGGAGCAGCGTTTCCGTGTGCCCCAGATCCTCGGGGAGGACTGAGCGATGACCGAACTGATCAAGTTCACCGCTGCGGAGACCGCCGCCGCGGTCGCCAAGGGCGAGGTGTCGGCCGTCGAGGTCGCCCAGGCCCACCTGGACCGCATCAACGCCGTCGACAAGAAGGTCAACGCCTTCCTGCACGTCGACACCGAGGGCGCGCTGAAGGCCGCCCGCGCGGTCGACGACAGGCGTGCCCGCGGCGAGGAGCTCGGCCCGCTGGCCGGCGTCCCGCTCGCGCTCAAGGACGTCTTCACCACGAACGGCGTCCCGACCACCTGCGGCTCGAAGATCCTCGAAGGCTGGATCCCGCCGTACGACGCCACCCTGACGTCCCGTCTGAAGGACGCGGGCGTGGTCATCCTCGGCAAGACCAACATGGACGAGTTCGCGATGGGCTCCTCCACCGAGAACTCCGCCTACGGCCCGACCGGCAACCCGTGGGACCTCACCCGGATCCCCGGCGGCTCCGGCGGCGGCTCCGCGGCCGCGCTGGCCGCCTTCGAGGCCCCGCTGGCCATCGGCACCGACACCGGCGGCTCGATCCGCCAGCCCGGCGCCGTCACCGGCACCGTCGGCGTGAAGCCGACCTACGGCGCGGTCTCCCGCTACGGCCTGGTCGCCTTCTCCTCCTCGCTCGACCAGGGCGGCCCCTGCGCCCGCACCGTGCTGGACGCGGCCCTGCTGCACGAGGCCATCGCCGGCTACGACCCGCTGGACTCCACCTCCATCGCCGCGCCGGTGCCGGCCGTCGTCGAGGCCGCCCGGATGCGCGACATCCGCGGCATGCGGATCGGCGTCGTCAAGGAGTTCGCCGGCGAGGGCTACCAGGCCGGCGTGATGCAGCGCTTCAACGAGTCCGTGGAACTGCTCCGCGAGCTCGGTGCCGAGGTCGTCGAGGTCTCCTGCCCGTCGTTCACCCTGGCGCTGCCCGCGTACTACCTGATCGCGCCCAGCGAGGCCTCCTCCAACCTGGCCCGCTTCGACGCCATGCGCTACGGCCTGCGCGTCGGCGACGACGGCAGCCGCGGCGCCGAGGAGGTCACCGCCCTCACCCGCGAGGCCGGCTTCGGCCCCGAGGTGAAGCGCCGGATCATGCTCGGCACCTACGCCCTCTCCTCGGGCTACTACGACGCCTACTACGGCTCGGCGCAGAAGGTCCGCACGCTCATCTCGCGCGACTTCGACGCCGCCTTCGCCGGGGTCGACGTGCTGGTCTCCCCGACCACGCCGACCACCGCCTTCCCGATCGGCGAGCGCGCCGACGACCCGATGGCGATGTACCTGGCAGATCTGTGCACCATCCCGTCGAACCTGGCGGGCAACGCGGCCATGTCGCTGCCCTGCGGCCTGGCCCCGGAGGACAATCTCCCGGTCGGCCTGCAGATCATCGCCCCCGCGATGGCGGACGACCGCCTGTACCGCGTGGGCGGCGCCGTCGAGGCCGCTCTCATCGAGAAGTGGGGACACTCCCTGCTGGAGGAGGCACCGGCACTGTGAGCAGGATCGAGAAGGCCAAGGGCTTCAAGCACTCGAAGCCCGGCCTGTGGCTGTCCATCGGCACCAGCGCGTTCGGGGCGATCACGATCTACAAGGACGTCAAGAAGGCCAAGACCGACAACGACACGCTCAAGCTGATCAACGCCCTGGTCGGCGCCGCCGCCCTGATCACCGGCACCGCGCTCCTCGTCCGCGAGCTCCGCCAGCTCGGCGACGACGACGTGCTGCTCGGCTGACGGACCTCGAAGAAGAAGTGAAGGAAACGCTGTGAGCGTCATCAGTCTGGTCTCCTACGAGGACGCGCTGGCCTCGTACGACCCGGTGATGGGCCTTGAGGTCCACGTCGAGCTGGGTACCAGGACCAAGATGTTCTGCGGGTGCTCGACCGAACTCGGTGCCGAGCCCAACACGCAGACCTGCCCCACCTGCCTCGGCCTGCCCGGCTCGCTGCCGGTCGTCAACGCGGTCGGCGTGGAGTCGGCGATCCGCATCGGCCTCGCCCTCAACTGCGAGATCGCCGAGTGGTGCCGGTTCGCCCGGAAGAACTACTTCTACCCGGACATGCCGAAGAACTTCCAGACCTCCCAGTACGACGAGCCGATCGCCTTCAACGGCTACCTCGACGTGCAGCTGGAGGACGGCGAGGTCTTCCGCGTGGACATCGAGCGCGCCCACATGGAGGAGGACACCGGCAAGTCGACCCACATCGGCGGTGCCACCGGCCGCATCCACGGCGCCGAGTACTCGCTGCTCGACTACAACCGGGCCGGCATCCCGCTGATCGAGATCGTCACCAAGCCGATCGTCGGCGCCGGCGCCCGCGCCCCCGAGGTCGCCAAGGCCTACGTCACCGAGCTGCGCGAGCTCATCCGTACCCTCGGCGTCTCCGAGGCCCGGATGGACAAGGGCCAGATGCGCTGCGACGTCAACCTGTCGCTGCGCCCGATCGGCCGGGAGAAGTTCGGCACCCGCAGCGAGACCAAGAACGTCAACTCGCTGCGCAGCGTCGAGCGGGCCGCCCGGTTCGAGATCCAGCGGCACGCCACCGTCCTCGCCGACGGCGGCACCATCGTCCAGGAGACCCGCCACTTCCACGAGGACAACGGCAGCACCACCTCGGGCCGGATCAAGGAGGAGGCGGAGGACTACCGCTACTTCCCCGAGCCCGACCTGGTGCCGATCGCCCCCTCCCGGGAGTGGGTCGAGGAGCTGCGGGCCTCGCTGCCCGAGCTGCCCCGCGTCCGCCGGGCCCGGCTGCAGGCCGAGTGGGGCCTGTCCGACCAGGACATGCAGGCCGTGCTGAACGCCGGCGCGGTCGAGCCGATCCTGGAGACCGTGGCCGCCGGCGCCCCCGCCGACCAGGCCCGCAAGTGGTGGCTGGGCGAGCTCGCCCGCCGCGCCAACGAGGCCGGCACCGAGCTCTCCGAGCAGCCGATCACCCCGGCCCAGGTCGCCCGGGTCTGCGCGCTGGTCGCCGAGGGCAAGCTCAACGACAAGCTCGCCCGCCAGGTCATCGAGGGCGTGCTGGCCGGCGAGGGCGAGCCGGACGAGGTCGTCGCGAAGCGCGGCCTCGCCGTGGTCTCCGACGACTCCGCGCTCGGCGCCGCCGTCGACCAGGCGATCGCCGACAACCCGGACGTCGCCGCGAAGATCCGCGACGGCAAGGTGCAGGCCGTCGGCGCCCTGGTCGGCGCCGTCATGAAGGCCACCCGTGGCCAGGCCGACGCCGCCCGTGCCAAGGACCTCATCCTGGAGCGCCTCGGCGCCTGAGGCCCCCGCCGCCCGGTCTGAGGTACCTCAGACCGGCAGCAGGCCCGTGCCCGCCCCGACTAAGGGGCGGACACGGGCCTTCTCCGTCCCCGGCACCCGGCGTCTGAGCCCGCCGCCCCCGGAAGATCCGGCAGCCTCCCGATGTGCCCCCCACCCCTCACGGCGGAGTCTCGGTAGCAGAACCACAGAGGACCGGGACAGAACGAGGTGAACCGCCGTGATGGAGTACGAGCTCTTCCTGCAGCGCCAGCGGGAACTCGAGCACCGTGCCGGACTGGAGCGGCTGGCCCACGAGGCCGCACGGGCCGGCGGACCGCAGGCCGGCAGACTGCGCCGGTTCGCCCGGAGCCTGCGGCACGCCCCGGCGGCGCCGCTGCGCACCGCCGGACCGGCCGGATGCTGATGGCCCGCGGCGCCGCGGAGCCGACCGGGGAGGACGCCCGTGGCGTCCTCCCTCTCGGCCGTCCACTCCCTGGGACCGCATCTCAGTTCGTGTCCGAATCCTGTGCCATGCTCGCCAGCATGGAGCAGATTTCGGTCAGCCCTGTCATGGTCGGCCGCGGCCGCGAGAGCGAGTTCCTCCATGCCGCGCTGGCCCGCGCCGCCGCGGGCGAACCACGGGCCGTGCTGGTCGGCGGCGAGGCCGGTATCGGCAAGACCCGGCTCGTCGAGGAGTTCCTGCACGGCGTCGCCGCACCGGCCGTCGCCGCGGTCGGCGGCTGCCTGGAGGTCGGCGCCGAGGGCCTGCCGTACGGCCCGCTGGCCACCGCCCTGCGCCGGCTGCACAGCGAGCTCGGCCCGGCCTTCGAAGAGGCAGCGGCCGGCATGGAGGGGCACCTGGCCCGCCTGCTGCCCGAGTTCGGCGAGGCCGACGCCGGCCCCAACGACGAGTTCGGCCGCGCCCGGCTGTTCGACCACACCGCGCGCCTGGTCGAGCGCCTCGCCGAGGACCGCACCCTCGTCCTGGTGGTCGAGGACCTGCACTGGTCCGACCGCTCCACCCGGGACCTGCTCGCCTACCTGATCCGCACCCTGCACCGCGCCCGGGTGCTCGTGGTCGCCACCTACCGCAGCGACGACCTGCACCGGCGCCACCCGCTCCGGCCCTACCTCGCCGAACTCGAGCGGCTGCGCACCGTCCGGCGGATCGACCTGGAGCGCTTCGGCCCCGCCGAGACCGCCGCCCAGCTGGCCGGCATCCTCGGCACCCCGACCCCCGACCGGGTCCTGGTCGACCGCATCCACCGGCGGGCCGAGGGCAACCCGTTCTTCGTCGAGCAGCTCGCCGCCGCCCAGCGCGAGGGATGCACCGTCGGCATCCCCGACAGCCTCCGCGACATCCTGCTCGTCCGCGTGGAGACCCTGCCCGACGAGGCCCAGCAGGTGCTGCGGCTCGCCGCCGAGGGCGGTACCAGGGTCGAGCACGACCTGCTCGCCGCCGTCCTCGACGACCCCGAGGAAGCGCTCATCGAGGCGCTGCGCACCGCCGTCGGCGCCGGCGTGCTGCGGCCCGACACCGACGGCGACGGCTACTGCTTCCGGCACGCCCTCGTCCGCGAGGCGGTCTCCGACGACCTGCTGCCCGGCGAGCGGCACCGCATCAACCGCCGCTTCGCCGCCGTCCTGGCGGCCGAGCCCGGCCTCGTCCGAGGCGAGGCGCTCGACGCCCGGCTGGCCGACTACTGGTACCACGCGCACGAACCGGACCGGGCGCTGCCCACCGCCCTGGACGCCGCCCTGCAGGCCCACCGCCGCAACGCCTTCGCCGAGCAGCTGCGCATGCTGGAGCGCGTCCTCGAACTCTGGGACGAGGTGCCGGAGACCGTCCGCAGCACGCCCGTCCGCCCCCACGACCGGGCCGAGACCTACCCCTCCTGCGGCTGCGCCGGCGACCGGCACGAGCAGGACTGCGCCGGCCTGCAACTCGTCGACGTGCTGGCCGAGGCGGTCGTCGCGGCCCGCCGCAGCGGCGACTGGGACCGCGCGATCGGCCTCGTCAAGCAGGCCCTCGCACGGCTCGACGAGGACACCGACCCGGCCCGCGCCGCCTGGTTCCGGGTGCAGCTCGCCAAGACCTGCGGCCACCTGGAGCGGCCCGACGGCGGCGAGATCCAGTACGCCTACCGGCTGGTCTCCGGACTCGGGCCGTCCGCCGTGCAGGCCGAGGTGCTCGCCATGGACGCCGCCCAGGGCATGCTCGGCAACCCGGGCCGGGAGCACATGGCCGTCGCCGAGCAGGCCGCCGACATCGCCCGCCGGGTCGGCGCCGACGCGGTCGAGCAGCACGCCCGGATCACCCTCGCCGGCCTCTACGGCGAGTTCGGCGAGCCGGACCGCGCGATCGCCCTGCTGCGGGACGCCATCGACCGCGCCCGCGAACTGGGCACCGCCGACGTGCTCTGCCGCGGCCTCAACAACCTGTCCTGCATGCTGCAGAGCCTCGGCCGCTCCGAGGAGGCCCTGGAGTGCTCCCGCGAAGGCCTCCAGGTGGCCGGGAGCACCGGGCTGCTCGGCACCGCCGGCGGCTGCCTCACCGGCAACCTGGTGGAGGCGCTCACCGCCCTCGGCCGCTGCGCCGAGGCCGCCGCGACCCTGGACTCCTGGGAGTACGGGCCGCCGCTCGACCCGTACCACGAGTTCCTCGACCGGCTCCGCGGCGAGCTGCGCTTCCTCGCGGGCGACCTGGACCGGGCCGCCGAGCTCAACCGCCGGGCCCGCGCCGCCGACCTCGCCCGCCAGCCGCAGAACGTCCTGCCGTCCGCGATGCTGGCCGTCCGGATCCACACCCGGCAGGGCCGGCCGCTCGACGCCCGGGCCGAGCTGCTCGCCGTGCTCGACATCGAGCTCACGGCCGGACACGAGGCGCTGCTGCTGCCGCTGCTCGCGCACGGCGCCGGCGCGGAGGCCGACTCGCGCGGCCTGCCCGCCGCCGACCTCGGCCGGCCGGTCGTGCTGAGGCGGATCGCCGAGACCGCCGCCCGGCTCGACCCGCTCGTCCCGCTGCACCGGGCCTGGGCCCGGCTGCTGGACGGCGAACTCGCCCGGGCCCGCGGCGAGGACCCCCGTGAGCACTGGGCCGCCGCGATCGCCGAGCTGCGGCCGGTCGGCCTGCCGGGCCCGCTGGCGCTGGCCCTGCTGCGGGCCGCCGAGAGCGCGGCCGCGGCGGGCGGCCGGGACGAGGCCCGCGCGCTGCTCAAGGAGGCCGCCGACACGGCCCGCGCCAGCGGCGACCGCTTCCTGCAGGAGGAGGCCGCGCACCTGGCCGAGCGCGCCCGGCTGACCGCGGAGAGCACGTCCGGCCGGCGCGCCGACGAGCCGGCCGCCGACGAGCCCGCGCTCGGCCTCACCCCGCGCGAGCGGGACGTCCTGCGGCTGCTCACCCTGGGCCGCACGAACCGGCAGATCGCCGAGGAGCTGTACATCTCGCCGAAGACCGCCAGCGTGCACGTCTCCAACATCCTCGCCAAGCTCGGGGTGAGCGGCCGCGGCGAGGCGGCGGCGGTCGCCCACCGGCTGCGGCTCTTCGAGGCCGAGAACGCCGTCTGACGGTCGCTTGAGCCGAACGGGGGGCGCGAGGGGCGCAAGCAAGCGCGCGCCTCTCGGCAGTGCGCCGCCGACACCCGCGGGAAGGACTGGACCAGCGCCTCCACAGCCCCTCCGATCATTACTCTAAGTTGAATGCACGTGCCGTTGCGTGACGGCAGTGGTGTAGTGTCCCGCGTGGGAACACCGGTACGGCACGGCGGAACGGGCCCCCCGCGACATGATGTTGACGAGGCGTCAGATCGCGAGCCGTGCCGCCGCACAGCCGAGGTCCGGGAGCGGACGAGCCCCGGGCCGGAGGGGGAGATGTCGAGTGAACTCCACCGATGCGGTGCTGCCCGCCGCGACCCCCGCCGCAGCCACGACCGCAGCGCCCGCCGAGTCCGCAGCGTCTGCGCCGCCCACGCCGGTCACGCCGGTCACGGAGAACGCCCCGTGCCGCCGCCGCGCCGGGTACACCGGCCGCATCGGCGTCCCGGCCGCCCTGCTCACCCTGCTCTGCGCCGGATACACCACCGGCGCCGCCGTCGGCTGGGGTGGCTCCCGCGAGGTCTCCCTCGTCATGGGTGACTTCGGCCTCGCCGCGGCCGCGGCCGCGGCCGCCCTCTCCTGCCTCGCGCACAGCCTCCGCGGCGGCGGCCCCGCCCGCTCGGCCTGGCTGCTCTTCGGCCTCGCCTCCGCCGTGGTGGCCTTCGGCAACGGCGCCTGGGGCTGGTACGAGGTGGTGCTGAAGACCCCAGTGCCGCAGGACTCGCCCGCCGACTACGCCTTCCTGCTCTTCGCCCCGCTCGCCATCACCGGCCTGCTGGTGCTCGCCCAGCGCCCCCGCACCCCGGCCGGCTGGTTCTGCCTGCTGCTCGACGGCTGGCTGGTCGCCGGCTCGCTGTTCACCCTCAGCTGGAGCCTCGCCCTCGGCCGCACCGCCCAGGGCCAGTCCGGCGACCCGATGGAGGTCGCGCTCGCCCTCGCCTACCCGGTGATGGACATCCTGCTGGTCAGCCTGGTCGTCGGCCTGCGCTTCCGGCGGCGGGACGGCAACCGGGCCGCCGTCCACACCGCGATGCTCGCCCTCGCCGTGACCGTGGTCTGCGACGCCCTGTTCACCTCGCCGGAGCTGCGCAGCAGCTACCACTCGGGCGAACTGCTCGACGCCGGCTGGTTCGCCGGCAGCCTGCTGCTCGCCTGGGCGCCGTGGTCCCCGGACGCCCGCCGCTCCTCCCGCGAGCACCCCTCCGCGGGCGGTGTGCCCCGCCGCCGGGTCGCCTCCACCTTCAGCGCCCTCACCCCGTACGCCGCGGCCGCCGTCTGCACCGCCGGCATCCTCAACAACGCCCTCGGCGACGACCACCCGGTCGACCGGGTGGTGCTCGCCGCCGCCTGCACGGTCGGCCTCGCCCTGATCGTCCGGCAGGGCGTGATGCTGCTCGACAACCTCTCCCTCGCCCAGGAGCTCGCCCACAAGGAGGCGCACTTCCGCTCCCTGGTCCAGGGCTCCAGCGACGTCATCATGATCGCCGCCGCCGACGGCGTGCTCTCCTACGTCAGCCCCGCCGCCCTCGGCGTCTACTCCCGGGACCCGGAGGAACTCGTCGGCGGCAACCTGCTCGACCTGGTGCACCCCGACGACGTCGGGCGGGTGCTCCGCGATGTCCGCCGCTTCCTCGCCCGCGGCCACCTGCCCGGCCTCGCCGAGAGCACCGAGCCCTCCGCCCGGGTCGAGTGCCGCATCCGCTCCGGCACCGGCGAGTGGCTGCACGTGGAGTCCACCCTCAACCGGCACCGCGACGGGCTCATCCTCAACAGCCGCGACGTCACCGAACGGGTCGCCCTCCAGGCCCAGCTCCAGCACAACGCCTTCCACGACCCGCTCACCGACCTGCCCAACCGGGCGCTGTTCGTCCAGCGGCTCGTCGCGGCCCTCGGTGGAGGCGGCGCGGAGGACGGCGGCCGGCGCGCCGGCGACCGGGACGGCGTCGCCGTCCTCTTCCTCGACCTGGACGGCTTCAAGGCGGTCAACGACAGCGTCGGCCACCAGGCCGGCGACGAGCTGCTCGTCCAGGCGGCCGGCCGGCTGCGCCGCGCGGTGCGGGCCGGCGACACCGTGGCCCGCTTCGGCGGCGACGAGTTCGCGGTGCTGGTCCGCGGCCGGCTCGGCCCGGACCGGGTCCGCGACCTCGCCGAGCGGGTCCGTGCCGCGCTCTCCGAGCCCTACTGGATCGGCGGCGTCGAACTCGGCGTCGCCGCCAGCATCGGCATCGCCTTCGCCGCCCCCGACCGCCGCCCCCATCGAGACTCCGGCCAGCGCTCCGACCAGGCACCCGGCCGGCACTCCGACCAGGGCCCCGAGCAGGGCTCCGACCGGGCGGGCCGGGGCGCCGACCCGAAGGCCGCCACCGACGAGCTGATGCGCAACGCCGACCTCGCGATGTACCGCGCCAAGTCCCAGGGCAAGGGCCGGGTGGTGCTCTACCGGCCCGGCATGCGGGCCGAGGTCGAGCGCCGTGGCGAGCTGGAGGCCCGGCTGCGCACCGCCGTCCGCGAGGGCGGCTTCACCCTGCTCCACCAGCCCGTCGTGGACCTCGCCACCGGCGTGGTGGTCGGCGTCGACGCCCAGCCCCGCTGGCGCTCCGCCCAGGGGCTGCTGCTCACCCCGTCCGAGTTCCTGCGCACCGCCGAGCACGGCGACGCGGCCGCCCGCTTCGCCCGCTGGCTGCTCCAGGAGGCGGTCGCCGCCGCCGCGGCCCGCCGCCGCGACCGGGCCGGCTCGGTCCCCGTCCGGATCCGGCTCACCGCCGAGCGGATCTGCGCCCCCGGTCTGTACGAGACGGTGGCCGGCGTCCTGCGCGAGACCGGCCTGCCCGCCGACCAGCTGGTGGTCGAGCTGGCCAGAACCGGCCCGGACCGCACCGCCGAGGATGTGGCCCGGCGGCTCGCCGCGCTCCGCCGGCTCGGCGTGTCCACCGCGGTCGGCGGCTTCGGCGCGGGCGGCGGTTCGCTCGGCGCGCTCGCCCGGCTGCCGCTGGACACCCTCGGGCTCGACCGCAGCCTCGTCCAGGAGGTCGCCGACTCGGCCCTCGCCCGGGCCCTGGTCGGGCACGCGCTGCGGCTCGGCCGGGACCTCGGCCTGGTGACCGCCGCCGAGGGCGTGGACCACCCCCGGCAGGTCGCCGTGCTGCAGGAGCTGGGCTGCCGGCAGGCCCAGGGCCCGGCCTTCGCCCCGCCGCTGGACGAGCCGCGGCTGCGCCGGGCGCTGGCCCGCCGTTCCTACCCGGTGCCGCGGCCTGCCGGGCCGTCGGCGGGGCGCCGCCCGCACCTCGCCGCGGACGTCCGACCGGGTGGCCGCGCCGAGGCGGCCCAGGGCCGGGCGGTTCCCCGGCACACCCCCTCCGACCTGCCGGAACGCCACGCCGTGGGGGGTCCGTCCGGGGGTCCGCATGGTGAGACCTCCGTCCCACCAGCTTGACACCCCCTGCCGCGGGGGAGGAAGGTCGGTGCCATGCGCACCCGAATTCTCGTACTTGGCGGGCGCGTCGGCTGAGTGGGCCCGTGTGCTCCACTTCAGACAGGCCGACGCGCCACCCCTCGCATGCCCTGGGCACGAGGGGTTTTTTGTTGCACGCGAACTGTTCCACCCCTGCAAGACCACTGGCCCCAAGCACCGTAAATCGGGACGATTGGGGCAGAGCCGGCTTACCGGTCCGACGCACGGCAGGACCCTCAACTGCCCGGGCCGGCAGAACCCGAGAAGAGACAGGCAGATGACTGAGCACGCCGCATCCCCCCGCCGCGGGGACACCCCGGCAGCCCACGCTCCGGGTCAGCAGACCACCGTCGAGACGATGACCGGAGCGCAGTCGCTCATCCGCTCCCTCGAGGCCGTAGGGGCCGACACCGTCTTCGGTATCCCCGGTGGCGCGATCCTCCCGGCGTACGACCCGCTGATGGACTCCACCAAGGTCCGCCACATCCTGGTCCGCCACGAGCAGGGCGCCGGCCACGCGGCCACCGGCTACGCGCAGGCCACCGGCCGCGTCGGCGTCTGCATGGCCACCTCCGGCCCCGGCGCCACCAACCTGGTCACCCCGATCGCCGACGCCTACATGGACTCCGTCCCGATCGTCGCGATCACCGGCCAGGTCGCCTCCAAGGCGATCGGCACCGACGCCTTCCAGGAGGCGGACATCTGCGGCATCACCATGCCGATCACCAAGCACAACTTCCTGGTGACCGACCCGGCCGAGATCCCCCGGGTCATCGCCGAGGCCTTCCACATCGCCGCCACCGGCCGCCCCGGCCCGGTCCTCGTCGACGTCGCCAAGGACGCCCTGCAGGCCACCACCACCTTCCGCTGGCCGGTCGAGACCTCGCTGCCCGGCTACCGCCCGGTCACCAAGCCGCACGCCAAGCAGATCCGCGAGGCCGCGCGGATGCTCGTCAACGCCAAGCGGCCGGTGCTCTACGTCGGCGGCGGCGTGCTCAAGGCCAGCGCCAGCGCCGAGCTGCGCATCCTCGCCGAGCTGACCGGCGCCCCGGTCGTCACCACCCTGATGGCGATCGGCGTCTTCCCCGACAGCCACCCGCAGCACCTGGGCATGCCCGGCATGCACGGCTCGGTGCCGGCCGTCACCGCCCTGCAGAAGGCCGACCTGCTCTTCACCCTGGGCGCCCGCTTCGACGACCGCGTCACCGGCAGGCTGGACAGCTTCGCCCCCAACGCCAAGGTCGTGCACGCCGACATCGACCCCGCCGAGATCGGCAAGAACCGCCCCGCCGACGTCCCGATCGTCGGCGACGCCCGCGAGGTCATCGCCGACCTGATCGTCGCCGTCCAGGCCGAGTACGACGCCGGCCACAAGGGCGACTACGCGGACTGGTGGGCCAAGCTCGACGAGTGGAAGCGCACCTACCCGCTCGGCTACGAGCCCGCCCCCACCGGCGAGCTGTCCCCCCAGCAGGTCATCGAGCGGATCGGCCAGTTGGTCGGTCCGGACGCCATCTACGCGGCCGGCGTCGGCCAGCACCAGATGTGGGCCAGCCAGTTCATCCGGTTCGAGAAGCCGGCCACCTGGCTCAACTCCGGCGGCGCGGGCACCATGGGCTACGCCGTTCCGGCCGCCATGGGCGCCAAGGCCGGCAAGCCCGACACCGCGGTCTGGGCGATCGACGGCGACGGCTGCTTCCAGATGACCAATCAGGAGCTCGTCACCTGCGCCCTGAACAACATCCCGATCAAGGTCGCGGTCATCAACAACGGCTCGCTCGGCATGGTCCGCCAGTGGCAGACGCTGTTCTACAACCAGCGCTACTCCAACACCGTGCTGCACGCCGGCCCGGAGCACGACGGCAAGGAGCCGCCGGCCCAGGGCACCCGGATCCCGGACTTCGTGCTGCTCTCCGAGGCGATGGGCTGCGTCGGACTGCGCTGCGAGCGCCCGGAGGACCTCGACGCCGTGATCAAGCAGGCGATGGAGATCAACGACCGCCCGGTCGTCATCGACTTCATCGTCCACCAGGACGCCATGGTCTGGCCGATGGTGGCCGCCGGCACCAGCAACGACGAGATCCTGTTCGCCCGGGGCGTCCGCCCCGACTTCGGCGACGACCTCGACTGACGGCCCCGACCAACCGATAGAGAGTCCATGACCACCATGTCCAAGCACACCCTCTCCGTCCTGGTCGAGAACAAGCCCGGCGTCCTCGCCCGGATCGCCTCGCTGTTCTCCCGTCGGGGCTTCAACATCGACTCCCTCGCCGTCGGCCCGACCGAGCACCCGGACATCTCCCGGATGACCATCGTGGTCAACGTCGAGGACCTGCCGCTGGAGCAGGTGACCAAGCAGCTCAACAAGCTGGTCAACGTGATAAAGATCGTCGAGCTCGACCAGAGCCAGGCCGTCCAGCGCGAGCTGGTCCTGGTCAAGGTCCGCGCGGACGCCGAGTCCCGCTCGCAGATCGTCGAGATCGTCCAGCTCTTCCGCGCCAAGACGGTCGACGTCTCGCCGGACGCGGTGACCATCGAGGCCACCGGCAGCTCCGACAAGCTGGAGGCCATGCTGCGCATGCTGGAGCCGTACGGCGTCAAGGAGCTCGTGCAGTCCGGTCTGGTGGCCATCGGGCGGGGCGCCCGATCGATCACCGACCGCTCGCTGCGCGCCCTCGACCGCAGCGCGTAGCAGGGCTGTCTCACCCCCTGAAGCACCGCCCCCGAACCCCCGCCGGGTCACCTACGGTGGAGAACGCACCACCCGGCATCACCATCACTGCAAGGAGATGTGCCCCCGTGGCCGAGCTGTTCTACGAAGACGACGCCGACCTGTCCATCATCCAGGGCCGCAAGGTCGCGGTGATCGGCTACGGCAGCCAGGGCCACGCCCACGCGCTGTCGCTGCGCGACTCGGGCGTGGACGTCCGGGTCGGCCTGAAGGAGGGCTCGAAGTCCAAGGCCGTCGCGGAGGAGGCCGGCCTGCGCGTCGTGACTCCGGCCGAGGCCGCCGCCGAGGCCGACGTCATCATGATCCTCGTGCCGGACCCGATCCAGGCCGACGTCTACGAGGAGTCCATCGCGCCGAACCTGAAGGCGGGCGACGCCCTGTTCTTCGGCCACGGCCTGAACATCCGCTTCGGCTTCATCAAGCCCCCGGCGGACGTCGACGTCTGCATGGTCGCCCCGAAGGGCCCGGGCCACCTGGTCCGCCGCCAGTACGAGGAGGGCCGCGGCGTCCCGTGCATCGTGGCCGTCGAGCAGGACGCCACCGGCAACGGCTTCGCGCTGGCCCTGTCCTACGCCAAGGGCATCGGCGGCACCAAGGCCGGCGTCATCAAGACCACCTTCACCGAGGAGACCGAGACCGACCTGTTCGGTGAGCAGGCCGTCCTCTGCGGTGGCACCGCCGCCCTGGTCAAGGCCGGTTTCGAGACCCTGGTCGAGGCCGGCTACCAGCCGGAGATCGCCTACTTCGAGTGCCTGCACGAGCTGAAGCTCATCGTCGACCTGATGTACGAGGGCGGCCTGGAGAAGATGCGCTGGTCGGTCTCCGAGACCGCCGAGTGGGGCGACTACGTGACCGGCCCCCGCATCATCACCGCCGACACCAAGGCCGAGATGAAGAAGGTCCTCACGGAGATCCAGGACGGCACCTTCGCCAACACCTGGATCGCCGAGTACAAGGCCGGCCTGCCGAAGTACAACGAGTACAAGAACGCCGACGCCGACCACCTGCTGGAGACCACCGGCAAGAAGCTGCGCAAGCTGATGAGCTGGGTCGACGAGGAGGCGTAAGCACCTCCGGGGGTCCATCCCCCTTGTACAAGTCGGCTGTTCCCGTCCGGGTGATTTCTCCGGACGGGAGCAGCCCGGCCATTAGCCCGCCGATACACTTCCGAGTGCGCGTCAGGCCCACAGCGTCGTGCGTCTAGCTACGCGGCATGCCACTTTCCCCCGCTGGTCACGCCACCTTCGTGCCGGGGCGAACCGGACAGTTAAGGACACACTGTCGTGAGCAAATCCGTAGTACTCATCGCCGAAGAGCTGTCGCCCGCCACCGTCGACGCCCTTGGCCCCGACTTCGAGATCCGCCACTGCAACGGCGCGGACCGCACCGAGCTGCTGACCGCCATCACCGACGTGGACGCGATCCTCATCCGCTCCGCCACCAAGGTGGACGCGGAGGCGCTGACCGCGGCGAAGCGGCTGAAGGTCGTCGCCCGCGCAGGTGTCGGCCTGGACAACGTCGACGTCTCCGCCGCCACCAAGGCCGGCGTGATGGTCGTGAACGCGCCGACCTCCAACATCGTCACCGCCGCCGAGCTCGCCTGCGGTCTGCTGATCGCCAGCGCCCGGCACATCGCGCCGGCCAACGCCGCGCTCAAGCAGGGCGAGTGGAAGCGCAACAAGTACACCGGCGTCGAGCTCTCCGAGAAGGTGCTCGGCGTCGTCGGCCTCGGCCGCATCGGTGTCCTGGTCGCGCAGCGCATGTCGGCCTTCGGCATGAAGATCGTCGCGTACGACCCCTACATCCAGGCCGCCCGCGCGGCCCAGATGGGCGTCAAGCTGGTCTCGCTCGAGGAGCTGCTGGAGGTGTCGGACTTCATCACCGTCCACCTCCCGAAGACCCCCGAGACGATCGGCCTGATCGGCGACGAGGCGCTGCACAAGGTCAAGCCGACCGTGCGCATCGTCAACGCCGCCCGCGGCGGCATCGTCGACGAGGCCGCGCTCGCGAGCGCCCTGCGCGACGGCCGGGTGGCCGGCGCCGGCCTGGACGTGTACGCCAAGGAGCCGTGCACCGACTCGCCGCTGTTCGCCTTCGACAACGTGGTCGCCACCCCGCACCTGGGCGCCTCCACCGACGAGGCCCAGGAGAAGGCCGGCATCGCCGTCGCCAGGTCGGTGCGCCTCGCGCTCGCCGGCGAACTGGTGCCGGACGCGGTCAACGTCCAGGGCGGTGTCATCGCCGAGGACGTCCGCCCGGGCCTGCCGCTCGCCGAGAAGCTCGGCCGGATCTTCACCGCGCTGGCCGGCGAGGTGGCCGTCCGTCTCGACGTCGAGGTCCGCGGCGAGATCACCCAGCACGACGTCAAGGTGCTCGAACTCTCCGCCCTGAAGGGTGTGTTCGAGGACGTGGTGGCGGAGACGGTGTCCTACGTCAACGCCCCGCTGTTCGCCCAGGAGCGCGGTGTGGAGGTCCGGCTGACGACCTCCAGCGAGTCGCCCGAGCACCGCAACGTCATCACCGTCCGCGGCACCCTGGCCAACGGCGAGGAGGTGGCCATCTCGGGCACGCTCTCCGGTCCGAAGCAGACCCAGAAGATCGTCGGCGTCGACGGCTTCGACGTGGACGTGGCGCTCACCGACCACATGGCCTTCTTCACCTACGAGGACCGCCCCGGCGTGGTCGGCACCCTCGGCCGCATCCTCGGCGACGCCGGCATCAACATCGCCGGCATGCAGGTCGCCCGGGACGGCTCCGGCGCGCTCGCCTCGATCACCGTCGACAGCGAGATCTCGCAGGACGTGCTGAACGCCATCGCCGCGGAGATCGGCGCCAAGTTCGCCCGCGCGGTGAACCTCGGCTGAGCCTCCGTCAAGGCTGTGACCTGGGCCCGGACCGCCACGGCGGTCCGGGCCCGGGCGTTTTCCGGGGCCCGGACACCGTGTTAGCCGGCGTTCGCGTCTCAGATACTAGGAAATCCAACTATTCGTGCAGACATCCCGGGCCCGGCGTCGTACCGTGAAAGGGCCATACGGTGAGCCACCCCTGCAAGCCCAGGGTGTCGGCCCGTGTGCGCCTGTACGCGCATCGGCAGGCGATCCCTGCCCGGCGTACCCACCCTCCCCCGTTCTTCGCGCCCTGTTGCGGGCGCACGCACCAAGGAGCCGGTATGCCCCACACCGCCCCCGCCCCCACCGCCCCCGCCCCCCGTGCCCCGCGCCGCCGCCGGCGCACCGAGCAGACGCCGCGCTTCGCCGCCGACGCCCTGCAGCGCTCCCTGGACCGCCGCGACAACGGCGGGGTGACGGGCCACCACCTGGGCTGACGCCCGATTGGGCCGAAAGACTGACGCACCGTCACCCGGTCGAGTGCACAGTCGGCCCCGACGAGCGAAACGGCTCGCCCCACCCGGCGCGATGATCCTAATTTGGGGCGTCTGGAGGGGGATCGACGTCCGCGCGGTGCGGGCGGCCGCACGATCAGGCCACCCCTGCCGGGGAGACCGCTCCCGTGCGTACGTCCGCAGCTCTCGCGCTCGCCCTCGTCACCTTCGCCGCCCCCGCCGCCTGGGCCTCACCCGAGGCCGGGCGGGCCCCCACCCCGCCCGGCCGCCCGGTGACCGTCCTGCTCGAACTCGGCACCGAGGCCGTGGCGCCCGCCTGGCAGCGGGCCGCCACCGACGCCCGGCGGCAGCGGCGCTCCCCGGACGCCGTCCGGGCCGCCGCGGCCGCGGCCGGCGCCGAACAGCGGGCCCGCGCCGCGCAGGCCGTCGACCGGCTGGCGGACGGCGTCCGCCGGGCCGTCCCCGGGGCGCAGGTGGTCTACCGCACCCGGACACTGCTCAGCGGCGTCGCCGTCACCGTGCCGGCCGGCGCGCTGCCGGCCCTCGCCGCGCTGCCCGGGGTGCGCGCCGTCCACCCGGTGACCCTCAAGCGGCGGGCCAACGCCCACTCCGTCCCGCTGACCGGCGCCCCCGAGGTCTGGTCCGGGCCGAGCGGCAACACCGGCGCCGGCGTGCGGATCGGCATCGTCGACTCCGGCATCGACTACACCCACGCCGACTTCGGCGGCCCCGGCACCCCCGAGGCGTTCGCCGCCGTCGACGGCGCCAAGCCCGCCCCCGCCGCGCTCTTCCCGAACGCCAAGGTGATCGGCGGCCGCGACCTGGTCGGCGACGACTACAACCCGGACCCGTCCTCCCCGCACCACCAGCCCGTCCCGCACCCGGACGCCAACCCGATCGACTGCGCCGCCAACGGCCACGGCACCCATGTCGCCGGCACCGCCGCCGGCCTCGGCGTCACCAAGGACGGCAAGCCCTACCGCGGCCCCTACCGGGCCGGCCTCGACCCGGCCGCGTTCGCCGTCGGCCCCGGTGCCGCCCCCGGCGCCGCCCTGTACGCGCTGCGCGTCTTCGGCTGCGACGGCTCCACCGACCAGCTCGCCCAGGCCTTCGACCTGGCCGCCGACCCGAACGGCGACGGCGACCTCTCCGACCGACTCGACGTGGTCAACCTCTCGCTCGGCAGCGCCTTCGGCAGCCCCGACGACGCCGACTCGCTGGCCGCCGACCGGCTCTCCGCGCTGGGCACCGTGGTGGTCGCCTCGGCCGGCAACGAGGGCGACCTGTACGGGATCGGCGGCAGCCCCGGCACCGCCGCCCGGGTGCTCACCGTCGCCGCCTCCGTCGACGCGCACGGGGACGGGGACGGCATCCGGGTGCTCGCCCCCGAGTCGGCCGCGGGGGTCGTCCCCGGCCACTGGAGCGCCGAGTACACCGGCTGGTCCACCCGGGACGTCACCGCCGACCTCGCGCGGCCCGCCGACCAGGAGGACGGCTGCACCGCCTTCAGTGCGGCCGACGCCGCCCGGCTCAAGGGCAGGATCGCCGTCCTCGGCTGGCGCAGCAAGGACGCCGACCGGGCCTGCGGCTCCGCCCCGCGTGCCGACCACGCCGCCGACGCCGGCGCGGTCGGCACGCTGTTCGCCGCGGACGGCGAGTCGCTCGCCGAGATCGCCGGCGACGACCGGATCCCCGCCGTTCTGCTGGCCCGCAGCGACGCCGAGCGGCTCACCGCGGCGATGGCCGACGGCCCCGTCCGGGTACAGCTGGCCGCCCCCGGCAACACCCTGCACGGCGCGGTCTCCCAGGACCGGCCGGAGCGCACCGACACCCTCACCCCGTTCACCTCCCGCGGCATCGGGGAGCCGGGCATCGTCAAGCCCGACCTCGCGGCCCCCGGCGAGACAATCTGGTCGGCCAAGGCGGGCAGCGGCAGCGGCGGCATGCGCGAGGACGGCACCTCGATGGCCGCCCCGCACGCCTCCGGCCTCGCCGCCCTCGCCCGGGCCGCCCACCCCGACTGGCCGGTCGCCGAGATCAAGGCCGCGCTGATGAACACGGCCGTCGACACCCGGCTCGCCGCCGACCCGGACAGCCCCGTGCACGGGCCGGAGCGCACCGGCGCCGGCCGGGCCCGGGTGGACGGCGCCGTCACCACCCCGGCGGTCGCCTACGCGGCGGGCGAGGGCGCGGTCGACGGCGCGGTCGGCCTCTCCTTCGGCCCGGTCGAGGTCACCGGGCCCCTCGCGCTCGAACGCCAGGTGGAGATCCGCAACCACGGCGACGCCCCGCTCACCTACGCCACCGGCTACGCCGCCGCGACCGAGCTGCCCGGCGCCTCCTTCGGGATCAGCCCGGCGCAGGTCACCGTCGAGCCCGGCGGCACCGCCCGGGTCACCGTCACCCTGCGGGTGCCGGGCAGCCTCGACCGCGCCCCCGACCCGACCCTCGACCTCGTCCAGGCCGGCCGTGCCCGCAGCTACCGCGGCGAGCTCTCCGGCCGGCTGCTGCTGACCCCGGTCGGCGCCGAGGTGCCGCAGCTGCGGGTGCCGCTGTTCGCCGCCCCCCGGGCCGCCTCGCAGTACACCGCCGGGCCGCAGCTCGCCGCCGGCCGGGCCGGCGCGACCATGCTCGCGCTGGCCGGCTCGGCCGCCTCGGCCACCGACGGCGCCGGCCTGCTCAGCGCCTTCGTGTACGGCGGCGACGCCGCCCGCTGGCCGGACTGCGCGGACGGCGGCGACGCGGACGACATCTGCGTGGAGCGGCCCGGCGAGCGCGCCGCCAACCTGCGGTACGCGGGCGCGGCCAGCGACGCCCCGGCGCACGGCGACCCGCTCGCCGAGGGCACCCTCTACCTGGCCGCCGCACTGTGGGGCCCGGCCGCGAGCCCGGTCGGCATGTTCGGGGTGCGCGCCTCGCTGGACACCGACGGCGACGGCAGGACGGACGCGATCGTCGCCGCCGACCGCCTGCGCGGCAGCGACGTCCTGGTGGCCCGCACCCGGGACGCCCGCACCGGCAAGGAGCTGGACGTCCAGCCGCTGAACGCCCGCTGGGGCGACACCGACACCGGCCTGCTCGACGGCGACGCGCTGGTGCTGCCCGTCCGGCTCTCCGTGCTGCCGGGGCTGAAGCCCGGCGCGAGCACCGTCCACTACGCGCTGTGGACGGGCCAGGTGCTGCCGGGCGCGCCGAGCGAGCAGGACGCGCTCGGCTCGATCGGCCTCACCGGCGGCCGGCCGACCCTGGCCCTGGACGTGCTGCACCCCGCACTGGACGTCCGTGACGGCACCGACGGCACGGACGGCCCGGCCGCCCTCGCCGTTCCGGAACACCCGGGCAGCGTCCTGCGGGTGGCCCGGGCGGACGGTGCGGCCCGGCTGCTACTGCTCCACCACCTCAACCCGGACGGGCGCCGGGCCGAGGTCGTCACCCTGCGCTGACCCGGCGGCGGGGCCCGGGCCCCGCCCCGTCAGCACCATCCGCGACAGCACGAAGGTGATCGGGATCGCGACCGCCGCAGCCAGCAGCGGCGCGATCCGGTCGTCCACCCGCACCCACTCCACCAGCGCGAACACGCCGCCGCTCTGCACCAGGTAGTTGGTGATGTTCGGCAGCGGGAAGAGCAGGAACTTCCGCAAGGTCGGCCGGGTGCGGTAGGTGAAGTACGTGTTCAGGAAGAACGAGCCGACCATGCTCAGGAAGAACGCCGCGCTGAACGCCGCGAAGTACGGCAGGTACGGGTGGAACGCCAGGTACAGCAGGTAGAAGGTGCCCGTGTTGACGACACCGACCAGGCCGAACCTGACGACCTGCCACAGCTGCTGCCTCACACCGGCTCCCCGGCGCGGTGGCTCTCGGCGCGGAACGCGGCCCGCGGCACATTGGTCTCCTTGACCAGGAAGTGCGGCCGCCGCTTGGTCTCGTAGTAGATCCGGCCGATGTACTCGCCGATCAGACCGAGCATCACCATCTGCAGGCCGCCCAGACCCACGATGGCCACGATCAGGGTGACGTAGCCGGGGGAGTCCACACCGTCCACCAGGGCCACGCCGGTGATCCACGCCGCGTACAGAGCCGCGACGCCGACCAGCGCCAGGCCCAGGTAGATGGCGATCCGCAGCGGCCGGTTGTTGAACGAGATCAGGCCGTCCATGCCGTAGTTGAGCAGGGCGCCGAACCGCCACTTGGTCTCGCCGGCCTCGCGGGCCACGTTCTCGTAGTCGAAGGTGACGGTGTCGAAGCCGATCCAGGAGAACAGGCCCTTGGAGAACCGGTTGTACTCCGGCAGCGACAGCAGCGCGTCCACCGCCGCCCGCGACAGCAGACGGAAGTCGCCGACGCCGTCCTGGAGTTCGACGTCCACCCAGCGGTTGACGAGCCGGTAGTAGAGCCGGCTGACCGCCGAGCGGACGGGGCGGTCGCCCTCCCGGGTGCGGCGCGCGATCACCTGGTCGTGGCCGCGGTCGTACAGCTCCAGCATCCGCTCGATCAGCTCCGGCGGGTGCTGCAGGTCGGCGTCCATCAGGACCACCGCGTCACCGGTCGCCTCGCGCAGACCGGCGAGCATGCCCGCCTCCTTGCCGAAGTTCCGGCTGAAGGAGACGTAGCGGGTGGTGTCGGGGTACTCCGCGGCGATCTTGCGCAGCCGCTCCAGGGTGCCGTCCGCGCTGCCGTCGTCGACGTAGCAGAGCTCGTACTCGACGGGCAGGGCGTCCAGGCTCGCGCGGATCGCGGTGTCGAAGAGCTCGACCACCGCCTCCTCGTTGTAACAGGGCACCACCACGGACAGCCGCACCAGTCCACCTCCGGCCTCGACGCAGTCGGCGGCCGAAAGCACGGACCCCTCAACCCTGCCTGTCTGATTTCACACAGATGGTACCGGTCCGCCGTCGGCCGCCCGGCCGTTCCGGCGCCGCAGCCGCGTGAGCAGCACCACGCCCAGCAGCACCGCCGCGGCCGCTCCGCTCGCCGCCAGACCCGGCAGCAGACCCGGCGGGCGGTAGCCGCAGGAGATCTCGGAGGCGCCCGTGCCCAGGTCGACGCCCATCATGCCGAGCACCGACCGGGGGGCCCTCGCCGGACCGCCGTCCACCGAGCAGCGCCAGCCGTCCACGGCCGGCACCGAGATCAGCGCGGTGCCGGTGGACCCGGCCGGCAGCGCGGCGGTGAGCGTGTGCCCGCCCGCGGTGACCTCCGTCGCCCCGCGCAGGCCGTGCAGCGCGGAGTCCAGCGCGGCGCGGTCCAGGCAGCCGAGCGGCAGCTCGGGGATCTCCGCCCCGGCCGCAGCCCGCAGCTGGACGGTCACCCGCCCGTCGGCGGGCACCGGACCGAGCTCGCGGATCGGCATCGCGGTCATCGGCTGCCGGCCCCAACTGGTGTACTTGCCGCCCGCGCCCATCACCGTGCCGCCCAGCCACGGCGCGTACAGGTAGGCGGTGCGCCCGGGGGTGCAGGCGGCGGTGAAGGTCGTCCAGGTGCCGCCCTTCGGCGTCGCCGGGACGCGCCAGCCGCCCGCGGAACGGACCGGCCGCGGCCCCGCCGTCCACTCGGGGGCCGGGGTCTCGTACACCCGGGCGCCGAGCAGCGACTCCTGGCGGCTCCACACCGAGCGGGTGTCCGGGGCCGCCGTCGGGTGCACGGTGACCAGCGGAGCCGCCGGGGCGTGCTTCACCGCGAAGCCGTCCTGGCCGCCGGTGGAGTCCAGGTACGTGGTGACACCGAACAGCGCCCGCCCGACCGGGTCGGCCGGACTGAGCGTGTGCCGCCCCTGGATGTACCAGCCGGCGCCGAGCCCCTGCAGCATCCCTGCGGTCACCGCGGGCAGGTAGCTGCTGTAGTACGAGCCGCCCTGGCCGCCCAGCAGCAGCGGGTCGTTGTTGGCGAACTCGTGCGGGCCCGGGTCGGTGCGGCTGTGCGGCCAGTCGTCCTCCGCGCGCAGCGCCCCGGCGGCGGCCAGCGACTGCGCGGACATCGTGGTGCGCGGCTGGTAGAACGGCAGCCGGTCGCGGATCTCCGTCACCGCGGCCGCGGTGTGCACCGCCCCGGCGAAGACGGTGAGCACCAGCACCGCGCCCGCCGACCGGCGCACGAGCGGGCGCGTGCGCCACCGGGCGAGCGCCAGCAGCGCACCCAGCAGCAGGGCGCCGCCCGCCCCGACCTCGATCCAGGTCGACCAGCGGACCGAGCTCTGCCCGTGCCCGGCCAGCGCCAGCAGGGCGACCAGCCCGGCGCCGCCCAGCAGCGCCCGCACGTCCGGCCGCCGGGCGAGCGAGGCCCAGGCCGCCATCACCAGCAGCCCGCTCAGCACGAACGACGCCCGGTACGGGCTGCCGTTGGGGATCGCCAGCCCGTGCCACAGCAGGATGGTCGGCTCCCAGACGAAGCTCGCCCCGACCAGCACCAGCAGGACGTACCAGCCGATCCGCTCGGCCGGGCGGACCTTCCGGTTGAACGGCAGCGAGGCCACCAGCAGCAGGCCGAGCACGCCGACGAACAGGTTCGGCACCGAGTGGTCCGAGCGCCCGCCGGGCAGCAGCTGAGCCAGGTAGTCGGTGAGGCCCGGCGCGCCCTCGTAGGTCGCGGGCGGGGCCGGCTGCGAGGCCTTGCTGGCCTTCAGCGAGACCGTCATCGCCGGCGCCGCCAGCAGCACCCCGACGGTGAGCATCCCGGCCGCCCGGCCGGCCGCGCGCAGCCGCTCCCGCCACGGGGTGCCGGCCAGCGCGAGACGCAGCAGCAGCACCAGGCCGGCGGCGATGGTCGCCATCGCCGCGGTGTAGAAGTTGCCCGCCCAGGCGACGGCGACCAGCAGCGTGCCGAGCGCCCAGCGGCGGCCGCGCAGGCACCAGTCGCAGGCCAGGCCGATCGACGGCAGCGAGACCAGGCCCCACATCCACATCGGATCGGGCGAGCCGTCGTTCAGCACCCAGGCGCAGAGCCCGTAGCCGACCGCGAGCAGCGCGCGCAGCCACGGGTTGCCCGGCACCAGGCGGCCGAGCAGCACCGTCATCGTGGCGGAGCCGAGGCCGATGCTCAGCAGGGTGACGAGGAACACGGGGAGGTTGACGGCGTCCCGGGGGAAGAGCCCGACCAGCCAGGAGAACGGGTTCGTCAGGTAGGTGACGAAGTCCCCCAGGAAGGGCGAGCCGTAACCGCTGTTCCAGTTGAACAGCAGGTCGCCGCCGCCCCGGCCGTGCACCAGGTCCCACAGGTGGGTGTGGAACGGCACGAACTGGTTGCCGAGGTCGTTCACCGCCCGCGACCGGGCGCCGAACGGGTACGTCCCGCGCACCGCCGCGGCCAGGCAGAACGCCGCCATGGACAGCACGGCGGCGAGCAGGGCGGCGCCCGCCTCGCGGCCGGGGGCGCGTCCGGCGGGCGGCGCCGCGGCCTGGTCCGGTGCCGTCGCCTCGCGGCCGCGCGAGCGGGTCGGGGCCGTCTGCTGGCTCACTGCGGGGTGCTCCTGCCTGGCCCGGGCGGGCCGAAGGGGTCGTACGGGGCCGGCCGGCGGGCATGCGGCGGCCGGCCGGGACGCGGGGGGTGCCCACCGAGCATAGGCAACGGCTCAGCCCGCCTGGCTCCAGGCGCCGAAGGGGGCGCCCGGCACCGGCTGGCGGGCGGTGTAGAGGTGGCCGTCGCAGCCGATCGCGGCGGCCACCACCCGGCCCTCCCCGTCGGCGGTCAGGGCGGGGGTGTGGACCAGCAGCGGGCCGTCGTGCTGCCAGTCCCGGCCGTCGGCGCGCAGTGCGGTGCGGCCGCGGTCGTCGCGGACGGCCAGCGCACCGGCCGCGGTGGCGACCCGTCCGAATCCGCCGGGCGGCGTCGACTCGGCGACCACCTTCCACGCCTCGGAGCCGGGCGCCCGCTCCGCGGTGAGCACCCGGGCGCTCCTCGGCTCCCGGAAGCGCACCCGCAGGGCGCCCTCCTCGCCGAGCTCCGCGGTGACCGGGCCGGCCGGCACCGGCAGACCGGTCGGCGCCGCCGGCCGCAGCGGGCCGCCGGGCTCGTCCGAGGCCCAGTGCACGACGGTGCGCGGGCCGGGCGCGAACAGGTGCGTGTTGCCGTAGCCGTCGACGACCGCGCCCAGGCCGTCCTGGACGGGCCCGCCGGCGTGCGGCGGCAGCGTCAGCGCCGTCCACGGGCCGTCCGGAGTGCCGACGGCGAGGGTGCCGCCCCAGGTGCGGGCGGCGACCTGCACGGTGCCGTCCGACAGGGCCAGGCCGATCGGGTAGCCGAACTCCATCGACCGCACCGGGTCCCCGCCGTCCGGCGCGCCCAGGCTCTGCCACGGGCCGAAGGACTCCGGCCCGGTCTGTACGGCGGTGACGATCTCGCGTCTGTGCTCGGCGGCGGCGTACCGGAGGAGGGTGCGCACCCCGAGCAGGCGTATCAGCCCGTCACTCTGCCGGAAGGCCTGCAGCTGGCCCTCCAGCCCGGTGCCGGCGATCCGGCGCGGGCCGGCCCAGCCGCGCTTCGACTGCGTCCACTGCACCGCCGAGCCGTTCAGCAGGCCGAACGCGGCCAGCCGGCCGTCGGCGAGCGACACCAGCCAGGCACCGCTGCCGGGGGCGCGGTAGCGCGTGGACTGCGCCCAGCCGTTGCGCAGCGCGCCCGCCCCGACCTTGCGGTCGCCGCAGCCGGCCGGGTCGCCGCAGCGGCGGTTGTCGGCCCAGCCGTAGCTGTTGAGGGCCAGCACCTTGCGGCCGACGGCGGCCTGGTCGAGGTTGTGCGGCAGGGCGGCGTTCACATAGCCGAGGTAGTGCTCGACGGTGCCGTTCCTGGCCTGCTCGCCGGCCCAGTGCCGGGCCAGCGCGGACTGCGCGAAGTACGCCGAGTAGGTGTGGTCCTGGTGGTCCAGGTAGACGTGGCCGCCGTGCGGGTCCTTCGACGGCTTGGGGGAGTGGTCCGGGTTCGGGTCCAGCGTGCGGACCACGGTCGGACGGAAGTGGTCGAGGACCGCGTGCAGGGTGGCGATCAGCTGCTCGCGGCTGTAGCCGGCGCCCGGGGGCAGCCCGCTGCGGACCGGCGGCAGGATGTCCAGGGTGTCGGTCTCGCCGAGCCACAGGCCGCGCAGGCTCTCGGCGCGCGCAAGGCTGACCGAGCGGGCCTCGACCAGGGCGAGCAGGATCAGCTGGACCTGCGGGGCGGCCCGCAGGGTGTGCTGCTCGACCGTGCGGCCGTCCAGGTAGCTGACCAGCGACACGTCCCACGGGCTGCTCTCGTCGCCGGTGGCGAGCAGGGCGAGGGCGGCGGTCAGTCCGTTGATCCGGGCCCGGGTGTAGGCGGGCCGGTCGGCCCGGGTGACCCGGCCGAGTTCGGAGTGCAGCACGTTCCGGCCGTCCGACTCGCCGTCGGTGAGGCAGACCGTGACACAGGCGGCGCCGGAGGCGAGCGCATGGTCGAGATCCGGATTCATGAAGTAGAGGTTGTCGTCCGGATGCGCGATGACGTGCACGAACGACTGTGTGATGCTGTGATGTGCGGCACCGGCCACCCGGGTCGGCCCGGACGGCTCCGGTGCGGGCCGCCGATCCTCCCGAACCCCCAGCCAGGCCCCGCAGCCGACGGCGGGCAGGGCGAGCGCGCCACCGGCCAGCCAGAGCGCGCGGCGTCTGCCGATCCTTCCCCCCATGGTGCTTTCCCCCGTGAATTCCCCGTGCAGATCTGTCGGATTTTAACGGAGGGGTCCGGTACGGCTCCGTGCCCCCCTTTGCCGCCGCCCCGTCCCCGAATGTCCGGATACTGGACACAAGATGTCAGTGGCTGGGACGCGGAGTAGGGTCCTGAGCATGTCTCGCAGCCTTCGTCTCGCAGTGATCCCCGGTGACGGCATCGGCCAGGAAGTGGTGGCCGAGGGCCTGAAGGTGCTCAGCGCCGCCCTGCCCGCCGACGTGAAGCTGGAGACCACCGAGTACGACCTCGGCGCCCGTCTCTACCACCGCACCGGCGAGACCCTGCCGGACGCCGTGCTGGAGGAGCTCAAGGACCGCGACGCGATCCTGCTCGGTGCGATCGGCGACCCGAGCGTCCCGTCCGGCGTGCTGGAGCGCGGCCTGCTGCTCAAGCTGCGCTTCGCCTTCGACCACCACATCAACCTCCGCCCGGGCAAGCTCTTCCCCGGCGTGAAGTCCCCGCTGGCCGGCGACCCCGACATCGACTTCGTGGTCGTCCGCGAGGGCACCGAGGGCCCGTACGTCGGCAACGGCGGCACCCTGCGCGCCGGCACCGAGCAGGAGGTGGCGACCGAGGTCAGCCTCAACACCGCCTTCGGCATCGAGCGGGTCGTCCGCGACGCCTACCGCCGCGCCCAGGCCCGACCGCGCAAGAAGCTCACCCTCGTCCACAAGAACAACGTGCTGGTCCACGCCGGCCACCTGTGGACGCGGATCTTCCAGGAGGTCGGCCGGGAGTTCCCCGAGGTCACCACCGACTACCTGCACGTCGACGCGGCGACCATCTTCTTCGTCACCCAGCCCGAGCGCTTCGACGTGATCGTCACCGACAACCTCTTCGGCGACATCCTGACCGACCTCGCCGCGGCCGTCACCGGCGGCATCGGCCTCGCCGCCTCCGGCAACATCAACCCCACCGGCGCGTTCCCGTCGATGTTCGAGCCCGTCCACGGCTCCGCCCCCGACATCGCCGGCCAGGGCAAGGCCGACCCGACCGCCACCGTGCTGTCCGTCGCCATGCTGCTGGAGCACCTCGGCTACACCGAGGAGGCCGCCCGGGTCGAGGCCGCCGTCACGGCCGACCTGGCCGAGCGCACCGGCGCCCGCTCCACCTCCGAGGTCGGCGACGCGATCGCCGCCCGAGTATCCGGCTGAGCGGCCGGAACCAGCAGCACGGTTCCGGCCCGAGGGCCCGAACCCGCACAGTACAGCAGCCGACCGGCTGTTCGGCACGGCCCTCTGGATGCGAGTATCGACAGTGGGCCGTGCCGTCGTGCGTTCTCTCACCGGCGGAGGCGGCCCGGACCAACCCCACGGTGAAGGACAGACAGTCATGAGTACGCCCACCCAGGCGCCCATCACGTTCGAGCTCAAGCCCTCCGCGCACCCGCTGTCCGACGCGGAGCGCGAGGCCCGGCTGGCCAACCCCGGCTTCGGCCGGATCTTCACCGACCACATGGTCACCATCCGGTGGACGGAAGGCCTCGGCTGGCACGACGCCCAGCTCACCCCGTACGCGCCGCTGGAGATCGACCCGGCCAACATGACGCTGCACTACGGCCAGTCGATCTTCGAGGGCCTCAAGGCCTACCGGCAGGCCGACGGCTCGATCGCCACCTTCCGCCCGGAGGCCAACGCCGCCCGCTTCCGGGCCTCCGCCCGCCGCCTCGCCATGCCCGAGCTGCCGATCGAGACCTTCGTCGAGGCCGTCGAGCTGCTCGTCCAGCAGGAGCAGGCCTGGGTGCCGAACCAGCCCGAGCAGAGCCTCTACCTGCGGCCGTTCATGTTCGCCACCGAGGTCGGCCTGGGCGTCCGCCCGGCCAACTCCTACCTCTTCATGATCATCGCCTCGCCGGCCGGCGCCTACTTCCCCGGCGGCATCAAGCCGGTCTCCGTCTGGCTCTCCGAGGAGTACGTCCGCGCGGCTCCGGGCGGCACCGGCGCCGCCAAGTGCGCGGGCAACTACGCCGCCTCGCTGATCGCCCAGGCCCAGGCCGCCGAGAAGGGCTGCGACCAGGTCGTCTGGCTCGACGCCGCCGAGCACCGGTGGATCGAGGAGATGGGCGGCATGAACCTCTACTTCGTCTTCGGCGAGGGCGAGGACGCGAAGATCGTCACCCCCGAGCTCTCCGGCGCCCTGCTGCCCGGCATCACCCGCGACTCGCTGCTGCAGCTCGCCTCCGACCTCGGCTACGCGGTCGAGGAGCGGCGGATCTCCACCGACGAGTGGAAGCAGGGCAACGCCGACGGCACCCTCACCGAGGTGTTCGCCTGCGGTACCGCCGCCGTCATCACCCCGGTCGGGTCGGTGAAGTCCGCCCGCGGCGACTGGACGGTCGGCAAGGGTGAGCCCGGCCCGACCACCATGGAGCTCCGCAAGGCCCTCCTCGCCATCCAGGGCGGCCAGGCCCCCGACACCCACAACTGGCTCCACAAGATCGTCTGATCCTTCGGGAGCGGTGCACCACAACAGGGACGCGTGAGGGCACCTCCCGGCCGAAGGCTGGGGGAGTGCCCCCACGCGCCCCTGATTTCACACGGCCGTACACGTCGGGCAACCCGGACCATGCGTCCCTGGTCTCGCCCCCGCCCATCGCCGGACCAGCGGTGTCTCGGGATGCGGATGGTGCGGGCCGGAATGCGGGCGGTGTGCCAGACTGCCAGTGTGTCCTCGCTTCCGCTGATCATTAGCAGCAGGCGCGCCGGTCCGCAGTGACCGCCCCGCACCACCCCGTTGCGGAGCGACCACGAGCGTCCAGACCCGCGCGCAGACCTCTCGCACCCGCGAGGGGTCTTTTGTTTTGCCCCCGACCGGCCCCGGCCCCCACGAGGAGCTCGGAGACACCGGGGAGCGCGCGGGATGCTGGACAGTGGAGCCGGATCCACCACCGGCAACAGCAGTACTCCACCGAACGGAGAACCCAGGGCCATGACCGAGGCCAGCAGCCACCCCAACGACAGCTTCCACGTCTTCGACACGACGCTGCGCGACGGCGCCCAGCGCGAGGGCATCAACCTCACCGTCGCGGACAAGCTGACCATCGCCCGGCACCTGGACGAGTTCGGCGTCGGCTTCATCGAGGGCGGCTGGCCCGGCGCCAACCCCCGCGACACCGAGTTCTTCGCCCGTGCCGCGGCCGAACTTGACCTGAAGAACGCCCAGTTGGTCGCCTTCGGCGCGACCCGCCGGGCCGGCGGCCGCGCGGCGGACGACCCGCAGCTCGCCGCCCTGGTCAACTCCGGCGCCCCGGTGGTGACCCTGGTCGCCAAGTCGCACGACCGCCACGTGGAGCTGGCCCTGCGCACCACCCTGGACGAGAACCTGGAGATGGTCCGCGACAGCGTCGAGCACCTCCGCGCCCAGGGCCGCCGGGTGTTCATCGACTGCGAGCACTTCTTCGACGGCTACAAGGCCAACCCGGAGTACGCCCTCGCGGTGGTCTTCACCGCGCACCGGGCCGGCGCCGACGTGGTGGTGCTCTGCGACACCAACGGCGGCATGCTGCCCTCCGGCGTCCGCGAGATCGTCGCCGAGGTGCTCGCGAGGACCGGCGCCCGGCTCGGCATCCACGCCCAGGACGACACCGGCTGCGCGGTCGCCAACACCCTGGCCGCGGTGGACGCCGGCGCGACCCACGTGCAGTGCACCGCCAACGGCTACGGCGAGCGGGTCGGCAACGCCAACCTCTTCCCGGTGGTCGGCGCGCTGGAGATCAAGTACGACCGCCGGGTCCTCCCCGAGGGCCGGCTGGCCGAGATGACCCGGATCTCGCACGCCATCGCCGAGGTGGTCAACCTGGCACCCTCCACCCACCAGCCCTACGTGGGCTTCTCGGCCTTCGCGCACAAGGCGGGCCTGCACGCCTCCGCGATCAAGGTGGACCCGGACCTCTACCAGCACATCGACCCGGAGCTGGTCGGCAACACCATGCGGATGCTGGTCTCCGACATGGCAGGCCGGGCCTCCGTCGAGCTCAAGGGCAAGGAGCTCGGCTACGACCTCTCCGAGGACCGCGACCTGGTCGGCCGGGTGGTCGCCAAGGTCAAGGAGCAGGAGAACCAGGGCTACACCTACGAGGCCGCCGACGCCTCCTTCGAGTTGCTGCTCCGCGACGAGGTGCGCGGCCGCCGCGAGCGCTTCTTCGCGCTGGAGTCCTGGCGGACCATCAGCGAGCAGCGCGCCGACGGCACCCCGGGGAACGAGGCCACGGTGAAGCTGTGGGCCAAGGGCGAGCGCAGGATCGCCACCGGTGAGGGCAACGGCCCGGTCGACGCGCTGGACAGGGCGCTGCGCACCGCGCTGGAGCGGATCTACCCGCAGCTCGCCAAGCTGGAGCTGGTGGACTACAAGGTCCGCATCCTGGAGGGCGAGCACGGCACCGGCTCCAAGACCCGGGTGCTGGTGGAGTCCGGGGACGGGGTGGCCTCCTGGTCCACCGTCGGGGTGGCCGACAACGTCATCGCGGCCTCCTGGCACGCCCTGGAGGACGCCTACACCTACGGGCTGCTGCGGGCCGGCCTGGTGCCGGACCAGACGGACCAGACGGCCGGGACGGACGAGGCGGACCAGTAGGACCGAGCCTCCCGGGACGCCCGGGACGGTCGGGGCGGTCGAAGCACAAGGGGGCGTGAAAACGCCGGAGGGGGCGCGGTGTTCCGCGCCCCCTCCGGGGTGTCCGGCCTGTCCGTACCCCGTTCCTAGCGGAGGCGGGCCAGGAGGGCGTGCTCGACGAGGGTGATGAGGGCGCTCTTGGCGCTGTCCCGGCGTCGGGCGTCGAGGGTGATGATGGGG